>NZ_JBNHFK010000001.1:0-525822 GCF_059090185.1 Arthrobacter sp. MDT1-49-2
GATGCCTGGCTTCATCACTACAATCATCACCGAGCCCATACCGGGATCGGGGGCCTCTCACCTATCGAACGCGTTCACAACGTCCGTAAGAGTTACAACTAGCTGTCGAACTCTGACTCGCCGTCGGACTGGGGGTCGCGCTCGGCGCTTCCGAGTTGCTGCTACCACAACCGCTTAATAAGAACACTGAGAAAGTCAGAGCTGATACGAAGCCCACCGCACTGGTTTGCTTCAGAGTCTTGGTTGCCCTCATCGACTTCTCTCCAATAGTTAGTGATTATGACCTCGCCTCGCGAACTTACCCTACGGCGATTTATAACCTATTCCTCCACAACAGAATCCGTAACGCGTCGAGTCCCTGCGAGCTTCATGGCGGGTTTATTCTGACATGTCCAGGTCTATTCAGTCCGATGATTCCCGGTGCGACGAGCGTTCGCACGCCCTTATTTTAGGTGGTCGTAAAGTCAGCGTGTGCGGAGGATCTCCAAACGCCTTATAGGTAACCTTCTCGCGGGGGAAATGGGGTGGTGAGCGCACTTTAGGACGGGAATCACTGCGAAAGCTGGTTACTAATCAGCGGCATCCAACGCTTGGGGCTAAGGAGACTGCATTTCATCGTCACCCTTGTTGGTTTCAGAAGATCCATTCCAGACGTTGCGCAGTATCGCAATGACATCATCCAGAGATACTCCTGCAGTGTCACTGGCTTCGACGAGTGTACGGATGGTTTCTATGACCGTTTGCGGGGCCTTGGATGCGCCGGGAGCGACCCGGGTGCCGGCGGCAGTACGACTGATGACGAGTCCGTCACGCTCGAGAACTTTGTACGCCTTGGCAACAGTTGCCTGCGCTACGGCAAAATCGCGTGCTGTTTGGCGGACGGTGGGCAGGCGTTCGCCGTCCCCGAGTTGCCCGGAACGGATCGCGCCCCTGAAGAGTTCAGCTATCTCATCGGCTGAGCTCGGTGTGGGAACATTCACCGAGATGCCCCCGAAATCCCGGTGCTGCCCTCAGTCGCTCGTTCAGGTGAGGAACTCTTGGCTGTCCCCCTAAGGTAGGCCCGAGCGGTATCAACGGCTGTCCTTAGCGCCAGCGCGACCCCGGCCCCCTGGATCAGATGGCCCGTGAGATTCATTTCCTTAGCAATCCCGCTGTAGCTGCCCTCAACAAACATAATCGGAGAAGACGCAGTGACTTGTTCGTAAGCGGCGGATGTCTGACCGGACAAGCCGGTGTGCATCCAAACCGCCCCGAGGGTAATGATCAACCCGGCGAACACGATAAGGCCCATGAGGCGTGCCACGGGTTCCCGCTGCGCCCTGACACTCTGCACAGAGACCTGCACCGGTATTGGGCGGTTGGCATCCGTCCGGCTGATTACTAAGAGTACGACGCAAGCAAGGACGACGGTGAGGAGGGTGGCCAGGTGGTTGGGCCAACCCGCGCCAGGGGCATAGCCGTTACCTCCGTTGAAACTCATGAAAATCGGAAGCGATGTGTACTCCAGTATGCGGCCAACGAACGGACCGCTTTCTGGTGCGCTTGTGGCGATCATGATCTGCCACATAGTAGTGACCACCAATAGGGTGCCTGTGAGTCCGATGCCCCAAAGCAGGGATGCGGATGTGTAGGCGAACCAGCGACGTAGTGGGGCGATGGCACGTTGACCCGGTGCGGGAACGGGTTCCTTGCCCAACATCCGCGCTGTGACAATCAATGCCAGGATCGCTGCAACCAGCGGGGCAGGACGCCGCCACCAGCCGTCGAATCCCGACGCGTCGAATATGAGCATGTTCATTGTGCTCGTGATGCTCGCGGCTACGACCACCGCGCACGGTCCGAGGGTCCCCGTCAAAAACAGTGTCCTTCTACGGGAGCCTTCGGCTGGGAGTGAAACGATTCGCCGGGGAAAGAGCCAAGACGCTGCGAATAGCGCAAGCCCAGGAACGATTGCCACTTCCCAAGGAAGCTCATGCAAGAAGGTACTGGCCAGGTTGGTGTCCATCTGTGCCCCCATAGGCGTTGGAACGTGATGATTGTCACCACGTGTTGTGCTGCCAAAGTAGCACAAGTAAGACGGCCTAAGAACACAGTACTTCTTGGGATGTCTGGACGGTCTAACTTTTCCTCTGTGGTGGGGTGCCCGTTATACGGGATCCTTTGGCCGTATGTGGGTGAACCCCAACGGCACTGTCTCCGCACAGTCAGGCTGCATTGGTATAGAAATTCACTGCTTGTTGGTGGGTTCAGGAATTCGCATTGGACGGCAGCCTGATACCGGAGCAGCACGCACCTCAGAAGCGGAACAGGGAGTTGATTTCCTGTTGAACGTCATCGACGTAGACCTCGGTGCGCTCGTCGAAGAACGAGACCCGGTCCTTGAGCTGCCCCGAATCCGGCAGCACGGTCTCGTAGGACCAGGCCAGGTCCGTGCCCTTCGGCTGCCCGGCCACTGACCAGTAGGTCGCGGTTCCCTTATAGGGGCAGACCGATTGCTTGAGAGACGGCTGAAGGACATCCCAGTCCACGTCGCCACGGGGAAAGTAGGTCCGCGGCGGCAGCATCGTTTCATACACGAGCAGAGGTTCGCGGGTTTCCGCCAGCAACTGTCCACCCAGGTGCACCCGGACACTCCGGGAGGACTGCCGTGCGTCAACGCGGTGGAAGGGGTCCCGGGGGTGGCCCTTGATCTCCTCGTCCTCTTCCAGCCAGCGGTCAAACGCGCCGAAGTCCAGCAGCACGTAGCCGGCGAGATCCGGATCATCCGGACGGAAGCCCGCGCCGGGCAGATCGTGGGAACCGGCACGCAGATCCAACCGCTGCCCCGGGGCGGTGTGCGCGGCGAAGGGGTAACGCGGGTCCATGAGCGCATCCGGCGGCACGTGTGCCAGCGGGTCCTGCTCCGGGCTGTCAGCGGCGATCAGCTCTGCGGCAATATCCCGGGCCGGGACGGCATAAAGGGGTGTAACCCGTCGAGGCTCATAGGCCAGCACCGCGTGCGTGGAATCCACCACGGTGTTGTCGCCCAGCTGTGCACGGATGCGCCGCGGCGTGGGCTCGTAGCGCAGCTCGGGCAGAAGTTTCCACATGGAGGGGCTGATTTGCAGTGCCATGTGCCCAGTGTCTTGCGGGATGAAACCCGATTCAAGGGGCTGGGGATTCGGGATGTGCCGGCGGCGGAAGGCCGGTCCGGGGACCGGCCTTCCGGAAGCGGGATCGGCTAGTTGCTGCCGCCGCCGTGGGCTTCGAGTGCCACCGGCTGCCACTCTTCCCAGTTCGCCAGCCGGGACTCATAGTCGGCCTTGGCTATGGCCAGCGGCCCCTCGCCGAAGAACGCCCGCAGGGGCGGGTTTTCGGCGTCGACAATCTTGAGGATCGGCCCGCGGGTGGCACGCGGATCACCGGGCATGCCCCGGCGGCTGGGCCGGTTCGCAGACTGCTCACGGACGACGTCGTAGGCGGCAATGGGCTGCGCATGCTTCGCGGAGCTGCCGCCCCAGTCGGTGGAGAACCCGCCGGGCTCGATCATGGTGACCTTGATCCCGAAGCCGGCAACCTCCTGCGCCAGTGCCTGGCTCAGTCCTTCCAGGGCCCACTTCGAGGCGTGGTAAATGCCCACGGAGGGGAAGGCGGAGATGCCGCCGATGGAGGAGACCTGGATGATGTGGCCGCTGCCCTGCTCGCGCAGGTACGGCAGCGCGGCCTGGGTCACCCATAGCGCTCCGAACAGATTGGTCTCAATCTGATCGCGTGCTTCGGCCTCGGAAAGTTCCTCGACCATGCCGAACTGCCCGTACCCGGCGTTGTTGATGACGACGTCGAGCCGGCCGAAGTGCTCCTGTGCCTGCCGGACGGCGGCGAAGACCGCGGCGCGGTCCGTGACGTCGAGGGGCAACGGCAGCACCCGGTCACCGTAGGTGTCCACCAGCTCCGTGAGGCTGTCCGTGCTGCGGGCGGTGGCGGCAACGGAATCTCCGCGTTCCAAGGCCGCTTCCGCCCATTCGCGGCCGAAGCCGCGCGATGTTCCCGTAATGAACCAGACCTTGCTCATGCTGTGCTCCCTGCTAAGTGTCGTGGAGAAGGGTGTGCTGGAGGGAACCGGTTAGGCCGCCGGATAATTCCGAGGCATACACGAAGAGTCAGGACACGCGTAAAAAAGGGCATGCCCGGCCTTCCAGCCGGGCATGCCCTTTTCCTTGGGGCAGGGTTTGGCCAGGGGCTTAGTGCCCGCGGGCGATCCACTCGTCCAGGTGCGGACCTTCGGCGGCGATCGACGTCGCGTCGCCGTGTCCGGTGAGCACCTTGGTTTCGGCCGGGAGCGTCAGCAGGCGTTCCCGGATGGACTCGATGATGGTGGGGAAGTCGCTGTAGGAACGGCCGGTGGCGCCGGGGCCGCCGTTGAACAGCGTGTCCCCGCTGAACACCACCGGCTCCGGAACGTCTTCGCCGGCGGCCAGCGAGAAGCAGACCGATCCGGGGGAGTGGCCCGGGGTGTGCAGGGCGCGCAGGGTGTGCCCGGCCACCTCGAAAGTGTCCCCGTCCTCGATCACGTCATCAGGTCCCTCATCCGGGAACACCGCGTCCCAGAGCATCCGGTCCGCGGCGTGCAGGAATACCGGGGCGCTGAAGCGGTCCCGGGCCTGTTCCACCGCGCGGATGTGGTCGTCATGGCCGTGCGTGAGCAGGATGGCCATGACCTCACGGTCGCCCACGGCGTCGGCAATCGCGTCAACGTTGTGGGCCGGGTCGATGACGATCACCTGTGCGTCGTCGCCGACGATCCAGACGTTGTTGTCCACATCCCAGGTGCCGCCGTCGAGCGAAAACGTCCCCGAGGTGACTACGTTGTCGATGCGAAACATTACAGTTCCACCACCGAACGCAGGACCTTGCCGTCATGCATCTTGGTGAAGGCCTCTTCGATGTCGCCCAGGCCGATGCGCTCGGTGACGAACGCGTCCAGGTCCAGCCGGCCGAGCTTGTACTGCTCCACCAGCATGGGGAAGTCACGCGACGGCAGGCAGTCGCCGTACCAGGAGGATTTCAGCGAGCCGCCTCGGCCAAAGACCTCAGCCAGCGGCAGTTCGATCTTCATGTCCGGGTTCGGCACGCCCACCAGGACCACGCGGCCTGCGAGGTCGCGGGCGTAGAAGGCCTGCTCGTAGGTTTCCGGGCGTCCCACGGCGTCGATCACGACGTCGGCACCGAAGCCGCCGGTGAGGGCGCGGATCGCTTCGACCGGGTCCTCTTCCTTGGAATTGATGCCGTGCGTGGCGCCCTGGGCCTTGGCCAGCTCCACCTTGGCGGAATCGATATCGACCGCGATGATGGTCGTGGCTCCGGCCAGCTTCGCGCCGGCGACGGCGGCAATGCCTACGCCGCCGCAGCCGATCACGGCCACGGACTCCCCGCGCTGCACGGCGCCGGTGTTGATGGCGGCACCGATGCCGGCCATCACGCCGCAGCCGAGCAGGCCCACGGCGGCGGGATCGACGTCGTCGTCCACCTTGGTGCACTGGCCGGCAGCCACGAGCGTCTTCTCGGCGAACGCGCCGATGCCCAGGGCCGGCGTCAGTTCGGTGCCGTCCTCCAGGGTCATCTTCTGGGTGGCGTTGGCGGTGTTGAAGCAGTACTGCGGCTCGCCCTTGCGGCAGGCACGGCATTCGCCGCACACGGCGCGCCAGTTCAGCACCACGCGGTCACCGGGAGCCACCTCGGTGACATCGGGGCCGACGGCGGAGACCACACCGGTGGCTTCGTGGCCGAGCAGGAACGGATAGTCGTCATTGATGGCGCCCTGCTTGTAGTGCAGGTCGGTATGGCAGACGCCGCAGGTGAGGATATCCACCAGCGCCTCGCCTGGTCCCGGGTCCGGAACCAGGATGGTTTCCAGCGAAACGGGTGCGTTCTTTTCCTTGACGACTACGGCCTGAACCTTATGGACCATGGGGTGCTGCCTCCTGCGATGTTCGGGCGGGGCGCCGACGTCCGGCGTCCCGGGTTCCATCCTATGAAGGGTGTCGGCCGGGAGCGAAGCCGGGAATTACCCTTCCGCTTCCGGCGCAACCGTGCAGGGACTGCCGCCAGCGCCGGTGCCGCCCTACGATGGAAGGCGGAAAAGGGTCTGCAGCGTGTCCATGCCGCGGCGGATATTTCCGGAGTGCCACCTACCCCAGGACGGCCCATGAACGCCTCAGCATCCGGCAGCGGTATGCCGGCAGCGTCCGGCAGTACACGCCACTCTCCCGGAAAAGGACCGCGCACCGGCTGGCGCATCTTCCTGCTGCCGGTGCTGCTGGTTTTGGCCTGGCTGGCTGTCGGCGGGGTCGGGGGCCCGTATTTCGGCAAGATCAGCGAAGTGGCGGACAACAACCAGACCTCCTACCTGCCGGCCAGCTCGGAATCCACCCAGGTGGCACAGCTGCAGGAGAAGTTCACGGACAGCGACGCAATCCCCGCGGTGGTGGTGTTCGTGAACGACGGCGGCCTGACGGAGGCGGACCGGACGTTCGTCACCGGGCGGGCTTCGGCCCTCGCGGACGTTGACGGCGTCGCCGGCCAGGTGTCCCCGCCGCAGTTTTCCACGGACGGCAGGGCGGCAGAGCTCTTTGTGCCCGTGGAGGACAACGACGGCGCGGCGGCCACAGTGGAGAACCTGAACAGTGTGGCGAAGGACGGCATCCCGCCGGGGCTGGACGGCTATGTCACCGGACCGGCCGGCCAGCTGGCGGACATTACCGAAGCCTTCGGCGGCATCGACACCTCCCTGGTGCTGGTGGCCGCACTGGCGGTGCTGGTGATCCTGGTAGTGGTCTACCGTTCCCCGCTGCTGCCCTTCCTGGTCCTGCTGACTTCGATCCTTGCCCTCTCGGCGGCCATCCTGGTGGTGTTCTACCTCGCCAAGGCCGGGGCGCTGACCCTGAACGGCCAGGTGCAGGGGATCCTGTTCATCCTGGGGATCGGTGCCGCCACGGACTATTCGCTGCTGTATGTCTCCCGGTACCGGGAATCGCTGCGTGACCATGAGGGGCGCTGGGATGCGACCAAGGCAGCCCTGAAGGGCACCATTGAGCCGGTGCTCGCCTCCGCTGCCACGGTCGTGGCCGGGCTGCTGTGCCTGCTGCTCAGCGACCTCAATTCCAACAAGGCACTGGGCCCGGTGGCCGCCATCGGCATCGGATTCTCCTTCCTTGCCGCCATGACGCTGCTCCCGGCGCTGCTGATGCTCACCGGCAGGGCAGCGTTCTGGCCGCGGCGGCCGGCGTTCGGTTCGGAACACCCGGACCGGGACGGCAATACCGCCAAGGGGTTCTGGCCGCGGGTGGCACGCACCGTCAAAGCCCATCCGCGCCGGGTCTGGGTGGTGCCGACCCTGGTGCTGTTGATTGCCTGCGCGGGCCTGCTGCAGCTGCGGGCCTCCGGCGTGCCGCAGAGCGACTTCGTGCTGGGACAGACCGCAGCCAAGGAAGGCCAGCAGGTCCTGGGGGAGCACTTCCCCTCGGGCTCCGGCAGTCCGGCGCTGATTGTCGCTCCGGAAGGTGAATTGGACGAGGTGGCCCGGACCGTCCTTTCGGTGCCCGGCGTGGACGCTCTTGCGGTGAATGCCACGGGCACTCCGGCCGGAACACTGCCGGTGACGGCCGACGGCGTGCAGGCCTCGCCCGTGCCGGGTACCTCGGGAGCGCCGAAGGTCGTGGACGGGAAGGTCCTGCTGGAGGCGACACTGACAGAATCGGCGGAGTCGGATTCCGCCGAGCAGACGGTGACCCAAATACGGGAGAAAACGGCCGACACCGGGGAGGTCCTGATCGGCGGGGTCACCGCAACCACCATCGACACCAACGCGGCGGCCGCCCATGACCGGAACCTCATCATCCCGGTGGTCCTGGTGGTGATCCTGTTCCTGCTGATGCTGCTGCTGCGCTCGCTGCTGGCACCGTTCCTGTTGATCCTGACGGTGCTGCTGTCCTTCGGGGCAACCATGGGCGTCTCTGCCGTGGTGTTCAACCACGTCTTCCGGTTCCCGGGAGCGGATCCGGCGGTGCCCCTGTACGGGTTCATTTTCCTGGTGGCCCTGGGCGTGGACTACAACATCTTCCTGATGACCCGGGTGCGGGAGGAAAGCATCGGCCACGGCACCCGTGAAGGGGTGATCCGCGGGCTGATGATCACCGGCAGTGTGATTACCAGCGCCGGCATTGTGCTGTCGGCAACCTTCGCCGCCCTGGGCGTGATCCCGGTGCTGTTCCTGGCGCAGCTGGCCTTCATCGTGGCCTTCGGCGTACTGCTGGACACCCTGGTGGTGCGCTCGCTGCTGGTGCCGGCACTGTCCTATGACATTGGGCGGCGGATCTGGTGGCCGTCGCGGCTGGCCCGGCGCGATGCCGGGCCGCCCGCGACGGCGGGGCGCTAGAGGCCCAGGCGGGACTTCACTTCGGAGGCGGACGGGTTGGTGGCGGAGGAGCCGTCCGGGAAGATGACGGTGGGGACCGTCTGGTTGCCGCCGTTCAGGGCCTCCACCAGATCCGCGGTGCCCTCGACGTCCTCGATGTTCACCTCGGTGTAGCCGATGCCCTGGCTGTCCAGCTGGGACTTCAGGCGGCGGCAGTAGCCGCACCAGGAGGTGGAGAACATGGTGATGGTTCCGGCGGCGGGGGTAAAGGCTTCGGCTGTGGCTGCCACGGCGGTGCTCCTTCTCAAGGTAAATGGCTGATTGCCCGTATCAACAGTATTCGGGGCGGCTCCATTCCCGGTGGCAGACTGAAGGCATGTGCGGACGATACGTGATGGCCCGGGCCACAGCGGACCTGATAGCCGAGGCGGAGGCCGAAGCCGATGCGAACCTTGAGCTGCGCGCCTCCTGGAACGTCGCGCCAACGTCGGACGTGCCGGTGGTGCTTGAACGGTTCGTGGACGGCCGGCACATCCGTGAGGTGCACGTGGCGAGGTGGGGCCTGGTGCCGGGGTGGGCGAAAGACGCGTCGGTGGGGGTGCGGGCATTCAACGCACGGACCGAGACAGTGCTGGAAAAACCGACGTTCCGCGACGCCGTCGCTGCCCGCCGCTGCGCCGTCCCGGTGGACGGGTACTACGAGTGGAAGGCCGGTCCCGGCAAAACCCGGCGTCCGTTTTATGTCTCGCGGCCGGACGGGGGTCCGATCTTCTTCGCAGGGCTGTATGAGTGGTGGCGTGATCCGGCCAAGGGGCCGGCCGATCCGGACCGGTGGCTGCTTTCCACCTCGATCCTGACCGTGGCCTCACCGCCTGCGGAGTCCGCGGAGCCGGCGCTGCGCGAGCTGGCGGACCTGCATGACCGGCTGCCGCTGCCGCTGTCGCCGGCGGCAATGGCCGCCTGGCTGGATCCCGCCCGCCGGGACGCCCAGGCGCTGGTGGGCGCGGCCGTGTCACAGGCGTATGCGGCGGCGTCGGACTGGATCCTGTGTCCGGCCCATCCGGCCGTTGGCAATGTCCGCAACGACGGCGAGTACCTGCTGCATCCCGGGGAGGCGGCGCTTACCGAGGATGGGGCGCTCTTCTAGCCGGGCAGATCCTGGCCCACGACGGCCAGGGTCACGTGACCCGAGGCATCCACGGCCAGCCCGGGGTTAAAGCAGACTTCCCAGCGCACGCCGTCCGGGTCGGTGAAGTAGCCGGAGTACCCGCCCCAGCTCATCTGGCTTCCCGGTGCGGTGATCTGCCCGCCGGCGCCGGCAGCCTTGCCCAGCACGGCATCCACCTCGGCCGGCGATTCCACGTTGTGGCCCAGGGTGAACGGGGCATCACGGATATCGCCCAGCGGCCCGGCCTCCGCGGCCAGATGGTCGGCACGGAAGAAAGACAGCACCAGGCCGTGGTTCACCTGGAAAAACAGCACTTCCTCCGGAACATACTGCAGCGGCGTCCAGCCCAGCCGGGCAGCATAAAACGCGTAAGTCACTTCGAGGTCCCGTACGCCTACGGTGACCACGGATACATGGGGGTTCACGTTTTGATCCTGCCACCGAATGCGGAGAAATGCGTATTGTGGCGCGGAAGACGGGGGAGCCCCGCCGCGGGGCGGCAATTGCAGCGGTGTTGCCGGCGGGTACTGGATACTCTTAAACCATGGAAACAGCTGAGCAGAAATCCGTTTCGGGACAGCTAGATGATGTCCGGACAGCAATTGACGAAATCGATGAGGAAAT
Source organism: Arthrobacter sp. MDT1-49-2 (assembly GCF_059090185.1). NCBI lineage: Bacteria > Bacillati > Actinomycetota > Actinomycetes > Micrococcales > Micrococcaceae > Arthrobacter > Arthrobacter sp. MDT1-49-2. Next base: position 10,185 of record NZ_JBNHFK010000001.1, read on the forward strand.
CGTTGCGCTGATCTGGCGGCGGGAACGGCTGGTCCGTCTTGCCGGGGGATTGAAGGAAAACGACGACGCCGTGCGGTCACCCAAACGCATGGAGGAAGTGATTGCCCACGTCCGGCAGGCAGCCGAAGACCAGGACAGCGACTGCAACGTGGTGGAACGCACGTACAAGGCCATGATCGAGGCGTTCGTGGACTACGAACTCAAGGTACGCCAGCAGATGGAAACCCAGCGCAGGCTGGACGCCTTCAGCCGCAGCTAGCGGCGCGCCCTGGTCTCCGCCGGGGCCGGGGCCGCACCGGCTGCGGCGGGGTGGGGTATGTTGTGCCGCATGACCCCGACTCCTAAGCCCGGCAATGCCTGGCGTCCCGTGGCCGCGGCGCTCGCGGACCCGCGCCGGCTGCATCTCTACGCCCGCGCCGTGCTGGCGGCCGACAACGGCGTCCCGCTGGACCCGGCGGACCTCACCTCTGCGGAGTCCAAATCACTCGCGGTGCTAAAGGACGCCGGCCTGGTCCGTGTCGGCGAGCGCGGGGTGGAAGCCGCGCCGTCGGTCTTCGCCGATCTGCTGGCCGCCGGGGTCCGCCCGCCGGAAACCTCCGCCCGCCGCTTCCTGGTCAACGGCAAGGTCGTGAACTACCCGCGCAAACGTTCGGACCGGCTGGAGCTTCTCCATTTCCTGGCCGGAGAGGTCTTTGAGCATGCCCGGCCTCCGGAACCGGGACTGCGGCCTGTGCTGACGGAAAAGGAGCTGACCGCACGGCTGGCGGCCTTCACCGCCGATCCGGCCGCCATCCGCCGCTACCTGGTGGATGAAGGCATTGTGGACAGGGATCCCGCCGGCACACAATACTGGCTCACCCGTCCCCGCCCGGCGGAAGGAATGGACTTTGCCTGACGTTCCCGGGCCTGACGTTCCCGGCCCCGCAGTTGCCGGCCCCCGGGCAGCCGGGACAACACCCGGAACTACACCTGAGACAGCCCCGGCCGTCAGCGGCCTGGTGAATTTCCGTGATCTCGGCGGACGCCGCCGCAGCGACGGCTCACGCACCCCGCACGGAGTGTTCTACCGGTCCGAGTGCGTCGACTGGGTCCGTCCCGAAGGCTGGGACCAGCTCCACGCGCTGGGCGTCCGCACCGTCGTCGACCTCCGCCAGCCCGGCGAGCGCGCGCGGGACACCGCGGGCCGCCCGGACTGGCTCACCACGGTGCCGGTGGACCTGGACGGATTGCAGGACAATCCGGACTTCTGGGCGGGATACTGGGAGAACGGGCTGATGGGCACACCGCTGTACTACCTTCCGCACCTCACCCGGCTTCCGGAGCGGATGGGAGCCGTCCTGACCGCCCTGGCCAATGCTCCCGAGGGCGGGGTGCTGTTCCACTGCATGGCGGGACGGGACCGCACCGGGATGACCGCCATGGTGCTGCTCACCGCCGCCCGGGCGGAACCGGCGGAGATCCGGGAGGACTACTTCGAAACCGCCAGCAATGCCGACGCCTTCGCGGCAGCATCGGGACGGCCCAATCCGGAAGCGGCGTCCGAGGAGCTCTGCGCAGAGTACGGCACCAGCATGGACGGAGCCTTCCGCGCGGTGCTGGACGGCTTTTCCCTGCAGCGGCTGTTCGACGACGCCGGGCTGCCGGACACCGTCCGCACTTCCATCCGCACCTGGCGGGGAAGCCTGAGCCCGGCAGGGCAGGCGGCGGCCGAGGACCGGTGACCCGGCTGCCCGTGGAACAGTGCGGCTACTCCGACGTTCCCGCTTCGAGGATCGAGACGATGGAGAACAGCGTAAAGCAGACGGCGCCGAGACCCACCAGCACGTGCGAGGGAACAAGGAACGCCGGGTCCGTGCCAGCAGCTTCAAAAAGGAACGCCGCGAAGAACAGGCAGGTGAGCGCAGTTCCGATGGGCATCAGGGGGATGCGGTTGGCCAGGGCAAACCCGCGGCGCCAGACGAGCGCGAGCAACAGCACCTTGGACAGGATGCTGAAGCAGATCAGTCCGAGGCCAAGCAGCACACATCCCGGGGCCAGCCGGTAGGACTCGTCCGAGCTGAACAGGACGAAGAATCCGAGCAGCAGGTTGACGGCGCCCGCGGCTGCAACGAGCCAGGGCCAGACCAGCCGCTCGCTGTCGCTGAAGGCATTGCGTATTTGGCGCACGATGCTCGCGACCAGGGCGATCAGGGAGGTGCAGATGACGGACAACCCGATCATGACGTGACCGGCCACGAATCCCGGGGTGTCTCCGCGCGCCAGCAGGCCGGCCGCAAGGGAGAAACCGGCAATGGCTGCGGCCACCGGAACGGCGATCAACACTGCGCCGGCGGTGCGCGAATGGGCACCCTCCGGCGGTCCGCCCAGCGGATCGAGCAACTGCGCCGACTGGATCAGCGTGAATTTTGTGGATGCGGCCGCGACGGTGCTGACACACGAGGCGACGAAGCCGACACCGATGACCACAAAGCCCGCCGTCAGGTTTGCGGCGGTGTTCTCCCGGTTGGCCAGGACGATGCCCCAGATGATGGCGGCGGCAGCAGCAACGTAGCCGGAGAGCGGCAGGATGATCCCCCACACGCGCCCGTAACGGTTGATGAGCTGCCGGATGATGGTTGCCGCCGTCGTGAACAGTGCATAACAGATGGCGGTCAGCCCCACGTTAACGTGCCCGGCGACAAAATGGCCGGCATCGTCGGGGCCGGCCAGGATGTAGAGGCCGTAGGACAGACAGACTGCGCCCATCAGAAGCGGTATCGCGCGGAAAATGATACTGATGGTGCGGTTCATGGCCTACCCCGAAAGAAATCGTGGATCCCGTGCGGCATCGGCATCGGCATCCGGCCGGTCCGCGTTCAGTGCCAGTGTGCGACTGTCCCACCCATGGAACAACGGCGGGGCGGGGAGCAGCCCCCTGCGGATGCGACTTAGCGGTCCTTGCCGCCGCAGCCCGACCTTTGACTTGGCCGGACGTCGGGCGTCGAATGGGAAGTGCAATCCTTCACTGCCATCATCCGGCGGAAATTTCCAAGGAGATGCGCATGGCAGAGCAATTCACCGCCCGTGGCACAACAGCAGCCCACCCCGCCGCAGGGATGACCGGTGCCATGGGCGCCCCGGTCAGCACCGTCTCCTTGGCGGCCCATTCGGGTGCCCCGGCGGCTGCTGTCCCGGGAAGTGCCTCCCCGGCGGGCGCCGCAGCACCGGCACGCGGGGCACGCGGGGCAACGGCGGCAACGGCGGCAGCGGCCGCCGCCCCAGACCTTCCCTCGGGCCGGCAACCGGCACCGCCGCACTCCAGCCGGCGCGTCGCCGTCATCTTCACCGGCCTGATGCTCTCGGTGCTGGTTGCGGCCCTGGACCAGACCATCGTCTCCACGGCGCTGCCCACCATTGTGGGGGACCTGCACGGGCTGGACCACCTGTCCTGGGTGATCACCGCCTATCTGCTGACGGCCACCATCGGGCTGCCCATCTACGGCAAGCTAGGTGACCTGCTGGGACGCAAAAACATCTTCATCTTCGCCATCGTGGTGTTCCTGGCCGGCTCCGCACTGTCCGGCCAGTCGCACAGCATGGCCGAGCTGATCACCTACCGGGCCATCCAGGGCGTTGGCGGCGGCGGGCTGATGATCGGTGCGCAGGCCATTATCGGCGACATTGTTTCCGCCCGGGAGCGCGGCAAATACATGGGCCTGATCGGAGCTGCCTACGGTATCGCCTCCGTCGGTGGTCCTCTGCTGGGCGGGTACCTCACGGATTACTGGTCCTGGCGGTGGGTCTTCTACATCAACCTGCCCGTGGGCATCATTGCCCTGGCCATCATCATCACAGCGCTCCACCTGCCGCGGAACAGTGCAACGGGCATCCCCCTGGACTATGCGGGGGCCGCGCTGCTGGCCATCGGCACCGCTGCACTGGTGCTGCTGACCAGCTGGGGCGGCAACAACTACGCCTGGACCTCCCCGACCATCCTGACGCTGGCTGCCGTGGCCGTGGCAGCCGTCGCACTGTTCATCCCCGTGGAACTGAGGGCAAAGGAGCCCCTGCTGCCGCTGCGGCTGTTCCGCATCCGCAACTTCCTGATCTGCACCCTGGTAGGCGCGGCCGTAGGGCTGGCGATGTTCGGTGCCATCGGCTATCTGCCCACCTTCCTGCAGATTGTCAACGGGGCGTCTCCCACCTTGTCCGGGCTGATGATGCTGCCCATGGTGGCCGGCATGCTGATCAGTTCCATCGGCACCGGCCAGCTGATCTCCCGCACCGGCAAATACAAGATCTATCCCATCCTGGGCTCGGCAGTCATGATGATCGGGCTGCTCCTGCTCTCGCGGATTTCCAGCACGACGCCGTATTCGTTCACAGCCCTGGGCATGCTGGTGCTGGGACTGGGCATCGGGGCACTGATGCAGAACGTGGTGCTGATTGTCCAGAACAGCGTCCCGCCCCGTGACATGGGCACCGGCGTGTCCACGGCCAACTATTTCCGGCAGCTCGGCGCGTCGCTGGGTATCGCCGTGTTTGGTTCACTGTTCATCCACCGGCTCAATGACCGGTTGGCTTCCGCGCCCGCCGGGGCAGGGGACCCTGCGTCCGGCGGTGCCAACTCGATCAGCCCTGAGATGATCCGGCGGCTTCCCGCCCCCGCGCAGGACTTCATCAAGTCCGCCTTCGGCGAAGCGCTGCCGCCCATCTTCCTGCTGGGAGTGCCCATCCTTGCGGTGGCGTTTGTCCTCACGTTGTTCATCGTGCAGCAGCCGCTGTCCAAAACCGCCCACCTGGAGGCGCAGACGGAGTAGGCGGCAATCCAGCCAAGGAAGTAGTCCTTTTATGTCCCACAAAGCACTGACGCCGCGTATTGCGGCTGCCCCGCCCCGGTCCGTTCCCGCCATGCCCAGACACCGCGGGGAGACCGCCGAGGCCGAGGTGCCGAAGCGGAACCTGCCCCTTGTCCTCACCGGTCTGCTGCTGTCAGTGCTGCTGGCAGCGTTGGACCAAACCATTGTGGCCACGGCACTGCCCACCATTGTGGGCGATCTCAACGGGCTGGAACACCTGTCCTGGGTCGTCACGGCCTATATCCTGGCGGCGACGATAGGCCTGCCGATCTACGGCAAACTCGGTGACCTGTTTGGCCGCAAGAGCATCTTCATTTTTGCCATTGCGGTGTTCCTCACCGGATCCGTCCTGTCCGGGCTGGCGCAGAACATGGGCCAGCTGATCGGCTTCCGCGCGCTGCAGGGCATCGGCGGCGGCGGACTGATGATCGGTGCGCAGGCCATTCTGGGGGATCTGGTCTCTCCGCGGGAACGCGGCAAATACATGGGGCTGATCGGTGCCGCCTTCGGGCTGGCCTCCGTGGGCGGGCCGCTGCTGGGCGGGTGGATCACCGATGCCTGGTCCTGGCGCTGGGTGTTCTACATCAACCTGCCCATCGGAGCGGTGGCGCTCGCCGTCGTCATCACCTCGCTCCACCTGCCCAAGCCCAAGGGAAGGCGCCCGAAGCTGGACTACGCCGGCGCAGGCCTGCTGGCGCTCGCGAGCGCTGCGCTGATCATGCTGACCACCTGGGCCGGCACCACGTATGCCTGGTCCAGCCCGCAGATCCTTGCCCTGGCTGCCGTGACCCTGGCGGCCGCCGGGGCATTTATCCCGGTGGAGCGGCGGGCTGCCGAACCTCTCCTCCCGCTGGCCCTGTTCCGGCGCCGGAACTTCCTGCTGCCCGTGCTGGTGGGCATCGCCGTCGGAATCGCCATGTTCTCCACCATCTCCTACCTGCCCACCTTCCTGCAGATGGTCAACCGGGCCACCGCCACACAGTCCGGGCTGATGATGCTGCCGATGATGGGCGGGCTGCTGCTCACCTCCATCGGCACCGGCCAGCTGATCTCCCGGACCGGGAAGTACAAGATCTACCCCGTGCTTGGCTGCGCGGTGATTATTGCCGGACTGGTGCTGCTCTCGCGGATTTCGGACACCACCCCCTACAGCTTTACGGCGCTGGGCATGCTGGTGATGGGGCTGGGAATCGGCATGCTGATGCAGAACCTGGTGCTGATTGTGCAGAACAGTGTGCCCGGCAGGGATATGGGGGCGGCGATCTCCGCGGCGAACTATTTCCGCCAGATCGGTGCGTCCTTCGGTATTGCCCTGTTCGGCTCGATTTTCATCCACCGGCTGGGCAACGAGCTGGCCGGGGCGCCTGCGGGGGCCGGAGCTGCGGTGGGCGGGGACATCAACTCGCTCAGTCCGGCGATGCTGCGCGGCCTGCCCGCACCCGCGCAGGACTTCATTGCCGCTGCTTTCGGCAACGCCCTGCCGCCGATTTTCCTGCTGAGCGTGCCCGTGGTGGCAGCCGCCCTGGTGCTGTGCCTGTTTATCCGGGAAGTACCGCTGTCCACCACGGTGCGCCGCGAAGCAGCAGAGGAAGCCTAGGTCGCTTCGTAAGTGGACAGGAGGAAGAGGGTCCAGCCGATCAGCGCAGCCAGGGGGAGCTGCCACAGCAGGGAGGGAATGATGTACAGCCGGGCGGCCAGCTTCTTATTGCCGGCCCGGAGCGCGGCAGTGAAGCCCGCGACGGAGGCAATCAGGGCGGCAATACCGAGGAAGCCGATGAGATTAAGAACGCCTCCCACGCCGGCGCCGACACTGCCTAAGCTGCGGATCCAGAAGTAGAAGGGGAACAGTGCCAGGGCCCAGCCGAGGGTGACGATGACCATGCCGGTGATGCCCGCTTTGCTGAACCGCTGCCGTGCCGCCCGGGGCTCGGGCTGGTCGGGGGTATCTGTTTCTTCGGTGCCGGCATACGGGTTCCGGTACGGGATTTCGGGATCCAAAAGGTACTCCATCGGTGGGCGGGAATCTGGAACCAGTGTGCACCAGAGCGGCGCGGTTCTGTCGGAGCCTCTCCGCCCGACTCGGCTGAAGCAGCGTGTGTGTGCGGGCCGGACACCGGATCCGGCAGGACGCGGTGCCGATTGTCAGCCGCCGGTCGTACACTGAAGAGGAAGCGTTCGAACATATGTTCGAATTAGTTGGCAATTAATAACCAGTTGGCCCCCTGAGGGAGGCTGCGGGCGAGGATCCACCTGCGGTGTGCACGGGTCCGGCGGGGAAGGAAGCTGAAATGGGTGTCTTCAGCGAAGGCATAGAGGTGGTGTGCTCGCCTGCGGGAAAGCCGCTGCGGCTGGTATGGGGCGGCCGCACCTACAAGGTGGGGGCCGATCCCGTGCGCTGGTATGAACGCCGCAACTGGTGGGAAGAGGAAGCACGGGCAGAGCGCGGCCACGGTGCCGGCCTGGTGGATACCGAGATCTGGCGCGTCCAGGCGAGGGTCAGCGACCGCTCTGACCTGCGCACCCTGGACCTCTCGCACCATGTCAACACTGACCGCTGGCGCCTGATCCGGATCCATGACGCTTTGAAGGACAGTGCCTGAGACCCCATGAGCTTTATCCACCTGCACGCCGCCACGGCCTTCAGCGCGCATTACGGGGTCTCCTGGCCCGAGGAGATGGCAGCCGCCGCGGCCGCGGACGGCGCCGATGCCCTTGCCTGCACGGACAGGGACGGGCTGTACGGAACGGTCAAGCATCTGCGTGCCTGCATGGAGGCAGGCATAGATCCCATCGTCGGCGTGGATCTCGCGGTCCTGGACAAGGAGAACACCGTCACGGGCAGGGTGGTCGTCCTGGCCCGCGGACATACCGGGGGAGCGGGCTACAGCGCCCTGTGCCGGCTGATTTCCGCCGCCCATGCCTCCACCTCGGCTTCCCGGGCACGGACCGGCAAGCCCGTGGGCGTCACCATGGAGCAGTTGGCCCGGTATGCGCGGGGCGGCCTGGACCATGCAGGGGGAGAGGGGAACCCCGCCCTGACGGGTCCGAAGGCGGGTGCCGTTCCCTGGGAGGAGGAAGAACCGGTCCTGACCATCCTGGTCGGCCCGCAGTCCGACGTCGGCCAGGCCATGCGCAGCCGCAGCTACGCCGTCGCCCGCACCCTGTTCGGCCGCTGGCGTTCCGTCATCCCTGCCGGGGCGCTCGCCGTGGAAGTGGTCACGCACCTGGCTCCGCCCGGGGAGAACCTCAGCCTCGCCCACGCGGTGCGGATGTTCCGCCTGGCTGACGAGATGCGCGTACCGACCATCCTGACCAATGCCGTGCGCTACGTCGATGAGGACGGCGCCGCCACTGCGGACGTGCTCGACGCCGCGCGCTCGCTGACTTCCCTGTCCCGGCTGCCGGACCGCCAGCCCAACGGGCAGGGCTGGCTCAAGGGGACACGGGAGATGACCGCGCTGGCCCGGGAGATCAGCTCCGAGGCCGGCTGCGGCTCAGCCGCCCGGATGCTGGCCGACACTGCGGCGCTCGCGGACCGCTGCCGGATGGACCCGGTAGGGGATATGGGCTGGAAGCAGCCCGTAGTGCCCGAAGCCTCGGTGATCGGCATAGACATTGAACCCATGCTGGAACTGCGGCGCCGCTGCGAAGCCGGGATTACCCGCCGGCTGCGGTCACGGGACTCGGTTGCCGAAGCGGAAATCCGGCACCGGCTTGACCATGAGCTGGGGATTATCGAACGGCTGGGCTTCGCCTCCTACTTCCTGACGGTTGCCGAAGTCTCGGCCATGATCACGGGAATGGGGGTACGCGCGGCGGCACGCGGGTCGGGGGCATCCTCGCTGGTGAATTATCTGCTGGGGGTCAGCCACGTGAATCCGCTGGACCATGACCTGATCTTCGAGCGGTTCCTTTCCCGGGACCGCTCCACGCTGCCGGACATCGACATTGACGTGGAAAGCGCCGAACGGCACAACGTGTATCACCGCATCTTCGAACGCTTCGGCTCCGAACGGGTCACGCTGATGAGCATGCAGAACGGTTACCGGGCACGCGGTGCGGTACGCGACGCCGGACTGGCCCTGGGCATGCACGAAGAGGACATCGGTGCCGTGGCCAAGCAGCTGTGGCGCTTCTCGGCGCGCAACTTCCGTGAGGCGCTCGCCGAAAAGCCGGAACTGCGCGAGTTTTCCGGCCAGGTGGAAAAGAACAAGCAGCTGGACCTGCTGGTGGACCTCACCGAACGCCTGGACCGTCTTCCCCGGCACATCTCCATGCACCCGTGCGGGGTGATCCTGGGGGATAAGTCCCTGCTGGACCGCACCCCCGTGCAGCCCAGCGGGCTGGGCCTGCCCATGTCCCAGTTCGACAAGCACGACATGGACCCGATGGGCATGCTCAAGCTGGACGTCCTCGGGGTGCGGATGCAGAGCGCCATGGCCTTCGCCGTCCGCGAAGTGGTCCGGGTGCATTCCTCCCGGGAGGAAGTCATTGCCGCCGGCGGCCACCGGGAAGATCCCGGCAGCCCGGATCCTGAGTTCATCGAAGCCGACGGCCGGATCAACCTGGACGCGGTGCCGTTCGACGACGAACCCACCTATGAGCTCATCCGCAGCACGCATACCCTGGGCTGCTTCCAGATCGAATCCCCGGGCCAGCGGGAGCTGGTGGGCAAGATGGCCCCGCGGGAATTCAACGACCTGATTATCGACATTTCCCTGTTCCGGCCCGGACCGATGAAATCCGACATGGTCCGGCCGTTCCTGGAATACCGGCACGGGTTCTCGCCCGAGGTCTACCCGCACGAGGCACTGCGCCCGGTGCTGGCGGAAACGCACGGCGTCACCGTCTTCCACGAACAGGTGCTGCGGACCCTGAACGTGTTTACCGGCTGCGGACTGGCGAAGGCTGATGAACTGCGCCGTCTGCTGGGCAACGAGGCAGCGGAGCCGGGGGTGGAGGAATACTTCCGCAGCAAGGCCGCGGAGCGCGGCTACACGCCGGAGACCATCAACAAGGTCTGGGACACGCTGAAGGCCTTTGGCAGCTTCGGCTTCTGCAAGGCCCACGGGGCGGCCTTTGCCGTGCCCACCTATCAGTCGGCCTGGCTGAAGGCGCACCATCCCGAAGCGTTCCTGGCCGGGATTTTCGAACACGATCCTGGCATGTATCCGCGCCGGCTGCTGGTCGCCGAGGCCCGGCGGATGGGCATTCCCATCCTGCCCCTGGACATCAACCGCAGCGGGGAGCAGTACCGGGTGGAGCGGATCCCCTCCGAAGAGCCCGGGCAGCCCGGAAAACTGGGCATCCGGTTGTCCCTGGCCGGGATCTACGGGCTGTCCGCCGTTGAACTCCGGCGCATTGCCGCCGGGCAGCCCTATGACTCACTGGCTGATCTGCGCGCCCGGGCACGGGTTTCCCGGCCCACGCTGCGCCGCCTGGCACAGCTTGGTGCTTTCGATTCGCTGAGCCAAAAAACCGGATCCGAAGGCAGTCGGGCGGACCTGATCTCCTACCTCGACGCCGCTCCGGCCCGGTCTTCGTCCCGGAAGTACGAGCCGATCCCCGGGCAGCTGGCACTGCCGCTGGGGGATACCGAGCTGGCGAACCTGCACCGCGAGCTGCCCGAACCGGGGATGCGGGAAAAGGTCCGCACCGAACTGGACCTGCTCTCCGTGGACGTGAGCGCACACCTGATGGAAAGCTACACGCCGCTGCTGCGCGGACTGGGAGTGACACCTGCCGAAGCGCTGATGGACCTGCGCAACGGCTCCGAGGTGCTGGTGGCCGGGATCCGGGTGGCCACCCAGACCCCGCCCATGCGCGGCGGCCGCCGGGTGGTGTTCATCAGCCTTGATGACGGCACCGGCTGTGTGGACTGCACGTTCTTCCACGAGGCGCAGGAGAAGTCCGGTCCGCTGCTCTTCGGCACCGAGCTGCTGCTGGTCCGCGGGCTGACCCGCCGCACCGGACCCCGCGGCATCAGCCTGCAGGCCCTCGAAGCCTGGAATTTGGCGGACACAGCCTCGCTTCCCCTGCCGGACAGTCAGCGCGGCATGTTGGTGGGGCACAAGCGCAGCGGATAACATCGGTACGGGCGCAAAGAAGGAGCCGGCCGGGTTCGGCCGTGCAGAAGACGCCGTACAACGAAATCTAGGAGACAACCGTGTCAGTGCCAGAGAAGTTCACCCTCATCGTCGACGGCGAAGAGACCACGGTGGATACTGGCACCACCGGTGCGCAGCTCTTCTTCGAACGCCGCGACGTCGTCGTGATGCGCGTGAACTCCGTGCTCAAGGACCTGGACACCCCGCTGGAGCAGGGCGACACCGTGGAATCCGTCACCATTGAGTCCGAAGACGGGCTGAACGTCCTGCGCCACTCCACCGCACACGTGATGGCCCAGGCCGTGCAGCAGCTGCGCCCCGACGCCAAGCTGGGCATCGGCCCCTACATCAAGGACGGCTTCTACTTCGACTTCGACGTCGCCGAGCCGTTCACCCCCGAAGACCTGAAGACCCTCGAGAAGATGATGCAGAAGATCGTCAACTCGAACCAGAAGTTCGTCCGCCGCGTGGTCACTGAAGAAGAAGCCCGCGAGGCCATGGCCAACGAGCCGTACAAGCTCGAGCTCCTGGGCACGAAGGACGGCGCCGAGGAAGCCGGCGAGGGCGCGAACATCGAGGTCGGTGCCGGCGAGATCACCATTTACGACAACGTGGACCGCAAGTCCGGCGAGACCGTCTGGTGCGATCTCTGCCGCGGCCCGCACCTGCCCAACACCAAGCTGATCTCCAACGCCTTCGCGCTGACCCGTTCCGCCGCCGCCTACTGGCTGGGCAACCAGAACAACCAGCAGCTGCAGCGCATTTACGGCACCGCCTGGCCCACCAAGGACGCGCTGAAGGCCTACCAGGAGCGTCTGGCCGAGGCCGAGCGCCGCGACCACCGCAAGCTGGGCACCGAACTGGACCTGTTCTCCTTTCCGGATGAGCTGGGTTCCGGCCTGCCGGTGTTCCACCCCAAGGGTGGCATCATCCGCAAGGCCATGGAGGACTACTCCCGCCAGCGCCACACCGAGGCCGGCTACGAGTTTGTCTACACCCCGCACATCACCAAGGGCCACCTGTACGAGGTCTCCGGCCACCTGGACTGGTACCGCGACGGCATGTTCCCTCCCATGCACGTGGATGAAGTCACCGACCCGGAAACCGGCGAGGTCACCAAGCCCGGCCAGGATTACTACCTGAAGCCGATGAACTGCCCCATGCATAACCTGATCTTCCGCTCCCGCGGACGGTCCTACCGTGAACTGCCGCTGCGCCTGTTCGAATTCGGCTCCGTGTACCGCTACGAGAAGTCCGGCGTGATCCACGGCCTGACCCGTGTGCGGGGCATGACCCAGGACGACGCCCACATCTACTGCACCCGCGAGCAGATGAAGGACGAGCTGACCAGCACCCTGAAGTTCGTGCTGGACCTGCTCAAGGACTACGGCCTGGATGACTTCTACCTGGAGCTCTCCACCAAGGATCCGGAGAAGTACGTCGGCTCCGACGAGGTCTGGGAGGAAGCCACCCGCACCCTCGCCGAGGTAGCCGAAGCCTCCGGCCTGGACCTGGTCCCGGATCCGGGCGGAGCCGCGTTCTACGGCCCCAAGATTTCCGTCCAGGCCCGCGACGCCATCGGCCGCACCTGGCAGATGTCCACCATCCAGCTGGACTTCAACCTGCCCGAACGCTTCGAACTCGAGTACCAGGCCGCCGACGGCACCCGCCAGCGCCCGGTGATGATCCACCGCGCCCTGTTCGGCTCCGTGGAACGCTTTATGGCCGTGCTCACCGAGCACTACGCCGGTGCGTTCCCGGCCTGGCTGGCACCGGTCCAGGTGGTCGGCATCCCCGTGGCCGAAGCGTTCAACGACTACATGTTCGACGTCGTCGACAAGCTCAAGGCGCACGGCATCCGTGCCCAGGTGGATACCGGCACCGACCGCTTCCCGAAGAAGATCCGCACCGCCTCCAAGGACAAGATCCCGTTTGTCCTGATCGCCGGCGGCGACGACGCCGAGGCCGGCGCCGTGTCCTTCCGCTTCCGCGACGGCAGCCAGGACAACGGCGTGCCCGTTGAAGAAGCCGTGAAGCGGATTGTCGAAGCCGTCCGGAACCGGGACAAGTAGGGGCAGCGGGAACACCATGGCAGAAACAGACGACACGGACATAACGGACACGTTTGAACTTCCCGGTGTTCCCGACGCCTTCCAGCGTCTCTGGACGCCGCACCGCCTGGCCTACATCAAGGGCGGGCAGAAGCAGGTGTCCTCGGAGGAGACCTGCCCGTTCTGCGCCGCACCCGGGCGGACGGACGAGGAATCGCTGATTGTCCACCGCGGCAAACATGCCTTCGTTATCCTGAATCTCTTTCCATACAACGCCGGCCACCTGCTGGTCTGCCCGTACCGGCACGTGCCGGACTATACGGACATCGACCCGGAGGAAACCGCGGAAATTGCCGCACTGACACAGACCGCCATGCGGGTCCTGCGGAAGGTTTCCGGTCCCTCCGGGTTCAATCTGGGCATGAACCAGGGAGAGACCGGCGGAGCCGGGATTGCCGCGCACCTGCACCAGCACATTGTGCCGCGGTGGGGCGGGGACGGGAACTTCCTGCCGATCATCGCGCAGACCAAGGCCATCACCCAGACCCTGGACGACGTTCGCCGCCAGGTGGCCGAGGCATGGCCGGACGGCTCCGGCCGGGACAGCGAGGACTGAGCCGTGCTGAACAAATACGCACGGGGATTCTTTACTGCCGTTTTCACCCCGCTGGCCGCCTGGCTGCTCCGGCACCGGGTCACCCCGGACATGGTCACCATTGCCGGCACGCTCGGGGTGATGATCGGCGGGCTGGTGTTCTACCCGCTGGGTGAACTGTTCTGGGGCACCATCTTCATTACGGTGTTCATTTTCTCCGACGTCATTGACGGCATCATGGCCCGGCAGCAGCAGCGCAAGGGCAGTTGGGGCGGGTTCCTTGACTCCACGCTGGACCGGTTTGCCGACGGCGCGCTGTTTGCCGGCGTGGCCATCTGGTTCTTCACCGGCGGCGAGAATGACGCGATCGGCATTGCCGCCGTCCTCTGCCTGGTCGTCGGCATGCTGGTCTCCTATATCCGGGCGAAGGCCGAGTCGCTGGGCTTCAACGCCAATGTCGGTATCGCCGAGCGCGCCGAACGGCTGGTGTCGCTGCTCGTAGCCACCGGTCTGGTGGGCCTGGGTGTGCCCGAGGTCCTGCTGCTGGTGGTCCTGGTCCTGCTGACGCTGGCCAGTTGCGTGACCATCGGGCAGCGCATGCATGCGGTGCGCAAGCAGGCAACCCTGGGCAATCCGGCGGCCTGAGGAAAACACGCTGGAGGTGCCGTGGCTCAAAAGCCGCGGCACCTTTTGTTTTAAGGGGTACGTCACGGGAAGTCTTGAAAAGGAACGCGGATGCTGCCGGGCGTAGCGTATACCCCTGTCAGATGATCTGTCGGATCCCGCAGCGAATGTGAAGAGACCTCATGCCTAACGAAGCCGTCACCGGACTAACGTCCACGACCGTCACCGGCAGCACCCGCGTCAAACGCGGCATGGCCGAAATGCTGAAGGGCGGCGTCATTATGGACGTCGTCACTGCCGAGCAGGCCCGGATTGCCGAAGACGCCGGTGCCGTGGCCGTGATGGCGCTCGAACGGGTACCGGCGGACATCCGGGCCCAGGGCGGGGTATCCCGGATGAGCGATCCGGACATGATTGACAGCATCATCAGTGCCGTCAGCATTCCGGTGATGGCCAAGGCCCGGATCGGGCATTTCGTGGAGGCGCAGGTGCTGCAGTCACTGGGCGTCGACTACATTGACGAGTCCGAGGTCCTGTCCCCGGCGGACTACGCCAACCACATCGACAAGTGGAACTTCACCGTCCCCTTCGTCTGCGGTGCCACCAACCTGGGCGAGGCACTCCGGCGCATCAACGAGGGCGCCGCGATGATCCGTTCCAAGGGTGAAGCCGGCACCGGAGATGTTTCCAACGCCACGATGCACATGCGCACCATCCGCTCGGAGATTGCCCGGCTCTCCTCGCTGCCCCAGGACGAACTGTACGTGGCCGCCAAGGAACTGGCGGCACCCTACGAACTGGTGAAGGAAGTAGCCGCCGCCGGCAAGCTTCCCGTGGTGCTCTTCACCGCTGGCGGAATCGCCACGCCTGCCGATGCTGCCATGATGATGCAGCTTGGCGCTGACGGGGTGTTCGTGGGGTCGGGCATCTTCAAATCCGGAAACCCGGAACAGCGGGCCGCCGCTATCGTGAAGGCCACCACCTTCTACGACGATCCGGATGAAATAGCCAAGGCGTCGCGGGGACTGGGCGAAGCCATGGTGGGCATCAACGTGGACGAGCTGGCGCAGCCCCACCGTCTGGCCGAGCGCGGCTGGTAGCAGCCGCCCCTGAAGTGGCGGAAGGGCGGGAGCCGGTGATCAACCGGTTCCCGCCCTTCCTCTGTGCTAGGCCAGTCCGCGCCGTTCAAGCAGCGGCTGGATGTCGGCGTCCCGGCCGCGGAAGTTCCGGAAGGCCTGCAGGGGGTCAATGCTGTTGCCTTTGGAGAGCAGCTCGGTCCGGAAGCGGTCCCCGTTCTCCCGGGTGAGTCCGCCGTGCTCCTTGAACCACTCCACCGTGTCGGCGTCGAGCACTTCGCTCCAGATGTAGGCGTAGTACGCCGCTGCGTAACCGCCGGCGAAAATGTGCTTGAAGTAGCCGGTCCGGTAGCGCGGGGGCACCAGTTCCAGGTCCACGCCGGCGTCGGCAAGGGCCCGGGCCTCGAACGCCTCGGGGTCCGCAACGGTTTCCCCCGGCGCCAGTTCATGCCAGGCCAGGTCAAGCAGAGTGGCACCAAGGTACTCGGTGGTGGAGAAGCCCTCGCCCCACACGGCGGCGGCCAGGACCTTGTCGATGACTTCCTGCGGCAGCGGCTCGCCGGTGAGGTGGTGGCGGGCGAAGTTGGCAACGACTTCCGGCCAGAGCATCCACATCTCGTTGACCTGTGAGGGGTATTCCACAAAGTCCCGCGGCACGGCGGTGCCGGAGAACTGCGGGTAGGTGACATTGGAGAAGAGTCCGTGCAGTGCGTGCCCGAACTCGTGGAATGCGGTGACCACCTCGTCGAAGGTGAGCAGGGTGGGCTCGCCGGCGGACGGACGGGGGATGTTCAGGTTGTTGATGACCACCGGCGGCTCATCCAGCAGACGTGACTGGTGCACGAGGGAATTCATCCACGCGCCGCCGTTTTTGGTGTCCCGTGTGTAGTAGTCGCCCAGGAACAAACCCAGCCCCGTGCCGTCGGCGTCCTTCACTTCCCAGACCCGGACGTCGGGATGGTAGCCCGCCAGGTCGGTGCGTTCCGTGAAGGTCAGGCCGTACAGCCGGTTGGCGGCGTAGAAGACGCCGTCGCTCAGGACGCGCTCCAGCTCGAAGTACGGGCGCAGGGCGGCGAGGTCGACGTCGTACTTCTCCTTCCTGACCTGCCCGGAGTAGTACGCCCAGTCCCAGGCCTCCAGCTCATGTCCGTCGCGGCGGGCCGCTTCGCGCAGCTCCTCCGCCTCGGCCTTTGCGTTGCGCACGGCGGCCGGCGCCAGCTTTTCCAGCATCCCGTGGATGGCGGCGAGGGACGGTGCGGTCTGGTCATCAGTGGCGTACTCGGCATGGTTGGCAAACCCGAGCAGGGCCGCCTTTTCCGCCCGAAGGGCTGCCATTTCGGCGGCGATGGACAATGTGTTGTTGCCGTTGTCCCGAAAGCCGCGGTGCAGTGAGGCGGTGTGCAGGCGGCGGCGGGTTTCCCGGTTGGCCAGGGAGGAGAGCGCCGGCTGCGGGGTGGGGAGGACCAGGGACAAGAGGTACTTGCCCGGGTGCCCGGCGGCGTCGGCGGCGGCCGCTGCTGCGGCAATGTCGTCGTCGGGCAGGCCGTCCAGATCGGCGGCGGTTTCCACCACCAGGGCCGAATCGTTGGTGTCCCGGAGCAGCCGCTGGGAAAAGTCCGTGGACAGCTCCGACAACCTGGCGTTCAGCTCGCGCATGCGTGCCTGTCCGGCGTCGTCGAGCTCCGCCCCGGCGCGGACGAAGCGGCGGCGGTACTCGGAGACCAGCCGCGTCTGCTCGGCGTCCAGCCCGGCAACGTCCTTTGCGACCGCGTCGACCCGGTTGAAGAGCGCGCGGTTGAGGTAGATGGCATCTTCGTGGGCGGCGAGCTTCGGGCTGATTTCCTGCTGGATGCGCTGCACCCCCTCGGTGGCATGGGCCGCACACAGGGTGAAGAAGGCGACGGCGGTGCGTCCGAGTATTTGCCCGGACAATTCCAGCGCTCCAATGGTGTTCTTGAAATCCGGAGCCGCAGTGCTGTTCGCAATGGCTTCGATCTGCGCGGCGTGTTCCCGAATGCCGGCATCAAAAGCGGGCGCGAACGTGTCCTCGCTGATCTGCGCGAACGGCGGCAGCTGATACGGGAGGGAGCTGGGCGTGAGGAAAGGGTTGTCCATAAGGCCCAAGACTGGCACACCGGCCTATCCCAAACCAATGTGACCTGCCGTAGGATCAGTCCGATTCCCCGCCGCCCGCAGTCCGCTGGCCTGGGGCCGATTCCGTGGGGGAAGATGTGAAACTCAGGGTGGATAGGCGTGTGCCGGGCCGTTCGGTCAGGTCAACGGTGGCAGGAACGCTGCTGCTTGCGCTGGTGCTGGCAGGCTGCACGGGTGCGCCCGAGCCCGACGGCGCGGGGCAGCCGTCCGCCGGGGCGCCGTCGTCGTCGCCTGCTTCGCCCTCGGCCTCTCCCACCACCCCGTCCATTCCCGGCAAGGGACCGGAATGTCCCACGGAGAACTGTTTTTCGCTGATGCTGGCCGGGGATCTGCTGGTTCATCCGCAGCTGTGGGACCAGGCGGCGGCGGATGCCGCGGTGACCGGCAAGGGGCCGCTGGATTTTGAGCCGCTGCTGGCCGGGCAGCGGGCGTATATTGCGTCGTCCGACGTAGCCGTGTGCCACATGGAGACTCCGGTGGCCGAGCTCGACGGCCCGTATGCCGGTTATCCCATGTTCAACGTGCCTCCGCAGATCCTAACCGCTGCCGCCGCAGTGGGGTACCAGGCCTGCACTACGGCGAGCAACCACACCATGGATGCCGGCACGGTGGGACTGAACCGGACGCTGGGGGTGCTGGATTCGCTTGGACTTGCGCATACCGGCTCCTACGCGTCCGAAGACGCTGCCGGCCGGCCGATGGTCCTGCCCGCCCCCGCCGGCCAGGTGGCGGTCATCGAAGCGACCTACGGACTGAACGGATTGGAAACCGAGTATCCGTGGCAGGTGGATTTGCTCGATGCCGAGGCGATGATCGCCAAGGCGCGGCAGGCCCGGGCGGAGGGGGCCGACGTCGTCGTGGGAGCCATCCATGCCGGCGACGAATACGCATCCGCGCCGAACAGCCAGCAGGTGGAGACGGCGCATGCCCTGGCTGACAGCGGGGAGTTCGACTTCCTTTACGGCCACCACACGCACTCGGTGCTGCCCATCGAGAACTACAACGGGACCTGGATTGTCTACGGGCTGGGCAACGCCGTGACCGAGCTTTCGCCTTGGTACGACGTGAATAATGAGGGCCTGATGGTGCGGGCACAGTTCGCCCGCGACGACGACGGCGAGTGGTCCGTAAGCGATCTGGCGTGGGCGCCGTCGGTCATTGTCCGCGACCCGTACCGGTGGTGCTCTGTTGCCGCCGACCTCCCGCAGGGCGAGTGCGCGCCGGTGTCCCAGCGGGAGGCGGTGCGGGCACGGACCATTCCGGTTGTCGAGTCGATGGGCGCTGCCGGCGCCGGGGCGCACGAATGGCTGGTGACCAGGGATCCGAAGTAGGGGCGGGTGCGGTGTGTGGCTCGCGGGGCTGCGTAGATCGCTACCGGGCTGAGGGTGCGTTGGGTGGTCTGGTCGCCGGGGGACCGTCGGGGCGCGTGGGGTGCGGACCCGTCCTCCACAGGCCGGCGGTGACCACCGTGGCTGGGCTGGCCCAGGTGCCGGGCGCCCCCGGACAACGGGGTGCCGCGCGCCGCTGCCGTGTGCCGCCGTAGGCCTTGCGCCGGACGCTTGCGGAGCCGCCGGGCCACACCTCCGGTGGGCAGGGGTGTGCTGGATTGTCCGCTCGTCGGGACCATCGGAGTACATGGTTTGAGGACCTGTCCTCCACATGCCGACGTTAGCCGTGGCTTACCCACAGGCGGGGAAACTGCGACCTAGCGGGGCCGCCTGACTTCTAAAATCGAATACATGTTCGAATATGGAATGCGCACCGGAGAGGCGCCGGGCGGCCGCGGGGAAACCTCGGGCCTCCTCCCGGAAGTACCCGGGGGCCTTTGGATGTCTGCCCGGGCATCCGTTCCGCGCATTGACGTGGCGGCACCTGTGCCGCCCGAATACACCGATGGTGGTGGTTCCGAAGGGCCGGCGGCAGTTGAGGTGGACACCGTGCGAGGCTGGATTCTCCGACTTTCTTCTGCCGCAACCTTCGCTGCTCTGACCGGTGAATCGGATGCCGGGCTGGTCGACCGTCTGCGCGTGTTGGAGGAACTAAAGGCTGCAGCCAGTGCGGCACAAGCCCGTGCGGCCGCAGCCTTGGACCTTTCAGTCCGGCGTGCCCATGCGCGGGCAGGACTTCCACGGGAACACCAGGGCAGGGGAGTGGCAGCCCAGGTTGCCCTCGCCAGGCGTGAATCTCCGGCCCGGGGAAACCGGATTCTTGGCTTTGCCAAGGCCCTGGATACGGAGATGCCATGGACGTTGCGGGCTTTGTCGGAAGGCCGGATCAGCGAATGGCGGGCCACGCTGCTGGTGCGGGAGACCGCGTGCCTTTCCAAGGAAGACCGCAGGCTGGTGGACCGGGAGGTTGCCGGCGATCCGGCAGGGTTGGAGGGTCTGGGCGACGGTCGGCTCATCGGCCGCATTCGCAGGATCACCCAGCGCATTGATCAGGAGGCACTGGTCCGGCGGGCGGCGAAAGCCGTAGCGGACCGCTACGTTTCCTGCCGGCCAGCGCCGGACACCATGACGTACCTGACCGGCCTGTTGCCGGTGGCTCAGGGCGTCGCCGTATTTGCCGCCCTCAGCCGTGAAGCGGATTCTCTCCGGGCCCGCGGCGATGAGCGGGGACGGGGCCAGATTATGGCTGACACGCTGGTTCAAAGGGTCACCGGACTGAGCCAGGCGGACCGTGTGCCGCTGGAGGTCCAGCTGGTGATGACGGACCGCACGCTGCTTGCGGGTTCGGATGAGCCGGCCTACCTTCAGGGATACGGCATGGTGCCGGCCATGTGGGCACGAGACGCGGTGCGTAAAACCCGAAGCGGCGGCGGCGATGTGCCCGGAAACGGAAACATCGGAACGGGGGTCGGAAACGGAAACCTCGGAACGCCCGCCGGAAACGGAAACCTCGGAACGAAGGCCGGAAACGGAAACCTCGGAACGCCCGCCGGATGCGGCAGTATTGGAAACGCCGGAAGCCGAAGTGTCGGAAGGGCCGAACGTGGAAGCATCACACGCGGGCCGGCGCCCGACGCTGCACTGGAAGGCCCGGCGGCTCGAAACGGCGATCCCGTTGCTCCGGAGCTTTGGCTTCGGCGCCTCTACACCGCACCGGCCTCCGGCGAACTCATCGGCATGGATTCGAAGGCACGGTTCGTTCCCGAATCCTTGGCAAGGTTCATTTCCGTGCGGGATCAAACCTGCCGGACGCCATGGTGTAACGCCCCGATCCGACACCGCGACCACATCCAGCCGCACCGGACCGGCGGAAGCACCGACGTCGGCAACCTGCAGGGCCTGTGTGAAGCCTGCAACCAGGCGAAGGAAGCACCGGGCTGGCGGGCTGTAAACGCAGAGGAAACCGGCCGGCACACAGTCGCAATCACCACACCCACCGGACACACCTATCAGTCCACGGCACCGCCGCTGCCGGGTGCCCCAGCGTTTTTACGGACAGGGCTAGGCTCGAGCATTCCGCGCCGACGATTAGTCTGATGGTCATGATCCCAACTGCTGACCTGGACGCCTACGCACAGAAGATGCGCCGGCTCTTGGACAACGGAATAGACCTCGAGGCAGACGCCCGGTTTATCGACATGCTTGCCGCCCGCAAAAGCCGGATTCTCGATATCGGGTGCGGTATCGGCTCGGCCGTTAATGCGCTCCGTCATCGTGGGCATCAGGCGTACGGCATCGATCCGGCCCCTGCCGTGCTGGATGTCGCCGCTGACACTTTCGATGCGGGCTGGTACCGACAACTGGCTGTAGAAGAACTCACGGGGGACCGCCTGCGCAGAGAAGGTCTTCCCGACCGATATGAACTCATTTCCATGTGCGGAAACGTGCCCGCATTCCTTTCCGCCGAAGCTTTGGAGGATGCTTTCGGGATAGTCCGCGGGCTGCTGATTGAGGGCGGCCTGTTTGTGGTTGGTACTACTGTCGCCACACGGGGCGGACCGAAGTCCCTGGACATGGCAGCAGATTTCGCAGGGTTGGCGTTGTTACACAGGTTTTCGGATTGGCACCTCGGCGCTTTCGATAAGGACTCAGGCTGGTCAGTTAGCGTGTACAGCAAACCGGGGACACTTCACCCCCGCACCGGTCCCGACGGCATTTTCATCCTGGAGCATCCGGCGAAATGACAGTATGCCCCTCGAAGATTTACTGACCCGTCTCCGGACACTTCCCGATTCAAAACCGAAAGAAGCATATTTGCGCTTCCTGAACGCAGCGGGAACAGCCGGCCTACGCAAGGACGGCGGCCCGGAACATATCACCGGGTCCTGCTTCGTCTTTTCGCCCGGATTCGATCACGTGCTCCTGTGTTTCCACCGGAAGGGGCAGTTCTGGGTGCAGTTCGGCGGCCACGTCGAACCAGGGGATGCATCGGTGGCGGAAACGGCACAAAGAGAGGCGCGCGAGGAATCGGGACTTGGCGACCTTGCTCTGCTTTCCCCGGCAATCATGGATTTGGACCGGCATGACCTGCAGGGCGGTTTCTCCTGCTCAGCGCATTGGGACGTGGGGTTCGCAGCCGTCGTTAGCCCGGAAGCCGTAACCACTGTGAGCGAGGAGAGCGAGGCCGTCCGGTGGTTCCCGGTCAGCGAATTGCCCGCCCGGCTTCCGAAAGGATTCCACGAACGCCTGGAATACGTGCGGCGCATGGCTATGTCCCTGCCAGGCGCAGGCTGCTGAAGCTGTGCCGCCGGGGCATTCCCTGATCCTTGAGCGGGACGGCTAGCATCGGGTGATGGATGGGGAGCAACTACTCGACGGCGGCAATGTCGCCGACACCGTCGTACGGATCGGGCAGACGGTCCGAAAGCCGTGGACAGAATCAACGCCATACGTTCACGAATTCATGACCGCAGTCCGGAAGACCGGCGTCGACGTCCCCGCGGTCCTGGGCAGGGATGAGCAGGACCGGCAAATCACCGAATTCATACCCGGACGGCTTGCCCTCGAATCGCCTCCGCTTACGCACACGGAGCTTCGCCGGGTGGGAGCAATGGTCCGCGCCATCCATGATGTGAGCGAAACGTTCGTGCCCTCCCAGGATGCGACATGGGCCGGTGCCATCCCGGCCCCGGGAAACGACCTTGTCTGCCATAACGACCTGGCTCCTTGGAACCTCCTGATCGGTGACCGCTGGGTCTTCATTGACTGGGACGCTGCCGCTCCCAGCACACGGCTGTGGGACCTTGCCTATGCTGCCCAGGCGTTTACGCTCTCGGACACGACGTTGGCACCGGAGCAGGCGGCGGTAAATCTCGCTGCGTTCGTTGACGGGTACGGTGCGGAACGCGGCCTGCGGGAGCAGCTGCCGGAAGCAATGCACCAGCGCGCGGCGGCCATGTACCGCCTGCTGGAGTCTTCGCACACTACGGGCCGC
This sequence comes from Arthrobacter sp. MDT1-49-2, assembly GCF_059090185.1. NCBI lineage: Bacteria > Bacillati > Actinomycetota > Actinomycetes > Micrococcales > Micrococcaceae > Arthrobacter > Arthrobacter sp. MDT1-49-2. The sequence goes on from NZ_JBNHFK010000001.1 coordinate 33,012, forward strand.
GAGCCCTGGGGATCCATGTACATTCAGGGCCACGGGGAGCATTGGCGGGCAGTAACCCACTATGTTCGGGGCCATCAGGAAACCTGGACAGCAGCATTGCTTGCCTAGTGATTCGCTGGCAGTACGCTCCCGGATGGTTGATGCTGGGGCGTGCACATCAAAGTGTCCGCCCAAAGCCGGGGCGCCGCCACGGCGATTCCAAGGGGGCGGCCCTAACTGCAGGGAGACTCATGAGCACCGAGGCCGGACCGATGGATCTGCACTTCTCTGCTCCGATCGGCGTGGACATCAAGGGAGATGTCTGGTCCTGCATTGAAGTCCCGGACTCGAAGACTCTCTTCGGCACGGGCAAAGCCGTCAAGGTCGCTGCAACGGTGGACGGAGAACCGGTACGCGCGGCCCTGATGCCCACCGGCGCCGGAGGCCACATGCTCTCGGTCAGCGCGAAGCTGCGGAAAAAGATCGGCAAGGACATAGGCGACGACGTCGTCATCTCGGTTTCGGAGCGGCTCTCCTGAGTTCCGGGACACCCTGTCAGCTGCCCGCTAGTCTCATGAGCATGGAGGATGAAGCCACCCGATCGGCGTACGGGGCGCGGGCGGCCGAATACACCCGCCTGCTGGGATCGATTGGGGACACACATGAGCTGGATCGGCAGTGCATCGGCGACTGGGCGGCAGGTATTGAGGGCCGCGTAGTGGACGCCGGATGCGGACCCGGCCAGTGGACCGGCTTCCTCCACCGGCGCGGAGCAGCGGTCGAGGGAATCGACTTTGTCCCCGCATTCATCGACAGCGCCCGTCTGCGCTTTCCCGGTGCTCCTTTCCGCGTCGCCTCAATCCGCCACATGGACGTACCTGACGGCTCGCTGCACGGCGTGCTGGCCTGGTATTCGCTCATTCACGTTCCGCCCGACGAGCTTGCCTTGGTGCTGGCGGAATTCAACCGTGCCCTGGTCCGCGGCGGGCGGATCCTCATCGGATTCTTCGACGGACCTCCCGGGACCCCTTTCCCGCATGCCGTGAGCACGGCGTACTACTGGTCCGCCGCGGCGATGGGGCAGTTACTTGCCGAAGCGGGGTTCGAGGTCTGCGACGTCCAGACGCGCCGGGATCCCGGCAAACGGGCCCATGCCGCTATCGCTGCTGTTCGAGACTGAGGAGCTGAACAGTTGCCTGAACGGGTCCGCGCAGTGCCGGCACATGCTTCGGCTAACGTTGGCCGGTATGAGGAATACGGAGAAATGAGGGTGGGAAAGCTCTTGGGCCTGCTCTGTTTTCTCATGATGTTGTTCGGCACCGTCACAGCAGGCCTGGCGGGGGCAGCAGTGAGCCTGGCCTCGGAGTTCCAGGCACGTTCCGATCCGGCTTTCGCAAGCTGGAGTTCCGGCACCTCGTGGCCGGCAATGTTAATGTTCCACACCGCCACGGGAGCCTTCGTGGGCGCGGGCGCCGGCCTGGTCAGCTTTCTTGGCGCAGCCACTGGCCTGCTGGTCCAGGAGACGGCGCATCCGGGCCGTTCACAAAGATCGCCCGCTCCGGCAGCCGGGATGGGAGCCGGTATCGCCGCAGCAGCCGCAGTAGCCGTCGCAGCCGCCCTGGTGCTTCCGGACGGAGCCTCGGCTCCTGCAGTCTTTTTCATCGGGATCGGACTTGTCCTTTTGAACGGCATTGGGGCAGCGCTCCTGGCCGGTTATGCCCGCAGGTACCTGAAACGCAGATCTCCCGAGGGGTACTGACTCGGCGGCAGCGGCGGTAGCGGGACGGCGACAGCAGAGGGCGCGTCCCGCGCCTGATCCAGACCCTTGCCGTGGCAGGAAGAGCACCGGCTGCATCGGCAGCAGATAGGCTGCGGGCATGAACACGACCCGCGAGTACCGCCCGGCTTTCCTCATTATCGGTGCAGCGTTCCTTGGAGCGCTGGCCGTAATCCTGACACCGGGGCTGTTCGAGAACTTCGGGGCCGGCCGGCTCGTGACGGTCCTGGCCCTGACTGCCGGCGCACTCTGTTGTGCGGTCGCCGCCGCGCGGAGCCGGCGCATGGGCCCCGGTTCCGGCACGGACTAGAGGAGCAGCGCCGCCGGTTAGGGGGCGCCCCGGATGCTGAAACGGATGCGCCGGGGGGAGGGGGCTACCGCAAACTCTGTCCCGGACGCTGCCCGGAGTCGCCCCCGGATGCCGTCCCGGAGTCGCCCCCGGACGCTGCCCGGAGTCTCTACCGCGGACGCTGCCCGGAGTCTCTACCCCGGACGCTGCCGCGCCGTCGCTACCGAGGACGCTGCCCGGCGTGCTGCCTTGCCATCTCGGACAGCTTCGACAGTTCCGCAAGATCCTCTTCGGGCCGCGGCACCGGAGCAAAGCTGCCGAACTTCCGGATGGCGGCCTGCTCGATCAGGAAATCGGCAATGGCCGGGTTCTTCGGCAGCAGGGAACCGTGCAGGTAACTGGCTACCACGTTTTTATAGCGGGCACCCTCGGTGCTGTCCTTGGTGTTATTGCCTTCGCCCTTGCGGACTTCGGCGAGCGGCCGAACGCCGGGGCCGAGGAAAGTCTGGCCGCTGTGGTTCTCGTATCCGTGGATCTCGCCGAACTCGCTGCTGACCGAAAGCACGTTGCCGATCAGCCGGACATCTCCGCCGTGGGTTTCCAGGTCCAGAATGCCGATCCCGGGAATCAGCGTCCCCTCATGCGTTTTGAAGAACTTTCCGAACAGCTGGTAGAGCCCGCAGATCACCAGCATCGGCAGGCCGTCGTCGGCCAGTGCCCGCAGCGTGGGGGCAAGCTCCTGAAGGTCCTGCTGGATGACCACCTGGCCGCTGTCCTGGCCGCCGCCGCCCACAATAATGTCCACGCCCTCCGGGAAGGTATCCCCGGCGTTGTACTCCTCCACCACAGGGCGGTAGCCGTACCACTTCAGGCGCTGCTTGAGTACCAGGACGTTGCCCCAGTCCCCGTAAATGTTCATTTCCCGCGGGTACAGCTGCAGGATCCTGATTGTGCGGTCCTCGGTCATGAGACCACCTCTACCTTCGTGATCTTGGAGAGCTCCCGGCGCACCGCCAGCATGGCGGTGTACGTGCAGAAGATCCGCATGGGGACCCCGGGGGAGTCCTTGATGAAACGCTTCAGGCCGTCCGTAATGTCCGGTTCGACGGTCCGCACGGGTACGTCGTCGTACTTCAGGCGCAATGCCATGTCATAGGCGCGCACACCACTGACGACGTCGACGCCGCCGTCGGTAAGGGACTCGAAGTCCACGTCCCAGAGCCAGGACATGTCCCGGCCGTCGGCGTAATTGTCATTGATGGCAATCATGGTCGAGTAGCCGTGCGCGGCAAAGGATTTCAGGCCGAGGCGGAACCCGCTGGGGTTCTTCACGAGCACCAGTTCCAGCGGCTGCCCGTTGACGGTCAGCGACTCGCCGCGTCCGAACGCCGGCTCCACGTTGGACAGCGCGGTAAACAGCGCCTCGTTGTCCAGATCTGCGCCCTTGATGGTTCGCGCGAAGGCCAGCGCCGCCGCCGCGTTGAAGATGTTGTAGACACCGCGCAGCTTCAGGTTCGCCGAGCGCACCTGCCCGTCGATGAGGAAATCTGCGTCGGCCTCGCCCACGCGCTCCAGGACGACGTCGGCCTCCTGGGTTGCGGCCAGAGCCTCGGCCAGGCTTCCGCGCATCTCGTCATCGTTCGGGAAGGTGCTGCGCAGCGAGGCATCCAGGCCGAAGTACACGGCACGCTGACCGTTCAGGGACTCCGCGATGCCGGCCACCCGCGGATCTTCGCGGTTCAGGACCACGGTTTCGGTGGTGGCGCGGGCAATCTGCTCCAGCAGGCGGGTGGTCTTGTCGATTTCGCCGAACCGGTCCAGCTGGTCACGCAGCACGTTCAGCAGCAGGCTGTAGCGCGGCTGGATCAGCTTCACGAAGTGCACCGCGTGCGCCTCGTCCAGTTCCAGGACGGCGATGTCCGCATCCAGGCGGCCGCGAAGGTTCACTTCGCCCAGCAATGCTGCCGCCACGCCGCGGGTGAAGTTGCTGCCGGTTCGGTTGGTGAAGACCTTCAGGCCCTGGCTTTCGAGCAGCTCCACGACCATCTTGGTGGTGGTGGTTTTGCCGTTGGTTCCGGAAACCACGGCGACGCCGAGCGGCAGATCCGCGAGGGTGCGGCGGATGAAGTCGGGATCGATTTTCTCCACCACCAGGCCCGGCAGGGCGGAACCGCCGCCACGCAGTTTGGAGGCACTGCGGACCAGTTTTCCGACCAGGATGGAGAAAGAACTCATGGTTACTGAATATAGCGCACGGCCTTGTCCCGGGGCTCTGCGGGCAGCTGCACGCAGGGGCAACCTTCGGTGCGCACCCGGGCTGCCTAGAATAAGGCAATGACCAACTTCACAGGTTCCCATGGCGCAGGCCTGCGGGTGGGGGTCCTGGCACTGCAGGGCGGAGTCCGTGAACATGCGGCCGCCGTTGCGGCGACGGGTGCCGCTGCGGTTCCCGTGCGCCGTCCCGCAGATCTGGACGGGCTGTCCGGTCTGGTGCTGCCCGGCGGGGAATCCACGACCATGGGCAAGCTGCTGCACACCTACGGCCTGGCAGTGCCGCTGAAAGATGCCATCTCCGGAGGCTTCCCGGTGTACGGGTCCTGTGCCGGCATGATCCTGCTGGCTGACCGTCTGGTAGATCCGGCCACTGACAGGGAAGGGCGCCCACAGGAAACCCTGGGCGGGCTGGATATCCTGGTCCGCCGCAACGCATTCGGGCGTCAACGCGAGTCCTTTGAAACGGAGCTTGTCTTCGAAGGCCTCGAATCCCTTCCGTCACTGCCCGCGGGAGCCGTGCCGCCCCCGGTGCAGGCAGTGTTCATCCGGGCACCCGAAGTGGAAAAAGCGGGTGCCTCGGTGCGCGTCCTGGCGCAGGTTCGGGAACCACCGGGGGTTCCCGTTCCCGTCCCATCCGCGAACCGGTCTGCGGATCCGGGCATGGTTTCGGCGCCGGAAGCTGATTCGGTCGCTAGAATTGTGGCAGTGCGTTCAAGGAATCTGCTGGCAACCTCTTTCCATCCGGAAATTACGGGGGAGCGCCGCATTCATGAACTATTTATCCAGATGATCAGAGGAGAAGCGTAGAGCATGTCGGGCCACTCTAAATGGGCAACCACCAAGCACAAGAAGGCCGTAATTGATGCCAAGCGCGCCAAGTCCTTCGCCAAGCTGATCAAGAACATCGAAGTTGCAGCCCGTGCCGGCGGCGCCGACCTGGCCGGCAACCCGGCCTTGGAACTCGCCGTGTCCAAGGCCAAGAAGACTTCTGTGCCGATCGACAACATCAACCGTGCCGTCAAGCGCGGCGCCGGCCTGCTCGGCGAGGCCGTCGACTACCAGACCATCATGTACGAAGGCTACGGACCCCAGGGCTCGGCCCTGCTGATCGAGTGCCTCACGGACAACAAGAACCGCGCCGCGTCCGAGGTCCGCCTGGCGGTCACCCGCAACGGCGGCAACATGGGCGATCCGGGGTCGGTGGCCTACATGTTCACCCGCAAGGGCGTGGTCAACCTTCCCAAGAACGGCCTGACCGAGGATGACCTGCTGATGGCCGTCCTGGACGCCGGAGCGGATGAGGTCAAGGAATCCGGGGAGAACTTCGAGATCATTTCCGAGCCGCAGGACCTGCGCGCCGTCGTCGGAGCCCTGGAAGAAGCCGGCATCGACTACGAAACGGACGAAGCGGAATTCGTTCCGTCCATGCACGTGGAGCTGGACGCCGATGCAGCCCGCAAGTTCCTCAAGCTGGTCGACGCCCTGGAAGACCTCGACGACGTCCAGAACGTCTACTCCAATGCAGACATCCCGGCCGCCGTGATGGCCGAGCTGGAAAACGACGACTAAGCAGCCCGCTCAGTGTCTTTACGCGTCCTGGGGGTGGACCCCGGCCTGACCCGCTGCGGCCTCGGAGTAGTTGAGGTTGAAGGGAACCGCCGGGCCACCCTCGTGGCCGTGGGGGTGGTCGGCACGGTGGCCGGAACCGCCCTGGACGCCCGCCTGCTGGTGATCTCCGAAGCCATTGAACTGTGGCTGGATACCCACCGGCCGGACGTCCTGGCGGTGGAGCGGGTATTCAGCCAGCTCAACGTCAGCACAGTCATGGGCACCGCCCAGGCCTCCGGCGTCGTGATTGCCGCGGCGGCACGGCGCGGAATCCCCGTGGCACTGCACACCCCCACCGAGGTCAAGGCGGCGGTCACAGGCTCCGGCTCGGCCAACAAGGACGCAGTGGGGAAAATGGTCACAAAGATCCTACGGCTGGATGAAGTGCCCAAACCCGCGGATGCCGCCGACGCCCTGGCCCTGGCCATCACGCATGCCTGGCGCCGCGGCGTCGCCGGCCCCGGACCCACCGCAGGTTCGGCCTCGCGGGGCACCGCCCCGGCATCGGGACAGACCCCGGCCCAGCGGCTGTGGGCCGAGGCGGAGGCCCGGGCAAAACGCGGAAGCTACTGATCAGCACGGCAAAGCGGGCGCCAGCAAGTAGGGTATTCGTAGATATGTTCTATACAGCCTCTGGAGTTCCTTCATGATCAGTTCCCTCCGCGGGGTCGTTTCGCACGTCGGCCTCACCTCCGCCGTCATTGATGTGCACGGGCTCGGGATGCTGATCCAGGCCACCCCGCAGACACTGGCCACCCTGCGCACGGGCGCCGAAGCCTTCATCCACACCGCCATGATTGTCCGCGAGGACTCCATGACGCTTTACGGGTTCACCGACGCGGACCAGCGGGAGGTCTTCGATATCCTGCTGGGTGTCAGCGGCGTCGGCCCTCGGATCGCGCTGGCCGTCCTGGCCGTGCACACCCCCGAAGCCATCCGGGTGGCGGCCTCCAGCGGAGACGACAAGGCCTTCAGCAAGGTTTCCGGCATCGGCCCCAAGGGTGCCCGGCGGATTGTGCTGGAGCTGGCGGACAAGCTGGTGCCGCACGGCACCGCGGAGAACCCCGCCGCTCCGCGTTGGCAGGAACAGGTCCTTGCCGCCATGACCGGCCTGGGCTGGTCCGAAAAGGACGCCACCGCCGCCATTGAGGACACCGCCGCCGAGTATCCGGACATCGCCGCCGCCGGCAACGTCGGGGAAATCCTCAAGCTGACCTTGCGCCGGCTGGGTACCGACGGCGCCCGGACTGCCTCGCGCCGGAAGGCCGGCTGACGTGTCCACCGCTGATTCCCTGGTCGCCCCCGGCCCGGACCCCGACGACAAAGCCATCGAAGCGGCCCTGCGGCCCAAGAACCTCGACGACTTCGTGGGGCAGAAACGCGTCCGCGAGCAGCTCTCCCTCGTCCTGGAGGCATCCCGCCTGCGCGGCCGAAGCGCCGATCACGTCCTGCTCTCCGGCCCGCCCGGGCTGGGCAAAACCACCCTCTCCATGATCATTGCGGCGGAAATGAACGCACCGCTGCGGATCAGTTCCGGCCCTGCGATCCAGCATGCCGGCGACCTCGCCGCCATTCTCTCCTCGCTGACCGAGGGGGAGGTGCTGTTCCTGGATGAGATCCACCGGATGTCCCGTCCCGCGGAAGAAATGCTCTACATGGCCATGGAGGACTTCCGGGTAGACATTGTGGTGGGCAAGGGAGCCGGCGCCACGGCCATCCCGCTGGAACTTCCCCCGTTCACCCTGGTCGGTGCCACCACTCGGGCAGGACTGCTGCCCGGCCCGCTGCGGGACCGCTTCGGCTTCACCGGACACCTCGAGTTCTACTCCACCGACGAGCTGGAACTGGTGCTGCGCCGCTCGGCCATGCTCATGGACATGAAGGTCAACTCGGCCGGCTTCGCCGAAGTAGCCGGCCGCTCCCGCGGAACACCCCGCATCGCGAACCGGCTGCTGCGCCGCGTCCGGGACTGGGCTCTGGTCCATGGGATCGAGCAGATCGATGCCCGATCCGCCGGTGCCGCCCTGGACATGTACGAAGTGGATGTGCTGGGCCTGGACCGGCTGGACCGGGCCGTGCTGACGGCGCTGATCACCAAGTTCAACGGGGGACCGGTGGGTCTGTCCACCCTGGCCATTGCCGTCGGCGAGGAACCGGAGACAGTGGAAACCGTTGCCGAACCCTACCTGGTCCGTGAAGGCCTGTTGGGCAGGACCCCGCGCGGAAGGATCGCCACGCGCGCTGCCTGGGAGCACCTGGGGCTGCAGATGCCCGAACACGTTGCTGCAGCAATGCCGGCGAACATGTTCTCCGGACCGGGCACAGCCACCGCGGCCGGTGCCGGGGACTGGGCGCCGCAGGAAACTTAACAGCGTCCTTCCACGTTTTCCCCTTAGACTGGCCCTATGGCACGGTCCCGGCCCGGTGCCCGGATGTGCCGCAACCTTCCTCAAAAGAAACGGATTTCCCCACGTGAATATCGCTGATCTCTTCATTCCCCTGCTCCTGGCGGTCTTCGTCATCATGATGTTCCGCAAGCAGAAGAAGACGACGCAGTCGGTGGCCCAGCAGCGCGCCCAGATGGTTCCGGGCACTGAGGTTATGACCCAGTTCGGGCTTTTCGGACGGATCGTTTCCGTGGACCAGGAAGAAAACAAGGCAGTCCTGGAACTTTCCCCGGGAAACACCGCCACCGTGCACCTGCAGGCCCTGACCAAGGTAGTTATGCAGCAGCCGGCTGAAGAGGCAGACGCCGAGGAAACCCCGCAGGTTCCTGACGACGCGTCCTCCCTGACCTTGGGCAAGGGTGCGGCCCGGGATGCCGATTCCGGTCAGGATGCCGCCGCCCGGAACGAGACGCCTGAAGAAACACTCAAGCGCCTGAGCCGCGACGATACAAAAGAGAACTAGACTCTCCACGAGCTAAGCGGGGCATTGACGCCCCGCTTGCCTCACCGGAGCCCGTTTGGCGCCGGTGATCTTCGCCCCAAAGGAAAATTCCCTATGCCCCGTACCGGCCCCGGCTCGGCCGCGAAAAAGACGCTCATTTGGCTGGGCGTCATTTTTGCTGCCCTGGCCCTCCTGCTTGGTGGCGGCTCCATGTGGAGCAACGCCAGTTGGACCCCCAAACTTGCCCTTGACCTCGAGGGCGGCACCCAGATGATCCTTGCTCCCAAGGTTCAGGGAGCCAGCTCCGATATCAACGCCGAACAGCTGGAGCAGGCGGTGGAGATCATCCGCCAGCGTGTGGACGGCAGCGGTGTCTCCGAAGCCGAGATCAGCACGCAGTCCAACCGCAACGTGGTGGTCTCGCTGCCCGGCGTTCCCGATGCCGAGACACGCGAGCTGATCCAGGCCTCCGCACAGATGGAGTTCCGCCCGGTCCTCGCCGGCGGCGGCGGGCAGGGCGCGGCAGTCACCGATCCGACACCGGCGGAGCAGCTGCCCACGCCCACGGCGGAGCCGACCGACGGATCCGATCCCAACTGGATTTCCCCGGAACTGCAGACCGAGTTCGAAACCACGGACTGCCTGAACCCCGACACCCTCGCCAACGCGGAACAGGCCGCCGCAGACCAGCCCATGGTCGCCTGCGAGCCCGGTACCGCCGGCAAGTACATCCTGGGCCCGGTGGAAGTTCCCGGCAGCGAGATTTCGACGGCCAGCTTCGGCATGGCACAGGGAAACAACGGCATCTCCACCAACCAGTGGGCCGTCAACATCGAATTCAACGGTGAAGGCACCGACACTTTCCGCCAGGTCACCGAGCGTCTGTTTGCCTTCCCGCAGGGCGATCCGCGGAACCAGTTCGCGATTGTCCTGGACGGGCAGATCATCTCCGCCCCCACGGTCAACGCCGTCATCACCGACGGCAAGCCGCAGATTACCGGCAACTTCACCCAGGAAAGCGCCGAAGCGCTGTCCGAACAGCTGAAATACGGCGCATTGCCCATCAGCTTCGAAATCCAGAGCGAACAGCAGGTCTCCGCCACGCTCGGCGCCGACCAGCTGCGCATGGGCATCATCGCGGGCCTCATCGGCCTGGCCCTGGTGGCCGTGTACTCCCTGTTCCAGTACCGGGCGCTGGGCCTGGTGACCATCGCCTCGCTGGTGGTCGCGGGTGTGCTGACTTATCTGGCCATCGCCATCCTGGGCTGGAGCCATAACTACCGGCTCTCGCTGGCCGGCGTGGCCGGTCTCATTGTGGCCATCGGCCAGACGGCCGACTCGTTCATCGTCTACTTCGAACGCATCCGTGATGAGCTCCGTGACGGCCGCGGCCTGGTATCCGCCGTGGACAACGGGTGGAAACGTGCCAAGCGCACTGTACTGGCCTCCAAGGCAGTGAACATCCTCGCCGCCGTCGTCCTCTACTTCGTGGCCGTAGGCAACGTCCGCGGGTTTGCGTTCACCCTGGGGCTGACCGCTATTGCGGACCTCATCGTGGTCTTTATGTTCACCCACCCGACCATGGTGCTGCTGGCCCGGACCAAGTTCTTCGGCGAAGGGCACCGGTTCTCCGGCCTGGACACCACCAGGCTAGGTGCGGTCCCGCTCTACCGGGGTGCCGGACGCCTGCGCGAGCCCGGTGATTCTCCGGCCCTGCGCGGCAAGAACAAGGCAGCCGCGAAGGAAGCTGAACGGCGTCTGACCATCGCAGAGCGGCGGCTTGCCGAAAAGCAGAACTCCATGGCGGCCAGCGGCCGCAGCTCCGAAAAGGACGGCGAGTAATGAGTAAGCTCCCCAGTTTCGCCGCATTCGGCAACGACCTCTACACCGGAAAGCGGTCCTATAACTTCGTCGGCAAGGCGAAGCTATGGTTCCTCATCGCGGCTGCCGCGGTACTGCTTTCCATCCTCATCCCGGTGGCCAAGGGCGGATTCAACCTCGGCATCGAATTCCGCGGCGGCTCCGAGTTCACCGTCTCCAACGTCAGCAACACGGACATCAGCGGCGGTGAGGAAGCGGTGGCCGAAGTAGCAGGCACCGCTGACCCGAAAGTCACGAACATCGCCCCGGGGACCATGCGGATCCAGACCGAGAAGCTCAGCGAGGACCAGACCCTCCAGGTCAAGGACTCGCTGGCGGAAACCTACGGGGTCAGCCAGGACGAGGTGACCTCCACCTTTATCGGCCCCACGTGGGGAAGTGATGTCAGCCGGCAGGCGCTGGTGGGCCTGGTTGTGTTCGTGGCCCTGGCTGCGGTGCTGATGGCGCTGTACTTCCGGACCTGGAAAATGTCGTTGGCAGCCGTCACCGGTCTGCTGGTGGTGATGGTGGTGACCGCCGGGGTGTACGCGCTCATCGGCTTCGAAGTCACGCCGTCGGCCATTATCGGTTTCCTGACCGTGCTGAGCTACTCGCTCTATGACACGGTGGTGGTCTTCGACAAGGTCCGGGAAAACACCAAGGACCTGGACAAGCGCACCAAGCGCACCTTCGCCGAGGAGGTGAACCTGGCCGTCAACCAGACCCTGGTCCGGTCCATCAACACCTCCGTGGTGGCGGTGCTGCCGGTCGCCTCGATCCTGTTCATCGGCGCCCTGCTGCTGGGAGCCGGCACCCTGAAGGACCTGTCCCTGGCGCTGTTTGTCGGGATCATCCTGGGCACCATCGCCACCATCTACATTGCGGCGCCGATGTACGCGTGGCTGCGCCGGAACGAGCCGGATATCCGCAAGCAGGCCAAGCGGGTGGCCGAACGCCGGGCCCTGGAAGCGAAGTCCGCTCTGGTCAGCGCCTAGCCGGAAGCAGTAATCCACCCTGCAGGTTCCGTACTCCGCCCAAGGAGTACGGAACCTGCGGTTTAAGTGCGGCACAGGCAGGCTTAGACTGGTGGACAGGGCATTTTTGTGCAGCCGCCATGTGAACGTTGAGCACCGGATTTTTGAAGCGCGGAAGAAAGGTCGGCAGTGGCCAACAGTGCAACGCCTGCCAATGAGGCAGGAAACGGCCGTACCACCGGGATAGCCCGGGGTACGGAGAGCGCCGCAGCTACTGATGCTGCAGCGGTGGAGCCCGCCGCCAGGCCCGGATCGGGCCGGCGCCACTCCACCCGGGCGCGCCTTGCCCGGCTGGCCGGCCGCGGCAACCCCGGCTACTCGCCGATGCTGGAGCCGCTGCTGCGCACTGTCCGGGTCAATAACCCGCGGGAAGACCTGGACCTGATCCAGCGGGCCTACGTGGTGGCCGAGCGCAGCCACGAGGGCCAGAAACGCAAGAGCGGTGATCCCTACATCACCCATCCCGTTGCCGTGGCCACCATCCTCGCCGAATTGGGCATGACGGGCACCACGCTGGCGGCAGCCCTGCTGCATGACACCGTGGAGGACACCAGCTACACGCTGGAGGAGCTTCGCCGCGAGTTCGGTCCCGAAGTGGCCATGCTCGTGGACGGTGTGACCAAGCTGGACAAGGTGACCTTCGGTGATGCGGCCCAGTCCGAGACCGTGCGCAAAATGGTGGTCGCCATGGCCAAGGACATCCGCGTCTTGGTCATCAAGCTGGCCGACAGGCTGCACAATGCCCGGACCTGGCGTTTCGTTTCGCCGGAGTCCTCCGCCAAGAAGGCCCGCGAAACCCTGGAAATCTTCGCCCCGCTGGCACACCGCCTGGGCATGAACACCATCAAGTGGGAGCTGGAGGATCTTTCCTTCGCCGCCCTGCACCCGAAGGTGTACGACGAGATTGTGCGGATGGTCGGTGACCGGACCCCCGAACGGGAGAAGTACCTGGGCACCGTGCGGTCCCAGATTGCCGATGACCTGCACGCGGTGAAGATCAAGGCCACCATTACGGGCCGGCCCAAGCACTATTACTCCATCTACCAAAAGATGATTGTGCGGGGCAAGGACTTCGACGATATCCATGACCTGATGGGTGTGCGTGTCCTCGTGGACTCGGTACGCGACTGTTACGCGACCCTGGGCGCCCTGCACGCGCGGTGGAATCCGCTGCCCGGGCGGTTCAAGGACTACATCGCGATGCCAAAATTCAACATGTACCAGTCGCTGCACACCACGGTGATCGGTCCCGGCGGCAAGCCGGTGGAAATCCAGATCCGGACCCATGACATGCACCGCCGTGCCGAATACGGCGTTGCGGCGCACTGGAAGTACAAAGACGGCAGCAAGGGTCCCGAGGCCCCGGACGACATGGGATGGCTGCGCAGTCTGGTGGACTGGCAGCAGGAAACCTCCGATCCCGACGAGTTCCTGGATTCGCTGCGGTTCGAGATCAATGCCCGCGAAGTCTTCGTCTTTACGCCCAAGGGCGAAGTGATGGCGCTGCCGGCCGGTTCGACGCCGGTGGATTTTGCCTACGCCGTGCACACCGAAGTGGGGCACCGGACCATCGGCGCCCGGGTCAACGGCAAACTCGTACCGCTGAACAGCGAACTCCAGCACGGCGACTGGGTGGAGATCTTCACCTCCAAGGCCGAAGGCGCGGGTCCCAGCCAGGACTGGCAGGGATTCGTCAAGAGTCCGCGGGCGCGGAACAAAATCCGCCAGTGGTTCACCAAGGAACGCCGCGAAGAGGCGATTGAAAAGGGCAAGGACCTGCTGACCCGGGGGATGCGGAAGCAGAACCTGCCGCTGCAGCGGCTCATGACCCACGATGCGCTGGTGGCCGTGGCGGAGGAGCTGCACCACCAGGACATTTCCGCCCTCTATGCGGCGGTCGGGGACGGCCACACATCGGCGCAGAACGTCATCGAGCACCTGGTCAACCTGATGGGCGGGCACCAGGGGGCGGAAGAGGACCTGGCCGAAACGCCGGTATCCACCGCTGCCCGGCGTCCCAAGTTCACCGATTCCGGCGTCACCGTGCGCGGAACCGGCGACGTCTGGATCAAGCTGGCCCGCTGCTGTACTCCGGTGCCGCCGGATCCGATCATCGGTTTCGTGACCCGCGGCTCCGGTGTCTCGGTGCACCGCAGCGACTGCCGCAATGTCCAGGAACTCCGCGCCGTGCCGGACCGCATTGTGCCGGTGGAATGGGCTCCGACCCAGTCCAGTGTCTTCCTGGTCGAAATCCAGGTGGAAGCGCTGGACCGCAAGAGCCTGCTCTCCGACGTCACGCGGGTCCTGTCCGAGAACCACGTGAACATCCTTTCCGCCAGCGTCAATACGTCCAGTGACCGGGTGGCCATGTCGAAGTTTGTGTTCGAGATGGGTGATCCGAAGTACCTCAGCCATATCCTCAGCGCCGTGCGGAAGATCGACGGCGTGTTCGACGTCTACCGCACCACCGGTTCGCAGCGGCGGGTATAGCCGCCGGTAACCAGGCGCCGGGTTACCCGCCCGGCGCCTGGTTACCCGCCCGGCGCCTGGTTACCCGCCCGGCGCCGACGCGGCGTCGATGCGTTCGAGGGCCGCGGCTTTGCCCGGCACCCGCCGACCCGCGTCCAGCGCCCGCCGGACAAGTTCCAGCCGGCAGCCCAGCGCCGGATGGGCTGCCAGCCGCCGGAGGGCCGGTACGGCGTCAGCTGTGCGCGCATGCAGGGCTATATCGACGGCGGTACGCAGCGGCGATGTCACCGGCACCGTACCCACCAGGACACGGTCCGCCGGACCGAGAAGCACTTCATGCAGGACCGCCGTGCTGAAGGGGCGCAGGGCCCCGGTGCGGCTGCGCCGGTCCGCCATCACGTCCAGCCGCCGCGGCCGCGGTGCACACCCGTAAATCCAGGCCGCCGTCATCCTGCCCATGGTCAGCCGCGGCCGCAGGCCTGCGGGCAGTACCCGGGACGCGGCCAACGCCCGAATAACGGGGTCCGGCCGGACATCCCAGCGAAGGTAGGTCTCCGCGTACACATGCCGCAGCAGTCCGTCCATGGCCATGGCCTGCAGTTCTGCGTGGCCGAACGGCACGTCCGCGGTGAACAGGGCACCGCCCGTGGACGTGACCTGGGGGAGTGCTCCCGGAGAGGGAAAAAGCTGGGCCGGCATGGATACCAGCGTGCTCCGCGGCCCCGTAATGCGAAAGCCCCGCTGCTTCCGTTGTGGATAACGGAAGCAGCGGGGCCGGATGCCGCGGGCTGCTGCTAGGCGAAGTCCTGTGCAGACTTCTGCAGCATGGCCAGCCACTGCTGGCGGGCCTCGAGGGCCTCTCGTGCGTCGGCGATCTTCTTGGCGTTTCCGGCCTTCTCGGCCGCGGCAAGATCCTCTTCCAGGGAGGCGATGGTGGCCTCAAGCTGGGACAGTGCCGAGTTGGTGCGTGCCTTGGTTTCCGGGTTGCTGCGCTGCCAGTGCTCGTCTTCGGCGGCCTTGACGGCTTCCTCCACCTTCCGGATCCCGGCTTCCATGCGGCCCATGTCGGCGCGCGGTACCTTGCCGGCGTCCTCCCAGCGTTCGCGGATGGACTGCAGCGCCTTCCGGGCGGCTGCGAGGTCAGTGACCGGCAGCAGGCCCTGGGCCTCGGCGAGGAGCTCTTCCTTGACCACCAGGTTCGCGGCGAACTCCTCGTCGATGACTTCATTGGCCGCCTGGCGCGCCGCGAAGAACTTGTCCTGGGCAGCACGGAAGCGCGCCCAGAGGGCATCGTCATCCTTGCGGCTGGCCCGCTTGGAAGCCTTCCACTCGTCCATCAGCTGCCGGTATTCAGCGGCGGTGTTGCCCCAGTCCGTGGACGTGGACAGCTCTTCCGCACGGGCAATCAGTGCTTCCTTCGCGGACTTCGCCGAGGCATTTTCGCTGTCCAGCTGGGAGAAGTAGGCGCGGCGGTGCCGGTCGAACACGGTACGGGCGGAGCGGAAACGCTTCCAGAGGGAATCTTCGGCACTGCGGCCCAGCCGCGGGCCGTTCTTCTGCGCAGACTTCCAGGCGTCGAAGAGCTCGTTCATCCGGTTGCTGCTGGTTTTCCACTGGATGCTTGCCGGGTCCTTTGCAGCGATTTCCTCGGCCTCGGCCACAATGGCTTCGCGGGCAGCAAGCTCGCGGGCCTTGACGGCCTCCGCTTCGGCGCGTTCGGCGGCCTCGGCTTCCTTCAGGGCGGTCTCCAGCGACTCGACGCGGGCGTCCAGCGCCTTCACATCCCCAACCATCTTGCGCTCGGCGATCTGCTGGGCCAGGTGCTTCAGGGTCTTGCGGATGTCGGCGGCCGGGGCCTTGACCTGGATCCGCTGTTCCAACAGCAAAAGCTGGCTGGCGGCGTCGTCGTACTTGCGCACAAAGTAGGCCAGCGCCTCTTCCTTGGACGCGTCGGGGAACTGGCCGACGGGGAATTCCTCGCCGTCAACCAGAAGGAAGACATGGCCGTCCTCTTCCACGCGGGCGAACCGGGCTGCTTCTTCCAGCGGCGTGGAGTGGGCTGCGGGAGCGGCTACCACCGGCTGCGCGGCAGCGGCGGGCCCGGTGCCTGCGGCAGGGGAGGGGCGGCGGCCTGCGAGGGCTGCCGGGCTGGGAGCGGCAGGCCGGCTCGTCTCCGGAGCGGTCTGGGCTGCTGTTTCGTCGGATTTCTGACTGTCTGTCACCGCTAAAAGTCTTTCACTCGATGGATGGCAGTTTGCGAAGCCCGCGCCGCCACTTAATTCAGGGTGAACGAGTTAATCGTCACCGGGTCATTCGGTTGCCCATCGGCTGCCCCGGAAGCAATCCCCCGGGACGCAATGGACTCCACTACGTCAAGACCTGACGTTACCTTACCCATTATCGTGTAGCCGCCGGTTTCCTGCGTTATCACCGAATCCTTGTAAACGATGAAGAACTGTGTGCCGTGACTGTCGCCGTCAGCCCCGCGGGCCACGGCGATGCTTCCTGCCGGGTAAAAACCGTCTTCCGGGGTGTTCTCCACCGGACCCCAGAGGAATTCCTGGTCCGCCTTGCCGTCGCCGTTTTCGGAACCGCACTGCAGCACACCCATCTGCTCCGTGGCGGTCAGGCGGTGGCAGTCCTTGCCGTTGAAGTAGCCGTCGTCCGCGAGGGTCTTGAACACTGCCGCAGCCTGCGGTGCGGCACTGCCGTCCAGCTCCACGCCCACCTCGCCCTGGCCCAGCGCCAGTGAACCGGTGAAGGTTTTACCCTCGGCGAGCGACTTGTCCGGGATTTCCCGGGGCAGCCCCGCGCCGGCCTGTTCCTTCACCAGTGCCAGTTCCTCAGCAGTGGGATTGGAACTGAACCAGCTGATCTGCAGGGACACCGCCAGTGCCAGGACCACGGCCGCAGCAGCACCCGCGAACAGGTTGTCCCGCTTGCGGCGCCGGCTGCGCGACACGTCAAACGCCCGGCGGGCCTGGATCCGGGCCACCCGGCGCCTGTCTTCGCGGTTGGTGCGGTTTGCCGCCACAGTTGCCTCCTTGAGCGCGGTCGGGCCTCCCGGGTCCGCGCCCTGGCAGCAACGCGGTCTGCATCCAAGAGGCTAAAATGAGTGCCGCACATAGTTTACGCATGTCAGCGTGTGCATTTTTCTGTTTCGGCCGGGAGCGCTGCTGCCCGTGCCATCGCCCAGCTAAGGAGTTCGCCACCATGGCACGCAAGGCCTCACTGTCCGGTTTCCCCGAATGGCTACCGCAGGAGCGCCTGGTTGAACTCCATGTCCTGGACGTGCTGCGCCGAACGTTTGAACTGCACGGCTTCTCCAACATTGAAACGCGTGCCGTGGAGACAGTGGGCCAGCTGCTGCGCAAGGGCGAAATCGACAAGGAAGTCTACGCGCTGAGCCGGCTGCAGGCAGAGGAAGGGGAGGCCGCCGGCAAGGAGGACCCCAACCAGCTGGCCCTGCACTTTGACCTGACCGTGCCCTTTGCCCGGTACGTGGTGGAAAACGCCGGCCACCTCTCCTTCCCGTTCCGCCGCTACCAGATCCAGAAGGTCTGGCGCGGCGAACGTCCGCAGGAGGGCCGGGCCCGCGAGTTCACCCAGGCGGATATTGACGTGGTGGGCGACGGCGCACTGCCGTTCCGGTACGACGTCGAGCTGGCGCTGGTCATTGCCGAAGCGCTCGGCGCCCTGCCCATCCCGGACTTCAAGATCCGGGTCAACAACCGCAAGCTGGCCGAGGGCTTCTACCGCGGCATCGGACTGGAAGACACCGCCGGGGTGCTGCGCAGCATCGACAAGCTGGAGAAGATCGGCGCCGAAAGAGTTGCCGAACTGCTGCAGGAAGAACTCGGTGCCACGCCGGACCAGGCGTCCGCCGCCCTGAAACTGGCCTCCATCCGCGCCGAAGATATCTCCTTCGTAGATGAGGTCCGTGCCCTCGGCGTCAGCAACGAGCTGCTCGAGGAGGGCCTGGCCGAACTGGCGGAGGTCATCAGTGAAGCGTCCCGGCGGGCGCCGGGCCGGGTGCTGGCAGACCTGAGCATCGCCCGGGGCCTGGACTACTACACGGGCACCGTCTACGAGACCGTGCTGGTGGGCCACGAGGCGCTGGGATCCGTCTGCTCCGGCGGGCGGTATGACGCGCTGGCCAGCAAGGGCAGCCGGACCTTCCCCGGCGTCGGGCTGTCCATCGGTGTCACCCGCCTGGTCATGCGGATCCTCAGCCAGGACTTCGCGCAGGCCTCCCGCAGCGTCCCCACCGCCGTGCTGATGACCCTGGCCACCGATGATTCCTGGTCCGCAGCGCAGGACACCGCCGCGCAGCTGCGCAGCCGGGGGATTTCCGTGGAGGTTGCGCCCAAGGCGGAGAAGTTCGGCAAGCAGATTAAGTACGCGGACCGCCGCGGCATCCCGTTTGTCTGGTTCACCGCGGAAGACGGCAGCCACGAGGTCAAGGACATCCGCTCCGGCGAGCAGGTGCCGGCCGATCCCGCGCTGTGGACTCCGCCCGCAGAGGACCTCAGCGTGACGGTCGCCCCGGCATAGGGGCAGGTGCCCAGGGGCGGGCTTTTACGGCAGGCGATGGGGGCCCGCACCCTGGAGGGGTCCGTTCATGCCCGGCATGCGGACGTTCATCAGCACGACGTCGGCGGCGCGCTGTCAGCCGTGATGCTCCCGCCGGCCGCATTTAGCCGCGGACCGGCGGGACGCCTAGGCTTAAAGCATGCCTACCACCGCACTTTCCTCCACCCCGCCCTGCGCCGAGCTGCACCTGCACATTGAGGGAACCCTCGAGCCGGAGCTGATTTTCGAGCTGGCCCGGCGCAACGGCATCAGCCTTCCGTACGCCTCGCTGGACGAGCTGCGGGCACGCTACCGGTTCACCGACCTGCAATCCTTCCTGGACCTGTACTACGCCAACATGGACGTACTGCGCACAGAGGCCGACTTTACGGACATGACCCGCGCCTACCTTCGCCGGGCGGCCGCCGCCGGTGTGCGGCACGTGGAGATGATGATGGACCCGCAGGCCCACCTGATCCGCGGGGTCCCGCTGGAAACCTCCGTGCGGGGCGTCTGTGCCGCTTTGGCGGCCAGCGAGGAGGAATTCGGCATCTCTTCCTCCCTGATCGCCGCGTTCCTGCGGGACCGCCCGGCAGAAGAGGCCCTGGACGTTCTGGAAGACCTGCTGGCCATGGAGGCCCCCATCATCGGCATCGGGCTGGACTCCGCGGAACTGGGCAACCCGCCTGAAGCCTTCATCGGGCTGTACCGGCGGGCCAGGGAAGCCGGGCTGCGGACCGTCGCCCATGCCGGGGAAGAAGGACCGTCCCATTACATCGAGCAGGCCTTGGACCTTCTGCTGGTTGACCGGATTGACCACGGCATACGCTGCCTGGACGACCCGGACCTCGTGCAACGCCTGGTGGACGAGAAAATCCCCCTGACCATCTGCCCGCTGTCCAATGTCCGGCTGCAGGCGGTGGACACGCTCGCGGAGCATCCCCTGGCGCAGATGCTTGACCACGGACTGAACATTTCCGTGAACTCCGATGATCCGGCGTACTTCGGCGGCTATGCGGATGACAACTTCCAAGCCGTGCAGGAAGCCTTCGGACTAAACCGGGCGCAGCTGGCACGGCTGGCGGCGAACTCCATTGAGGCGTCCTTCGCCCCGCCCGGACGCCGGGAGGAACTGCTGCTGGAGGTGCGCCGCTGGGAGGCCGCGGGGGCCTAAAGGGTCGGGTCCGGCTTGGTGTTACGCGGACGGCGGAAGCTCAGACGCACCACCAGGCCGGCCACGAGGATGATCAGCATGAGGGAAATGGACAGCGGCGGAAGCGCCAGCGCCAGCAACAGTGCTCCCACGGTGCCCGCAACGTTCAGGGCCCGCGGAGCGTACCGGCTGCGGTCCTTGAGCATAAAGGCGCACACCGTGGTGATGGCGGCGTAAAAAAGCAGGGCGAAGGAAGCCATCGCGATCAGGCCGTCCAGGTCCCCGATCAGCACCAGGGCAACCACCACGGCCGCGCCCAGGATTTCCGCCGCCCACGGGGTTCGGCCATCCGATCCGGCGCGGCCCGGCCGGCTGCGGCCGAGCACCGCGGGCAGGTCACGGTCTGCCGCCATCGCGGCTGCAGTCCGGCCCGCCGATTCCAGCAGCACCCAGATCCCGCCCAGCGCTGCGGCGGCCGCCGCCAGCACAATGGCGCCGGTTCCCACGTTTGCCCCCACGCTCTGCATCGGATCAAGCAGCGGGGCCGGTTCCGCGGCCAGCGCCGCAGCCCCGTAGTAGGCGAGCAAAGACTGGCCCATCAGCAGGTAGAGGACAAAGGCCACGGCTATGGCCGCCGGGATGGCCAGCGGAAGGTTGCGCGAGGGGTTGCGGATCCCCTTTCCCAGGGTGGCGAGCTTGGTGTAGCCCGAGAAGATGAAGAACAGCAGGCCCGCGCCCTGCAGCATTCCCGCCGCGGACGGCTCAATATCGGCACCGACCCGGACCGGCTGGTTGGGCGCTTCGTTGAAGAGGACCACCACTGTGAAGGCAAGAATGGCAAAAACGAACGCCAGGATAAACCGGGTGGCCCAGTTGCCCCGGTTCACGCCCGCCAGGTTCACCGCGGACATCACGACGACGGCGCCCACCGCCCCGGCGACCGGATACTCGGGAACAACATAGGCGCCGAACGCGAGGGCAAGGACGGCGGCGGAGAGCAGCAGCCCCCACAACAGGGTCCAGCCGGAAAAGAAACCGCTGTACGGGCCCAGCAGGATCCGCGCAGCCGTGCGGGCGGTTGCATCCCCGCCCCGGTCTTCGGGGAGCCGGCGGGACACCGCGCGGCTGAGCTGGAACGTGGACATCGCGCACAGCAGCGCGACAAAAGCGGCGATGCCAAGCGAAAGCGCCAGGGCAGGCCCCGCGGCGGCGGCTGCCGGCGAAAAAGCGACGAATGCACCTGCCCCTACGATGGATCCAATGCCGGCAGTGGTGGCATCAAAGCCGCCGAGGGGAATGCGCGGCTGGGTGTTGCCGGACAAATGACCTTCCAATCGGTAGGGACTTGGCAGGGTGGGGGGTGGTTCACCGGTAAACTCTGAAGGAGACAGTGTATTCACAATGGGCGGAAACAATGGTTTCCGCAAGTTTTTCGAAAGGACAGCTGTGCTGCGCACTCATGCCCTTGGTTCCCTGAGGGCCGAGCATATTGGACAGACCGTTACTCTTGCAGGCTGGGTCGCCCGGCGGCGCGATCACGGCGGTGTCGCCTTCCTCGACCTGCGCGACGCCTCCGGCGTGGCCCAGGTTGTGGTGCGTGAAGAGGATGTCTTCCACGGACTGCGCAACGAGTACGTCCTGCAGATCACCGGCACCGTGCAGAAGCGGCCGGAGGGCAACGAGAACCCGGCCCTGGCCACGGGTGAGATTGAAGTCATTGCGGACAAGACCGTCATCCTGAACACCTCGGACCCGCTGCCGTTCCAGATTGACGAGCACGTGGAAGTTGGCGAAGAGGCGCGCCTGCGCCACCGCTACCTCGACCTGCGCCGCCCCGCACCGGCCGCGGCCATGCGCCTGCGCTCCGAAGCCAACCGCGTTGCCCGCGAACTGCTGCACGACGAGGGCTTCGTGGAAATCGAAACCCCCACGCTGACGCGCTCCACCCCCGAAGGCGCCCGCGACTTCGTAGTCCCGGCACGCCTGGCCCCGGGCTCCTGGTACGCCCTGCCGCAGTCTCCGCAGCTGTTCAAGCAGCTGCTGCAGGTTGGCGGCTTCGAGAAGTACTACCAGATCGCCCGCTGCTACCGTGACGAGGACTTCCGCGCGGACCGCCAGCCGGAGTTCACGCAGCTGGACATTGAGGCCAGCTTCGTGGAGGAAGACGACATCATTGCCCTCGGCGAGCAGATCGTGAAGTCGCTGTGGAAGCTGATCGGCGTCGACATCACCACGCCCATCCCGCGCATGACCTACGCCGATGCGATGGCCCGTTACGGCTCCGATAAGCCGGACCTGCGGTTCGGCCTGGAACTGACCGAACTGACCGAGTTCTTCAAGGACACCACCTTCCGCGTCTTCCAGGCCCCGTACGTGGGCGCCGTGGTGATGCCGGGCGGCGCCTCCCAGGCCCGCCGCACGCTCGATGCCTGGCAGGAATGGGCCAAGCAGCGCGGCGCGAAGGGCCTGGCCTACGTGCTGGTCCAGGAAGACGGCACGCTGACCGGGCCGGTGGCCAAGAACCTCACCGACTTCGAGCGGGAGAACCTGGCCGAAAAGGTGGGCGCCAACCCCGGTGACTGCATCTTCTTCGCCGCGGGTGACAAGAGCGAGGCCCGTGCCCTGCTCGGTGCCGCGCGTGTGGAGATCGGCCACCGCACCGGCCTGATCGATCCCAAGGACTGGGCCTTCGTGTGGGTTGTCGACGCGCCCATGTTCGAGCCGGCGTCGGCAGCAGTGGCCGCCGGCGACGTCGCCGTGGGCGGCGGCGCCTGGACGGCCGTGCACCACGCCTTCACCTCGCCCAAGCCCGAGTTCATGGACACCTTCGACACGGACCCCGAGTCGGCACTGGCCTACGCCTACGACATTGTCTGCAACGGCAACGAAATCGGCGGCGGTTCCATCCGTATCCACCAGCGCGAGGTGCAGGAGCGCGTTTTCAAGGTGATGGGCCTGAGCCAGGAAGATGCCCAGGAGAAGTTCGGCTTCCTGCTCGAGGGCTTCAAGTACGGCGCCCCGCCGCACGGCGGCATCGCGTTCGGCTGGGACCGCGTGGTGGCCCTGCTGGCCGGCACCGACTCCATCCGCGACGTCATCGCCTTCCCGAAGTCCGGCGGCGGCTACGATCCGCTGACCGCGGCTCCGGCGCCGATCACCGCGCAGCAGCGCAAGGAGGCCGGTGTGGACTTCAAGCCGGAGGCCAAGAAGGCTGAGGACAAGAAGGACGACGCCAAAAAGGCCGACGATAAGAAGTAGTACGCAGCACTGCGTACGTGCCCGGAACGCCATTGGCGGTCCGGGCAGTTCTTTTTTGCGTGTCATCCCGCACGCGGCGCTGCAGGCGGCCAGCGGGTCCTTGCCGGAGCCCGGCACGGTTAACGTCCGCCGTCTTCGTCTTCCGCGCCGGGTAGACGGAGAGGCTAGAGTTTGAGCATGAGAGAGCGCTGGTTCAAACAGGTGGATGTCTTCGGAACCCGGCCCTATCTGGGCAACCCGGTGGCCGTGGTGCTGGATGCGGACGGGCTTTCCGAATCCGCCATGGCCGCGTTTGCGCGCTGGACCAATCTATCCGAGACAACGTTCCTGCTGCCGCCCACCCAGGCCGAAGCCGACTACCGTCTGCGGATCTTCACCCCCGGCGGGGAGATTCCCTTTGCCGGGCATCCCACCCTGGGCAGCTGCCACGCCTGGCTGGAGGCCGGCAATACACCGCACTATCCCGGCGTCGTCATCCAGGAATGCGGCGTAGGGCTGGTGACGCTGCATGCCTCCGCCGGGATGGCTGCCTTCGGCGCGCCCCCGCTGATCCGCTCCGGCGAGCTGGAGGACGCCGTGCTGGCACAGGCCACGGCAGCGCTGGGGCTGAGCCCCGAGCAGGTGCAGGCCTCGAACTGGATCGACAACGGACCGGGCTGGCTCGGCCTGCTGCTCCGCGACGCCGACACCGTCCTGTCCCTGAAACCCGACGCCGGTGCCCTCGGCAGCCTTGCCGTGGGAGTAATCGGCCCGCACCGTGACGGTGCTGAAACGGACTTCGAAGTCCGCGCCTTTGCCCCCGGCCACGGGGTTCCCGAGGACCCGGTCACCGGAAGCCTGAATGCCGGACTGGCGCAGTGGCTCATGGGGGCGCACCTGGCGCCGGAGCGGTACACCGTCACCCAGGGAACCGTGCTGGGCCGCGACGGGCTGGTCCGGATCTTCTCGAGGGACCGGAAGATCTGGATCGGCGGGGAAACCGCCACCTGCATCGACGGCACCGTCAGGATCTAACCGGGCATGTTTACGCTCTCTTCCCTGCGTCATGCCGTCGTCGGCGCCCCCATGGCCGGCGGGCCCTCCACCCCGGAACTGGCGGCAGCGGTGAGCAACGCCGGCGGGCTGGGCTTCCTGGCCGCCGGGTACAAGAGTGCCGGCGCCGTCGCCGAAGAAATAACCCGGACCCGGGCGCTGACCGGTCTGCCGTTCGGCGTGAACCTCTTCGTTCCCGATGCTGCCAACACCGGCGGCTCCGGAACTTCCGGCCGGGTGGCTGAGGCCCTGGCGTACCGGGAACACCTGGCGGGGGAGTATTCGGCGGATCTGCTTCCGCTGCCGGACCCGCAGGACGATGACGGGTGGGAGGCCAAGCTCGACCTGGTCCTCGGGCTGCAGGTGCCGGTGGTGTCCTTTACCTTCGGCCTGCCGGGCGGGGACGTCATTGCGGCGCTCCGGACGGCCGGCACCGCCGTCGCCGTCACGGTCACTGCAGTTGACGAAGCTGAGCCGGCCGTTCGGTCCGGTGCCCGGATCCTGTGCCTGCAGGGCCCGGATGCGGGCGGCCACCGGGGAACCTTCAACGCCGACGCCGAACCCCCTGCTCAGCCGCTGGATGAGCTGCTGCGTGCGGTCCGCACCGCAGCTCGGGGTATGGCTTCCGACGTCGAACTCATTGCTGCCGGCGGAATCTCCACCGCTATGGACGCGCAGGCCATGCGCAATGCCAGCGCGGACGCCGTCCAGATTGGCACCGCCCTGCTGCTGGCCCCGGAAGCAGGAACCAGCGCCGCGCACCGGGCAGCCCTGCGGGATCCTCAGTTCACGGCCACCGGCCTGACCCGGGCCTTCTCCGGCCGCACCGCGCGCGGCCTGGCCAATCGGTTCATGGCCGAACATCCGGATGCCCCGGCCGCCTATCCGCTGGTCAACCAGATCACCAAGACTCTCCGGGCGCGGGCCTCAGCCGCCGGCGATCCGCACGGCACCAGCCTGTGGGCCGGAACCGGCTGGCGGGCCGCCGGCGTTGAACCGGCTGCCGCGGTGGTTGAACGGCTCAGCACGAAGGCTGCCGCTAGGGCAGGGTGATCCGGACCAGTACCGAGCAGGCATCGCGGGCTGCCTGTGCCAGGACGGCGGCCTTCGGATCGGGAACGTCCAAGGGACGCAGCCGGGGGAGACCGGCCCAGCGGGAAAACGCCCGGTGCCCGGCCACCAGTTCGGCCAGTACCCGGTCCCCGCCGAAGACCAGATACTCCGGAGCCGCAGCACTGAAGGCCGCAGCCGCGTGTTCGGCGACGGCCGTCACCAGGGCATCGGCCGCGTTGCCGCGCCGGGTGTTGGGGGAACCGGTTCTCGAAGCAGTTAGCCGGCCTTCCCGTGCCACGCCCACGGCGTAACCGCCGCGGCGCACCAGCACGAGCCCCAGGGTCCGTGCCTGGCCGGCCAGGGAGGCAAGGCGTTCGACGTCGTCGGCTCCCCGCCCCGGCCGGCCGTCCGCCGGCCACGGCGCGTACAGCCGGGCCCGCGCGCCGGAGGTGGCCTGCAGGGAGAGCCCGTCATGTTCGGGCACCAGCTCGATCCCGCCCTGGGCAGCTTGGAACCGCTGCACCCATCCGGCCAGCCGCTCGGCGGTGACGTGGACGGTGCGCGAGGCGGGCATGGCGGAGTCTGCTTTCGGCCGGCGGGGGTGGACCAGCTCAGGTTACGGCACGAGTAGCCTTGAACCGTGAATGGTTTGCCGGGGAATGATTTGTTCAGCGCTGACGGGGACGACGAAGAGTACGACGACGCCGGGTCCCCGGGAGCTGCCAGGCTGCGGCTGCGCAGCCCGCTGGCCGTGCGGATGCGCCCGCGCACGGTGGACGAGGTGGTGGGACAGCAGCACCTGCTCGGTCCCGGCTCGCCGCTGCGGACACTGGCGCAGTCCGCGGATGAACGCAACCCGGCCGGTCCCTCCTCGGTGATGCTCTGGGGGCCGCCCGGAACCGGAAAGACCACGCTGGCCCATGTGG
Source organism: Arthrobacter sp. MDT1-49-2 (assembly GCF_059090185.1). NCBI lineage: Bacteria > Bacillati > Actinomycetota > Actinomycetes > Micrococcales > Micrococcaceae > Arthrobacter > Arthrobacter sp. MDT1-49-2. The sequence continues at coordinate 59,185 of NZ_JBNHFK010000001.1, forward strand.
TTGCGCGCGGCACGGGGCGGAAGTTCGTTGAACTCTCTGCCATCACGGCAGGTGTCAAGGACGTGCGCCGGGTGATGGAACAGGCCCTGACGGACCGGGACCTGCACGGGGTCACCACCATCCTCTTCCTGGACGAGATTCACCGCTTCAACAAGGCGCAGCAGGACGCGTTGCTCCCGGCGGTGGAAAACCGCTGGGTGGTGCTGATGGCTGCCACCACTGAGAATCCGTCCTTCTCCGTGGTCTCCCCGCTGCTCTCCCGGTCCCTGCTGTTGACCCTGAAGCCGCTGACCGAGGCGGATATTTCCGCCCTTCTTCTCCGTGCCGTGGAAGATGAACGCGGGCTCGCGGGGCGCGTGACCCTCAGCGACGAGGCCCTGGAGCACCTGGTCCGGCTGGCAGCGGGAGATGCCCGCCGGGGACTGACCGCGCTGGAGGCCGCGGCCGGCGTCGCCTACTCCGAGCGTGACGAGGACACAGAGGTTCCCGAAGTTACCCTCAAGCACGCGGAAGAGGCCCTGGATGTCGCAGCATTGCGCTATGACCGTGCCGGTGACCAGCACTATGACATCACCAGCGCGTTCATCAAGTCCCTGCGGGGCTCGGACGTCGACGCCGCGCTGCACTACCTGGCCCGCATGCTGGAGTCGGGGGAGGACCCCCGGTTCATTTCCCGGCGCCTGATCATCTCAGCCTCCGAGGACGTGGGCATGGCGGATCCGACGGCGCTGCAGACCGCGGTTGCCGCGGCCCAGGCCGTCCAGCTGATCGGCATGCCCGAAGGCAGGATCATCCTGGCAGAGGCCGTGGTGCACATTGCCACGGCGCCGAAATCCAACGCCGCGTACAACGGCATTAACGCAGCAATCGCCGATGTGCGGGCCGGACGCGGACAGGGAGTTCCGCCGCACCTGCGGGACGCCCACTATCCCGGCGCCAAGCAGCTGGGCCATGGCAAGGGCTACAAATACTCCCACGACGCCCCGCACGGAGTGGCACGCCAGCAGTACGCTCCGGATGACCTGGTGGGGCGGAACTACTACGAGCCCACCGGCAACGGCGTGGAACGGGACATTTCAGCCCGGCTGGACCGGCTGCGCGGAATCATCCGGGGCGAAAAGTCCTGACCGGTGTTTCGCACGGCGTTTGCCGGACCGGTTTCATGGGCAGGACGGCGGCAGCACCGTGTTAGCATTGATGGTTGACTGGCAAGCCCAAACGCCGGCTCCCTCTTCCCCGTAGTGAAAATTATGGCGGCAGCGGTGTGTCCGGTGTACGGGTCTGTAGCAGACGGCAGCGGTTGGCCGGAGCTCTCCCACATGGAGGCCAGCATATTTCGCAGCAGTCACGGCATGCATCACCGCCGTGGCCAAACCGCCAAACAGTGAAAGGTGAACGTGGCTAACAACACACGTGCACGCCGTCAGGCCCGCGCTTCGCGCGCCCTCGGCATTGCTTTGACCCCCAAGGCAGCAAAGTACTTCGAGCGTCGGCCTTACCCCCCGGGTGAGCACGGCCGCGCCCGTCGCAAGCAGGACAGCGACTACGCCGTACGTCTGCGCGAAAAGCAGCGTCTGCGTGCCCAGTACGGCATCCGCGAAGCACAGATGACCCGTGTCTTCGAAGAAGCCCGCCGCACCGCAGGCCTGACCGGTGAAAACCTGATCGAACTGCTCGAAATGCGTCTCGACGCACTCGTGCTGCGTGCCGGCTTCGCCCGCACGATCGCCCAGGCCCGCCAGCTGGTTGTGCACCGCCACATCCTGGTTGACGGTGCCCGCGTGGACCGCCCGTCCTTCCGCGTTTCCGAAGGCCAGCTCATCCACGTGCACCAGCGCAGCGAGACCATGACGCCGTTCCAGGTTGCCGCAGCCGGCGCCCACCGCGACGTCCTGCCCGCCGTTCCGGGTTACCTCGATGTTTCCCTGGACAAGCTGCAGGCACGCCTCGTGCGTCGCCCGAAGCGTTCGGAAGTCCCCGTGACCTGCGAAGAGCAGCTCGTGGTGGAATACTACGCACGCTAATAGCGGGACTATTCCCGTTTACTGAACAGCCCGTGGCCCAGTGCCGCGGGCTGTTCCGTTATCCGGGCCCCTGCCGTGCCGTGGCACATGCGGCAAAAGTAAGTGCCGCGGCCCTGCAGTAGGTAAGGTACTTATGGCAGAACCAGCCGAGTTCTGTAAATCATGAAAGTTTTTTCCGAAGGAGTCCCATGTCGGGTGGAGATATAGCCGGTCTGATTGCAGCGGGCGTGTTCGCCGTGCTGGTGGCGTTGCTGGCCGTGCCCGTCTGGAAACTCGGGAAGGTTTTCGATGAGATGCGCGGTGCCATCCGCACCCTCAGCGAGGAGACCACTCCGCTGATCGATGAGGTCACCACTACGGTCTCCACCACCAATCTGCAGCTGCAGAAGGTGGACGGCATTTCTTCGAATGTCTCCGACGCCTCGGCAAACCTCTCTGCCCTGTCCTCGTTGGTGGCAGCCACCGTAGGATCGCCGCTGATCAAGGTCTCGGCGTTCAGCTACGGCGTGCGTTCCGCCCTCGCCTCCCGGCGGAGCAGCGGCCGCGGCCGCCGCAGCCGCTAGCACGCACCAGCACATCCCCACAGATCAGGAGCCAGCCATGATGAAGCGCGTATTCTGGATGTCCATCGGCGTCGCTATCGGCGTGATTGCCGTCCGCCGGGTATCGGAAACCAAAACCAACCTGAAGCAGGCCGGGATCAACCGCGCCGTAGACACCGCCGCGGACGCGGTGCAGAGCTTCGCCGAGGCCCTGCGGGAAGGCATGAGCCAGCGCGAGGGAGACCTGCGCGCCGCCCTGGGCCTCGACACCCCGGACTCCGCCGCTGACACCATGCGGACCGTCCGCCGCTAAGCCGCGGCACCAGCAGTACCGCACGACGCCCCATCTGCCGTGCGAAACCAGAATTACCGGAAGGGTATAGAAGCACCATGAAGTCCCACGAGATTGCACGCCGCTGGCTGGATTACTTCAGCTCCAAGGGGCATACGGTGGTGCCCTCGGCGTCACTAGTCTCCAACGATCCCTCGCTGCTGTTCACCGTGGCAGGCATGGTGCCCTTCATTCCCTACCTCACGGCCCGGGAAAAGGCGCCCTACAACCGCGCCACCAGCGTGCAGAAATGCATCCGGACCGCTGACATCGAAGAGGTGGGCAAGACAGCCCGCCACGGCACGTTCTTCCAGATGGCCGGCAACTTCTCCTTCGGTGACTACTTCAAGGAAGAAGCCATCACCTACGCGTGGGAGCTGCTGACCTCCGACGTCGAAAAGGGCGGCTTCGGCCTGGACCCCGCCCGCCTCTGGGTCACCGTTTACGAAGACGGTGACGAGCGCGACGACGAGGCACGTTCGATCTGGCGCGACAAGATCGGTGTCCCGAACGAGCGCATCATCGGCACCGGCAAGGCTGACAATTACTGGAACACCGGCCAGGCCGGCCCCGGCGGCCCCTGCTCGGAAATCTACTACGACCGCGGACCGGCGTACGGGCTGGAAGGCGGCCCCGCCGTCGACGAGACCCGCTACATCGAAATCTGGAACCTGGTCTTTATGCAGTACCAGCTCTCCGCCGTCCGCTCCAAGACCGACTTCGATGTTGCCGGTGAACTGCCGCAGAAGAACATCGATACCGGTCTCGGCCTCGAGCGCCTTGCCATGATCCTCCAGGGCGTGGAGAACATGTACGAGACGGACCAGGTCCGTCCGGTGCTGGACAAGGCAGCAGAGCTTTCCGGCAGGACCTACACCAGCGCCGAGGATCCCTCGGATCCGCACCACACCGATGACGTGCGCATGCGGGTGGTGGCCGACCACATCCGTTCGGCCCTGATGCTCATCTCCGACGGCGTCAGCCCGTCCAACGAGGGCCGCGGCTACGTCCTGCGCCGCCTGATCCGCCGTGCGGTGCGCGCCATGCGCCTGCTGGGTGTCGAAACGGCCGTACTGCCGGAACTGCTGCCCGTCTCCCGGGATGCCATGAAGGGTGTCTACCCCGAGGTGGAAGCGGACTTCGCCCGGATCAGCCGCATTGCCTACGCCGAGGAAAAAGCGTTCCTGCGCACCATCGCCTCCGGCACCGAGCGGCTGGAAGAGGCCGTCAAGGTCTCCAAGGCCGCCGGTACACCGCTCAGCGGCGAAGAGGCCTTCGCCCTGCACGACACCTACGGATTCCCGATCGACCTCACCCTTGAAATGGCCGAGGAAGCCGGACTCAAGGTGGACGAGGCAGGCTTCCGGTCCCTGATGTCCGAGCAGCGCAAGCGCGCCCAGGCCGATGCCCGCGGCAAGAAGCACGGCCACGCCGACCTCTCCGTCTTCAACGAAATGCTGGCGGCGGGAAACACTGTCTTCACCGGCTACGACGAGTTGAGCACCGAGTCCAAGGTGCGCGGCATCATCTCCGGCGGGTCCCGCGTGGAATATGCCGGCCAGGGCTCGGAAATCTCCCTGGTCCTGGATGAGACCCCGTTCTACGCCGAAGCCGGCGGCCAGGCGGCGGATACCGGCCTGATCACCGGTGACGGCTTTGTTCTGGAAGTGCAGGACGTCCAGCGCCCGGTGAAGGGCCTGAGCGTGCACAAGGCCATTGTCCGCGAAGGCGAAATCGCAGCCGGCGCCAATGTGCTTGCCGCCGTCGACGCCCAGCGCCGGCACGAGGCGGAGCAGGCGCACTCCGGCACGCACATCGTGCACGCCGCCCTGCACCAGATCCTCGGCCCGGAGGCCCTGCAGCGCGGTTCCTTCAACAAGGCCGGCTACCTGCGCTTCGACTTCTCCTGGGGCGAGGGTCTTTCCGACGCCGCGAAGTCCGAGATCGAAGAGGTCTCCAACCTCGCCATCCGCAGCAACTACCAGGTCGAGACCAAGATCATGTCCCTCGCCGAGGCCAAGGCCCTGGGCGCCACGGCACTGTTCGGCGAAGCCTACGGCGACACCGTGCGCGTGGTGGAAATGAACGGCGACTGGTCCCGCGAACTCTGCGGCGGCACACACGTGGCATCCACCTCCCGCATCGGCAGCCTCACCCTGCTGGGCGAACAGTCAGTGGGATCCGGTAACCGCCGCGTGGAAGCCTTCGTTGGTATGGACGCATTCCGCCACCTGGCCGCCGAACGGGCACTGGTCAACGAGCTCTCCGAAATGCTCAAGGTCCCCTCCGTGCAGCTCCCTGACCGTCTGGCCGCCACCCTGGCCAAGCTGAAGGCGACGGAGAAGGAACTCGAGAAGCTGCGCCGTGAGCAGCTGGCCGCCTCGGCTGCAGCCCTGGTCGGCACGGCAGTGGACGTGGACGGTGTCCGCCTGCTGGCCCACAACGCCGGTGAAGTCGGCGGCGCCGACGACCTGCGGACTCTTGCCCTGGATCTTCGTTCCCGGCTAGGCAGCGAACCCGCCGCCGTAGCCGTGGCCGGAGTGTCCAACAACCGCCCCGTGGTGATTGTGGCCACTAACGAAGGCGCACGTGCAGCCGGCGTGAAGGCCGGAGCCCTCGTCAAGACCGCCGCCGGCGTGCTTGGCGGCGGCGGCGGCGGCAAGGACGACGTCGCCCAGGGCGGCGGATCCGACGCCGGCAAGATCGCGGAGGCCCTTACGGCCATCCGCGGGGCCGTGGCCGGACGAAGCTGACTTGTCCGGGTCTGCGGCCCCCGCCGGGGTCAAATTGGGTGTCGATGTCGGCCTGGTACGGGTCGGCCTGGCAGCCAGTGATCCCGACAGCGTCCTGGCCATGCCGGTCAGGACGCTGAAGCGTGACGCAAAGAAGAACAGCGACATCCGTGTGGTGGTCCGTGAGGCCGCGGAGCGGGATGCCGTGGAGGTGTTTGTCGGCCTGCCGCGCAGCATGCGCGGGGGAGAGACCGCTTCCACGCAGATGGCGCGGGACTACGCGCAGGCGCTGGCCCAGGCCCTGGCAGATGCCGGGCAGACCCAGCAGGTACGGCTCGTGGATGAACGTCTCACGACGGTTTCCGCGCACCGTTCCCTGCACGAAGCTGGAATGAACAGCCGAAACCACCGTACAGTGGTTGATCAAGCGGCAGCTGTAGCTATCCTGCAGCAGTCTATTGACACACAACGATCCCTGAACAGGGACGTGGGGGAGCTGGTTACACCGCGCCGGCCGCACCGCACCTGCGGGACGCTGCCGGCCCCGAATGAGGAGTTCACAATTTCGCAGGACATCGAGCGCGACGGCGGTAACACGCCATGAGCCACAGGTATCCCGAGTACCCTGCCATGGCTGAGCCGGAATACAAACCGGGGCAGCACCAGGCAGAAGAGCTTCCCGTAGGACAGTTCTTCACCGAACCCGCAGAAGCTCCCACCCGCCGGAGTCAACGCCCCTCACGGGAGAAGCAGCGCCGCCGCCGGCGCCGCACCATCGTGATGGTGGTGGTGCTGGCACTCTTCGCCGGCGTCGTCTTCGGACTGACCATGTTCCTGCGGGACCTGCTGGGCATGAACGAAATCAAGGATTATGAAGGCGCCGGAAACGGCTCGGTGGCATTCACTGTCGCTGAAGGCGACGGCCCGCTGCTCATCGGCGGCAAACTCGAGGCCGAGGACATCGTCGCCACCTCGAAGGAATTCGTCAACGCGTTCACTGCGCAGTCGGACGGCCGGGAGATCCAGCCGGGCACATATGAGATGAAGTACCAGATGTCCTCCTCCGCAGCGGTCGATGCCCTGCTGGGTGACGGCAGCGGGCAGGTGCATTACGCTGCCGTGGCACGCGACCTCCGCCAGAGCGAAGTGTTCGAGATCCTGAACACGTCCACGCGGATCCCGCTCTCGGATTTCCAGGCCCTGGCCGAAAACCCGCAGCAGTTCGGACTGCCTGAGCAGGCAGTTTCCCTGGAGGGGTACCTGTTCCCCGGCGAATACCGGTTCGACGTGGAAATGACGGCCGAGGACATCATCAAGGAGATGACCTCCAACGCCTTCACCCAGCTTGAGGAAGCCGGGATCACCGACCCGGCCGAGCAGTACCGGATCCTGACCATGGCGAGCATCATCCAGGCCGAGGCAGGGGAGGCCGACTACGCCAAGGTTGCCGGTTCCATCGAGAACCGGCTGGGCCCGAACAACACCGAAACCAACGGACTCATCCAGTCCGATGCGACGGTGACCTACGGCCTGAACCGGAAGAGCTATGAGCTGACGCCGGAGGAGAAGGCGGACAAGTCCAACCCGTACAACACGTACGCCAACCCGGGACTGCCCGTCGGCCCGATCGGCTCACCCAGCCGGGAAGCCATCGACGCAGCGGCCAACCCGGAGGACGTTCCCTACTTCTACTGGGTGACGGTGAACCTGGACAGCGGCGAAACCAAGTTCTCCTCCACCCTGGCCGAACACGCCAAGTACGTGCAGGAGTACCAGGACTGGTGCGGCACCCAGAAGCCGGGGCGGTGCGGATAGGTGGAGCGGTCCCGGCTGCGTGCAGCCGTCCTGGGGCACCCGATCAGCCACTCGAGGTCCCCGCTGCTGCACCAGGCAGCGTATGACCATCTGGGGTTTCCCTGCGACTACGCGGCGATCGATCTCACCGCCGCCGAAGCCCCCGCCTTCGCAGCCTCGCTGCACGACGGCGGGGGCTGGGCCGGCCTCTCGGTGACCATGCCGCTGAAGGCAGTTATGGTCGGCGAAATGGACCAGGTGGATGACCGGGTCCGGGCGCTGGGCGTGCTCAACACCGTCACCTTTTCCCGTGTGGACGGCCGCACCGTCCTGACCGGACACAATACCGACGTCGACGGGATTGTCCGTGCCCTCCGCCATGCCGGGGCCCGTGAACGGCCGCGGGCCGTGGTGCTCGGCGCCGGCGGCACCGCGTGCGCCGCGGTGGCGGCCCTGGCCGAACTCGGTGCCGCCGGCGTGGAGGTCTGCGCCCGGCGGTTCCCCGATCCCGCGCCCGGCACCGCGGGCGTCCACGCGGCCGGGGAACGCACGGGCATCCGGGTCCAGTCGCGGCACTGGGAAGACGCAGCACGCGCCTGCGCGAAAGCCGACGTCGTGATCTCCACCCTCCCGCCCCGCGCAGCCGACGGGCTGGCCGCGGACCTCACGGACGTGCTGCCGGGCAGCGTCCTTCTGGATGCTGCCTACGACCCCTGGCCCAGCCGTATCGCCGGATCCTGGACCGGCGCCGGAGGCATTGTGGCAGCCGGCATCGAAATGCTCCTGTACCAGGCGGTGGAGCAGGTAAAACTGTTCACCGGCGGGGCTTTCCATGACGAAGCCGGCGTCACAAATGCGATGTGTGACGCTGTGGGTATCCCGCGGCGCTGAACGCCCGTGCCGGTCATGGCAGTATTGAAAGCATGTTGCGTTGGTTGACCGCCGGTGAGTCCCATGGACCTGCACTGGTTGGAATTGTTGAAGGTGTCCCTGCCGGAATCGAAGTGGACAGCAGTGCCATTCAGGCTGCCCTTGCCCGCCGCAGGCTCGGTTATGGCCGCGGTGCCCGGATGAAGTTCGAACAGGATGCCGTGCGCATCCTCGGCGGAGTCCGCCACGGAGTCACCCAGGGCGGGCCGGTAGCCATTGAAATCGGCAACACCGAATGGCCCAAATGGGAACAGGTGATGGCTGCCGATCCCGTGGACCAGGCTGCACTGGCCGACTCCGCCCGTAACGCTCCGCTGACCCGGCCGCGGCCCGGCCACGCCGATTTCACCGGCATGCAGAAATACGGATTCGATGAGGCCCGGCCCGTGCTGGAGCGTGCCAGCGCCCGGGAAACAGCCACCCGGGTGGCCCTGGGCGCAGTTGCCTCCGCTTTCCTGAAACAGCTGGGTATTGAACTCGTCAGCCACACCGTCGGGATTGCCGGCGTGATGGCCCCGGAGACTGCCTCCCTGCCGCTGCCCTCCGACGTCGACGCCCTCGACGCCGATCCGATGCGCTGCTTCGACCCCCGCGTGTCCGCGGCGATGGTGGCAGAGGTCGACGCCGCGCACAAGGAGGGCGAGACCCTCGGCGGCGTGGTGGAGGTGCTGGCCTACGGACTGCCGCCGGGACTGGGCAGCTACGTGCACTGGGACCGCCGCCTCGATGCACGGATTGCCGGTGCACTGATGGGCATCCAGGCGATCAAGGGCGTGGAAGTGGGAGACGGCTTCCTCACCGCTGCGCGCCGCGGGTCTGCGGCCCACGACGAAATCCTGCAGGACGCGCAGGGCCGCGTGGTCCGTTCCGGCAACCGTGCCGGCGGCATCGAAGGCGGCATGAGCATCGGGGAGCTGCTGCGCGTGCGTGCGGCGATGAAGCCCATTGCCACGGTGCCCCGCGCCCTGCGCACCGTGGACGTCAGCACCTCCCAGCCCGCCCGCGCCCACCACCAGCGCTCCGACGTCTGTGCCGTGCCCGCCGCCGGTGTGGTCGCCGAAGCCATGGTGGCCCTGGTGCTGGCGGAAGCCGTGCTCGAGAAGTTCGGCGGCGACTCGGTGGCCGAAACAGCCCGGAACCTCCGTGGCTACCTGGACGCCATCCCGGAGTCGCTGGAATCCGCCGGTACCGATGTCCCGCAGTACTGAGCCGCGCGAACCGGGCAGCATCCGCCGCCGGCCGGCCAAGCCGGGCACCCCGCCCGGCAACAAGCGCCATCTGGTCCTGATCGGTTTCATGGCCGCCGGCAAATCCGTCGTCGGGCGCAGCTACGCGGCCCGGGCAGGGCTGCCGTTTGTGGACACCGACGAGCTGGTGGTGGAACGCCACGGGCCCATCGCGGATCTGTTCACCGCCCGGGGTGAGCGCTATTTCCGCGAGGTGGAAGCACGGACGGTCGCGGCCGCCCTGGACTCACCCGTTCCGGCAGTCATCTCCCTGGGCGGGGGAGCGGTGCTGGACTCCGGTACACAGCAACTCCTCGCCGGGACCACTGTAGTGTTTCTGGATACGGACCTTGCCACCGTGCTTCCACGCATCAGCCGCTCCGGACACCGTCCAATGCTTGCTCCGGACCCCGTCCGGCGCTGGCAGGAGCTGGCCACGGCACGCCGTCCGGTTTACGAATCCCTGGCCGACATCACCATTGACACCAGGGGACTCACTGTTCCGGCCATTATTGACCGGCTGACTTCCGTCCTCACCAAAGGAGAAGACTAGATGCCCTCCGAACCGACGATCATCCCGGTGACCGGCTCCGTCCCTGCAGAAAACTACGACGTCGTGGTGGGCCACGGCCTGCTGGGCCGGCTGCCGGCAATGCTCGGGGAACGCGTTCGGCGCGTCCTGGTCATCCATCCCCGCGCCCTGCGCACCACCGGCGACACCGTGCGCGATGAACTCGCTGCCACCGGCCTCACCGCCGTGACCGCCGAGATTCCCGATGCCGAAGAAGGCAAGCACATCCAGGTGGCCTCGTTCTGCTGGCAGGTGCTCGGACAGAACGACTTCACCCGCTCCGACGCCATTGTGGCCGTGGGCGGGGGCGCCGTCACCGACGTCGCCGGGTTTGTGGCCGCGACCTGGCTGCGCGGCATCAAGGTGGTGCACATCCCCACAAGCCTGCTGGGCATGGTGGATGCAGCAGTGGGCGGCAAAACCGGCATCAACACCGCTGAGGGCAAGAACCTGGTGGGTGCCTTCCACCCGCCGGCCGGCGTGCTGGCCGACCTGGATGCGCTGGGCACGCTGCCGAAGAACGAACTGCTCAGCGGTATGGCGGAAGTCATCAAGTGCGGTTTCATTGCCGATCCGGCCATCCTCGACCTGGTGGAAGCCAATCCCGAGGCAGTGGCGGACGGCAGCTCCGACGTCGTGCGCGAACTCGTTGAACGCTCCATCGGGGTCAAGGCCGAAATCGTCTCCGCCGACCTGCGTGAAGCCGGCCGCCGGGAGTTCCTGAACTACGGCCACACCCTGGGCCACTCGATTGAACTGGCGGAGCGATACCAGTGGCGCCACGGTGCGGCAGTGTCCGTGGGGCTGGTCTTTGCCGCCGAACTGGGGCGTATGGTCGGCCGGCTCGACGACGCAACAGCTGACCGGCACAAGGAGATCCTCGCCTCACTGGGCCTGCCGGTGAGCTACCGCAAGGACCGCTGGTCCGCGTTGCTGGACGGGATGCGCCGGGACAAGAAATCGCGTGGCGACCTGCTGCGTTTCGTGGTGCTGGACGGGCTGGCGAAGCCGTCCATGCTGGAGGTTCCGGACACCTCGCTGCTGTTCGCCGCCTACCAGGAGATCGCCTCCGAGCCGCAGGGCGGAATCCGGCTCAGCCTGTAGTTCTCCGGAGCGGGTAGAATAGTCGACGGACTTGAATTAAACGTACTTTGACGAACGACATATAGACGGACAACGGAAGAGAAACTGTGGCGACGACCAACGACATCAAGAACGGCACCGTGCTGAAGCTTGAAGGCAACCTCTGGAGCATCATCGAGTTCCAGCACGTGAAGCCGGGCAAGGGTGGTGCGTTCGTCCGTACCAAGATGCGCAACGTGACCTCGGGCAAGGTAGTGGACAAGACGTTCAACGCCGGCATCAAGGTCGAGACCGCCACGGTGGACCGCCGCGACTACCAGTACCTGTACCAGGACGGCGAAGACTACGTCTTCATGGATACCTCCGACTTCGACCAGCTCACGGTCCCGGGCAAAATTGTCGGCGACAACGCCAACTTCATGATGGAGTCGATGATGGTCACCATCGCGATCCACGAAGGCTCCCCGCTGTACATCGAGCTGCCGCCGTCCGTCACCATGGAAATCACCTACACCGAGCCCGGCCTGCAGGGTGACCGCTCCACCGGCGGCACCAAGCCCGCCACCATCGAGACCGGCTACGAGATCCAGGTGCCGCTGTTCCTGGAACAGGGCACCAAGGTCAAGGTTGACACCCGCACCGGCGACTACCTGGGACGCGTTAACGAGTGAGTGCACGCAGTAAAGCACGGACCCGCGCACTGGAGGTCCTTTTCGAAGCCGAACAGCGTTCGGCTTCAGCCTTCGATGTCATCCGGGCCCGCCGCGAACGGACCGACCAGACCATCAACCCGTACACCATGGATTTGGTGGAAGGCGTGGTTGCGATGCAGGAACAGATCGATGAGTTCCTGAGCACGTATTCGCAGGGTTGGACACTTGACCGCATGCCTTCGGTGGACCGCATCATCCTCCGCCTGGGCGCCTGGGAGCTCCTCTACAACGACGACGTCCCGGACAAGGTCGCCATCAGCGAAGCCGTGGAAATGGCCAAGACCCTGTCCACGGACGAGTCCCCGGCCTTCATCAACGGACTGCTTGGACGGCTGCAGGAACTGAAGCCCTCCCTGCTGGCCTGATCCCTCGGCATCAGCAGATGGAAAGGACCGCCCCTTCGGGGGCGGTCCTTTGTGTTTTCCGGCGGACTATCCTGTCCCGGCGAACATGGCGGAGCGGAGCGAGGACACTTCACGCAACAGGGTCCTCTCGTAGTCCCGGTTGGCCTCCACGTCGCGTCCCGCCACGATCTGCTGACGGGTCAGGGCCAGGCGGGTGGAACGCCGGATCAGTTCCTTCATGGGCGCCGCCGCGTGATGGGCCCGCGCCCAGGCCATGGCCCGGCGGCGGCCCGCGCCGGTGGCCAGCATGTCCACCTCGGCGTCGCTGAACCAGCCTGCTCCGGCGTACTCTCCGAGCCGGCGCCGCGTGAGACGCTGTTCGCTGCGGCGGAGGAACCAGACGCCGGTGACCGCCAGTGCGAAGAAAGGCACCTGGAGCAGGAAGTAGAAAACGAAGAAATCCCCGAACAACAACGCCGGGCCCCCGTTCCACAGCATGTGGCCCAAGATCGCGGGAACCAGTCCCAGGACAAATGCCGGACCGATCCAGGCGTTACCCGCACGCCGGGCGGCCAGCCCCAGGGCCAGGCCCGTGCAGGCAGTAAAGAGCACGTGCGCAAAGGGTGAGAGCAGCCCGCGCAGGATGAAGGTAAACCCCAGCTGATAGACAGTACCCCCGCCCGTGGTCAGCAGCGCTGATCCGAAGTAGAGGATGTTCTCGGTAAAGGCGAACCCGGCGGCCACCGCTGCGGCGAAGACAATGCCGTCCACCGGCCCGTCGAAAATCCGCCGGCGCACCAGCAGGAGCAGCAGGATGCCCGCGCCCTTGGCAATCTCCTCCACCACCGGCGCCTGGACCACCATGCCCAGCAGATCCGCCGAACCGGAGGGCACCAGCTCCAGCAGCGCCAGCGTGAAATACGGGCCCACCAGCACGGCGATGGCCACGGATACTCCGGCGCCCCACAGGAAGCAGAACGCCAAGGTGCTGCGCGGTTCCGGTTCCCACCGGTCCACCCACCAGATACCCAGGACACAGATGCCCAGCGGCACCAGGGCGAGGATCCCGCAGATAATAAAGGCCGGCGGCCCAAGCCGCTCGAGCAGGAACATTCCAACCCAGGCCAGCACCGCGGAGGACAGCACAATCATCAGCACCGTGGCGGCCAGGCCGCTTTCCCGGTGCGTTGCCGGGCGGACCCAGTCCGGTGCAGCGAAGCCTGGCGGAACAGGATGCTGCTGGCCGGGCGGCGGAGGGGAGCTGTGCATAGCAGCCAGAATAGTCATACAACGTCGTACACAGGCGCCGGCCGAGAACCGCCGCGCGTCCTGTGATAGCGTCTTGCACGCATTCAACCTTTAAATTCCGTCCTGTGAGGCGGGGAAGGAGGAAGCGGAAATGACTGGCATCGATGCCGTCCAGGTACCCCGCCGTACCGTTCTGTCTTCAGCTGACATTGACCGCGCGCTGACGCGCATTGCCCATGAAATCCTTGAGGCCAACAAGGGTCCCGAAGACCTGGTCCTGATGGGCATTCCCCGCCGCGGATATCCGCTGGCACAGCGCCTGGCAGCGAAGATCGCCGGCGCCGCACCGGGCATCGACCCCGCAGCCATCACCGGCCAGCTTGATGTCACGATGTTCCGTGACGACCTCTCCCGCCGCCCCACCCGGCCCCCTTATGCCACCCGCGAGCCGGTCTCCGGGATTGACGACAAAGTAGTGGTGCTGGTGGACGATGTCCTGTTCTCCGGGCGCACCATCCGTGCCGCACTGGACGCCCTGGTGGACCTCGGCCGCCCCCGGATTGTCCGGCTGGCGGTACTGGTGGACCGCGGGCACCGGGAGCTGCCCATCCGCGCCGACCATGTGGGCAAGAATCTGCCCACGGCCTCCCGCGAACAGGTACGCGTCCGCCTGGTGGAAAGCGACGATCCCGCAGTGGATGAAGTGGTTATCGAGGGCACTGCATGAGGCATCTGCTCTCCACCCTGGACCTGAGCCGGGCCGATGCCCTGGCAATTCTGGACACAGCGGAGCAGATGGCAGCGGTGGGGGAGCGCGAGATCAAGAAGCTCCCCGCCCTGCGCGGACGCACCGTGGTGAACCTGTTTTTCGAAGATTCCACCCGCACCCGGATTTCCTTCGAGGCCGCTGCCAAGCGTCTCTCCGCCGACGTCATCAACTTTTCCGCCAAGGGCTCCTCGGTGTCCAAGGGCGAGTCGCTGAAGGACACTGCCCAGACCCTCGCCGCCATCGGGGCGGACGCCGTGGTGATCCGGCACGGTTCCTCCGGGGCCCCGGCGCGGCTGGCCACCTCCGGCTGGATTGACGCCGCCGTGCTGAACGCCGGGGACGGCACGCACGAGCACCCCACCCAGGCCCTGCTGGACGCCTTCACCATGCGCCGGCACTGGGCACGGCTGCACGGCACCGAATCCACCGGCACCGACCTGACCGGCATGAAAGTGGTGATTGTCGGCGACGTGCTGCACTCCCGGGTGGCCCGCTCGGACCTGTGGCTGCTCCGGACGCTCGGTGCGGAAGTCACGCTGGTGGCCCCGCCCACGCTGCTGCCGTTCGGCGTCGAGAGCTGGCCCTGCACGGTCAGCTACGACCTGGATGAAGCGCTGGCCTCCCGGCCGGACGCGGTGATGATGCTGCGCGTGCAGGGCGAACGCATGCACTCAGCATTTTTCCCGTCCGTCCGCGAGTACTCCCGCCGCTGGGGCCTGGACGACGTCCGCCTGGACCGGCTGGACGCCCTGGGCATGGAAGACACCATCATCATGCACCCGGGCCCGATGAACCGTGGGCTGGAGATTTCCGCGCGCGCCGCCGATTCCCCGCGGTCCACCGTCCTGGACCAGGTCAGCAACGGCGTCTCCGTCCGTATGGCCGCCCTCTACCTGCTGCTCTCCGGTGAGAGCGGCTCCGAACGTACACCGCAGGAGCAGAAGCGATGAGCAATCCCGGCAACCCGACCCCGACCGGTTCCTACCTGATCCGCGGCGCCAGCATCCTCGGGCTCGAAGCAGCAGACATCCTGCTGGACAACGGAACCATCACCGCCGTCGGCCCGCAGGCGCAGGCATCCGCTCCGGACGGCGCAGAGGTAATCGACGCCGTCGGCCTGATCGCCCTGCCCGGCATGGTGGATCTGCACACCCACCTGCGCGAACCCGGCCGGGAAGACGCCGAAACCGTGGAAACCGGCAGCCGTGCCGCAGCCCTGGGTGGTTTCACCGCCGTGCACGCCATGGCCAACAGCATGCCTGTTGCTGACACCGCCGGCGTGGTGGAACAGGTCCTGAGCCTGGGGGAGCGGGCGGGCTGGGTGGACGTCCGCCCCGTAGGCGCCGTCACCGTCGGGCTGGCCGGCGAACGCCTGGCCGAACTCGGGGCGATGGCCGATTCCCGGGCACGGGTCCGGGTCTTTTCCGACGACGGCATGTGCGTCTCGGACCCGGTCCTGATGCGCCGGGCACTGGAATACGTCAAGGCCTTCGACGGCGTGATCGCCCAGCATGCGCAGGAGCCCCGGCTGACCGAAGGCGCCCAGATGAACGAGGGCGAAGTCAGTGCGGTCCTCGGCCTGGCCGGCTGGCCCGCCGTCGCGGAGGAAGCCATCATCGCCCGCGACGTACTGCTGGCCCGCCACACCGGCTCCCGGCTGCACGTCTGCCACGTCTCCACTGCAGGGTCCGTGGAAATCCTCCGCTGGGCCAAGGCACAGGGCATCAGCGTCACCGCCGAAGTCACCCCGCACCACCTGCTCCTGACGGACGAAATGGTGCGCAGCTACGACCCGGTCTACAAGGTGAACCCGCCGCTGCGCACCGCCGACGACGTCGACGCCGTCCGCCGCGGACTGGCGGACGGGACCATCGACATTGTCGGCACCGACCACGCCCCGCATCCCAGCGAGCACAAGGAATGTGAGTGGGCGCAGGCGGCCATGGGCATGACCGGACTGGAAACCGCCCTGTCCGTAGTGCAGCACACCATGATCGACACCGGGCTGATGGACTGGGCAGGCTTTGCCCGGGTGATGTCCGCTACGCCGGCGCTGATCGGCGACGTCCAGGGCCAGGGGCGGCCAATCGCAGCAGGCGAACCGGCAAACGTCATATTGGTGGACCCAACTGCGTCACGGACGGTGGACCCTTCTAAGATGGCAAGCAAGGGGCGCAACAGTCCGTTCGCCGGGCTGGAATTGCCCGGAGTGGTGCAGACCGTCTTCTATGCCGGCCACCCCACCGTCCGCGACGGCAGACTCAATACGCCCCACCCTGTTGCCGCAAAGGAATCCTGATGGAACTGCTGTATTTCTTCCTGGGCCTGGCCGCCCTCCTCATCCTTATCCTGGGCCTGTTCGCCCTGGGCTGGAGGGGGCGACGACGCCGGCAGCAGGATGTTCCGCGGCCTAAGCGGCTGCCCGCGGAGTTGGAGGAGCCGACGTTCCAGGCCCTGGGCCAGTACGTGGTGACCACCAGCGCGGGGGACTGGCTGGACCGCGTGGCGCTCTACGGACTGGGCGTGAAATCCAATGCCACTGCCGCCGTTTTCCACGAAGGCCTGCTCTTCGCCCGCTCCGGCGCGGAGGATCTGTGGATCCCGCGTGAGGACCTGCTCGGCGTGCGTCTGGAACGCGGCATGGCCGGCAAATTCGTCGAAAAAGACGGACTCGTCACCGTGACGTGGCAGCTGGGCCCCAAGCGCGTGGACACCGGTTTCCGGACCCGTGCCGCCGACGGGAAGACACCCCTGGTAAACGCAATTACGAAACTTCTGCCGGCATCGGCGACCCCTAGCGAGGAACAACTGTGACAGTGCACGAGACCATCAACCCCACACCCGCCGTCCTGATGCTGGAGGACGGGCGCACCTTCCGCGGCCGTGCCTACGGCGCGCAGGGGACAGCCCTGGGTGAAGCGGTCTTCGCGACCGGCATGACCGGCTACCAGGAAACCATCACGGATCCCTCCTACGCCCGGCAGCTGGTGGTGCAGACGGCACCGCACATCGGCAACACCGGGGTGAACGCCGACGACGCCGAGTCCCGGCGCATCTGGGTGGCCGGCTACATAGTGCGTGATGCCGCGCGGCGTCCCTCCAGCTGGCGGTCCGAGCGGACCCTGGATGAGCAGCTGGCTGAGCAGGGCGTTGTAGGTATCTCCGGCGTCGACACCCGTGCCGTCACCCGGCACCTGCGCGAACGCGGGGCCATGAAGGCCGGCATCTTCTCCGGCGACGACGCGGTTCGGCCGGACGCCGAGCTGCTCGCCGAGGTCCGCGCCCAGCAGGGCATGGCAGGCGCACGCCTGGCCGAGGAGGTCAGCGTCGACGAAGCCTACGTCATCGACCCCGCCGACCACGGCTGGGAGGGTGAGCCGCTGGGCACCGTGGCGGCCATCGACCTGGGCATCAAATCCATGACCCCGGTACGCCTCGCCGAGCGCGGCGTCCGCACCCACGTACTGCCCGCCGCCACCACCTTCGAGGACCTGCGGGCCCTGAACCCGGACGGCGTCTTTATGTCCAACGGCCCCGGCGATCCGGCGACCGCGGACGTGCAGGTCGCCATGCTGCGCGAGGTCCTGGATCACCGCATCCCGTTCTTCGGCATCTGCTTCGGCAACCAGATCCTCGGACGCGCCCTGGGCTTCGGCACCTACAAGCTGCGCTACGGACACCGCGGCATCAACCAGCCGGTACTGGACCGCCGGACCGGCAAGGTGGAAATCACCAGCCAGAACCACGGCTTCGCCGTCGACGCACCGCTGGACGGGCCCGTCACCGCACCGGAAGAGCGCTACGGGCGGGTGGAGGTGAGCCACGTGTCCCTGAACGACAACGTGGTGGAAGGCCTCGCCTGCCTGGATATCCCGGCCTTCTCCGTGCAGTACCACCCCGAAGCCGCTGCCGGACCGCACGACTCCGCCTACCTCTTTGACCGTTTCGTGGAGCTTATGGCCTCCAGCAAGAACAAGGAGAGCATCTAATGCCCCGCAGAACCGACCTCAAATCCGTCCTGGTCATCGGCTCCGGCCCCATCGTCATCGGCCAGGCCGCGGAATTCGACTACTCCGGCACGCAGGCCCTGCGGGTCCTGAAGGAGGAGGGCCTGCGGGTCATCCTCGTGAACTCCAACCCGGCCACCATCATGACCGACCCCGAATTTGCGGACGCCACCTACGTGGAACCCATCACGCCCGAGGTGGTCGAGAAGATCATCGCCAAGGAACGCCCGGACGCCGTCCTGCCCACCCTGGGTGGACAGACCGCGCTGAACACCGCCATCGCACTGGATAAAAACGGTGTGCTGGAGAAGTACAACGTGGAGCTCATCGGCGCCAACATCGCCGCCATCGAACTGGGCGAGGACCGCGAAAAGTTCAAGGGCGTCGTCGAGCGCTGCGGCGCCGAATCCGCCAAGTCCATCATTGTGCACAGCATGGACGAAGCCTTCGCGGCCGCCGAGGAGCTGGGCTACCCGATGGTGGTGCGCCCCTCCTTCACCATGGGCGGGCTGGGTTCCGGCCTGGCCTACAACGCCGAGGACCTGCGCCGCATTGCCGGTGCCGGCATCCAGTACAGCCCCACCTCCGAGGTGCTGCTTGAAGAGAGCATCCTCGGCTGGAAGGAATACGAGCTGGAGATGATGCGGGACCGGAACGACAACGTCGTGGTGGTCTGCTCCATCGAAAACTTCGACCCGGTGGGTGTGCACACCGGTGACTCCATCACCGTGGCACCGGCCATGACGCTGACCGACCGCGAGTACCAGAAACTGCGCAACATCGCGATCGCGGTCATCCGCGAAGTCGGGGTGGACACCGGCGGCTGCAACATCCAGTTCGCCATCGAACCGGACACCGGCCGCGTTGTGGTCATCGAAATGAACCCGCGCGTCTCCCGGTCCTCGGCGCTGGCGTCCAAGGCCACCGGCTTTGCCATCGCCAAGATCGCCACCAAGCTGTCACTGGGCTACACGCTGGACGAAATCCCCAACGACATCACCAAGAAGACCCCGGCCTCCTTCGAGCCGACCCTGGACTACGTAGTGGTCAAGGTGCCGCGCTTCGCGTTCGAGAAGTTCCCGGCCGCGGACCCGACGCTGACCACCACCATGAAGTCCGTGGGCGAGGCCATGGCCATCGGGCGCAACTTCACCGAAGCCCTGCAGAAGGCGCTGCGCTCCCTGGAACAGAAGGGCGCCACATTGTCCTTCGAACCGGTGGACGCCGCCGACGTGCCCGCCCTTGTGGAGGCGGCGAAGCGGCCCACCACCGACCGGCTGAAGCAGGTCCAGCAGGCTCTGCTGGGCGGTGCCTCCGTGGAGGAACTGTACGAAGCCACCGGCATCGATCCCTGGTATCTGGACCAGCTGGCCCTGATCAATGAAACCGCCGAGCAGATCCGTGCCACGCCGTCGGTCAACGAGGACATCCTGCGCCTGGCCAAGCGGCACGGGTTCTCCGACGAGCAGATCGGGGCGCTGACCAACACTCCGGAGGCCGTGGTCCGCGGCGTCCGGCACGCCCTGAACATCCGCCCGGTGTACAAGACGGTGGACACGTGCGCCGCCGAATTCGCCGCCTACACCCCGTACCACTACTCCTCCTACGACGAGGAGGATGAGGTGGCCGAACACGCCAAGCCGTCCATCATCATCCTGGGCTCCGGGCCGAACCGCATCGGGCAGGGCATCGAGTTCGACTACTCCTGCGTGCACGCCACCATGGCCCTGCGCGAAGCCGGCCACGAGACCGTCATGATCAACTGCAACCCGGAAACGGTCTCCACGGACTACGACATCTCCGACCGGCTCTACTTCGAGCCGCTCACCCTGGAGGACGTCCTGGAGGTCATCGCCGCCGAGCAGCGCACCGGCGGTGTGCTGGGTGTCTTCGTCCAGCTTGGCGGGCAGACCCCGCTGAAGCTGGCGCAGGCCCTGGCCGACGCCGGTGTTCCCATCCTGGGCACCTCACCCGAGGCGATCGACCTGGCCGAACACCGCGGCGCCTTCCAGCGGGTCCTGGACGCCGGCGGGCTGACCGCCCCGAAGAACGGCACCGCCGTGTCCTTCGAGGACGCTAAGAAGGTCGCGGACGAAATCGGCTACCCGGTGCTGGTCCGGCCCTCCTACGTGCTCGGCGGCCGCGGCATGGAAATCGTCTACGACGAGGAAAACCTCTCCCGCTACATCACCAACGCCACCGAGATCACCCCGGACCACCCCGTGCTGGTGGACCGGTTCCTGGAAGACGCCATCGAGATCGACGTCGACGCATTGTTCGACGGCACCGACCTGTACGTGGGCGGCATCATGGAGCACATCGAGGAAGCCGGCATCCACTCGGGTGACTCCGCCTGCGTGCTGCCGCCCATCACGCTGGGCGCCGACGTGATCGAGCGGGTCCGGGAAGCCACCCGGGCCATTGCCTCCGGTGTCGGAGTGCGCGGCCTGATCAACATCCAGTTCGCCCTCGCATCCGACATCCTCTACGTCATCGAAGCCAACCCGCGTGCCTCCCGCACCGTGCCGTTCGTATCCAAGGCCACCGGGGTGCAGCTGGCCAAGGCCGCCGCCCTGATCGGCACCGGCGTCACCATCGCGGAGCTGCGTGCGGCGGGCCGCCTCTCCGCCACCGGCGACGGGTCCTCCCTGCCCCTGGACGCCCCGGTCGCCGTGAAGGAAGCCGTGCTGCCGTTCAGCCGGTTCCGCACGCCCGAAGGCACCGTGGTGGATTCCCTGCTCGGCCCGGAA
The DNA here is from genome assembly GCF_059090185.1 of Arthrobacter sp. MDT1-49-2. Classification (NCBI taxonomy): domain Bacteria; kingdom Bacillati; phylum Actinomycetota; class Actinomycetes; order Micrococcales; family Micrococcaceae; genus Arthrobacter; species Arthrobacter sp. MDT1-49-2. The sequence goes on from NZ_JBNHFK010000001.1 coordinate 80,249, forward strand.
ATGCGCTCCACCGGCGAGGTGATGGGCATTGACAAGTACTTCGACACTGCCTTCGCCAAGTCCCAGGCAGCCGCCAACAGTGCCCTTCCCACAGCGGGCAAGGTGTTTGTATCCGTGGCCAACCGGGACAAGCGTTCCATCATCATGGCCGTGAAGCGGATGAGCGATCTCGGGTTCGAGATCCTCTCCACCGGCGGCACGGCCGACGTGCTGCGCCGCAACGGCATCACGGCCACCGTGGTGCGCAAGGTGGGTGAGGGTGTCGGACCGAACGGGGAAGGCACCGTGGCGGACCTGATTACCGCCGGGGAAATCAACCTCGTGGTCAACACCCCCTCGGGTGGCCAGGCCCGCGGAGACGGTTACGAAATCCGTGCCGCCGCCACCTCCATCGGCTGCCCCGTTGTCACCACCGTGTCCGAATTCGGCGCCGCCGTTCAGGCCATCGAGGCCATGCGTTCCTACGAATGGGATGTCACCTCGCTGCAGGAGCACGCCGCGAACCTGAAGGCCGCTGCCGGTGCCTGAGGCCCTGCAGTCCTTCGGCGCGCGCCTGCGTGCCGCCATGGACAGCCGCGGAGCGCTGTGCGTCGGGATCGATCCGCACCCGGCGCTGCTGGCTGACTGGGGACTGAACGACGACGCCGCCGGGCTGGAGCGCTTCTCCCTCACCGTCCTGGAGGCGGTGGGGGAGCACGCTGCAGCACTGAAACCGCAGGTGGCCCTGTATGAACGCCACGGCTCCGCCGGCCTGGCCGTGCTGGAGAAGCTCCTGGCCGCCTGTACGGCTGCCGGAGTGCTGAGCATTGCCGACGCCAAGCGCGGCGACATCGGCTCCACCATGGCCGCGTATGCCGATGCCTGGCTGCGGGACGGTTCTGCCCTGGCCGCCGATGCCGTGACGCTCAGCCCCTACCTGGGTTTTGGGTCCCTGCGGCCGGCCCTGGACCTTGCCGCGGAGACCGGACGCGGGGTCTTCGTGCTGGCCCTGACCTCCAACCCCGAAGGCGCGTCCGTGCAGCACGTCGGCCGTGCATCCGCCGGCCGGGACGGACGCTCCGTCGCGGCCCGCATCGTGGATGCCGCGGCTGCGGAGAACGGCAGCGTCAGCGGCCTCGGATCCGTAGGCCTGGTGGTGGGCGCCACGGTGGGATCCGCCCTCACGGATCTGGGCCTGGACCTCGCCGCCGCACACGCGCCGCTGCTGGCACCGGGGTTGGGCGCGCAGGGGGCCACGGCGGCAGATCTGGCCCGAACCTTCGGGCCGGCGTATCCCAACGTGCTTGCCACCTCCAGCCGCGGGATCCTGCGGGCCGGGCCGGATCATCGGAAGCTGCGCGAAGCCGCACTGCAGACCGGACGGGAGCTGGCCGCGGCAGGGTAAGCGCGGGCGGGGCGGCCCGGACCGCTGACAGGGCTCCATTGCAATTGGGCTTCGAATGCGGATAGGTTCGGAGCTACCAGCAGAGCCGCTGACAGCGGTACGTCTTCGTTCGGGAGTGTCTTTTGAACCTCAAGCCTCTGACAGAAGCCGAGCGCACCCTGGCCCGGGAAAAAGCCACAGCGGCCCGGGCCGTCCGCGCCGACATCAAGTCACGTATTAAATCCGGGGACCTCTCCGTTGAAGAAGTCATCCTTTCGCGTTCCCGCGAGGAAGCGGTGAGCCGGCTGAAAGTGATGGATCTGCTCCGCGCACTGCCTGGTGTCGGGGAACGCCGCGCAGCTGGAATAATGGCTACGGTAGGTATAGCCCCTACCCGCCGGGTCCGGGGACTGGGAGTGCATCAGCGCAAGGCGCTGATTGAGCTCCTGGATCAGCATTGAGGCCCGGCACCTTCAAAGAAACACCGAGTGAATGAGGTTTACGTGTCGCAACCGCGGCTGACAGTTCTGGCAGGTCCAACCGCAGTTGGCAAGGGCACTGTATCCACCTATATCCGGGACAACTATCCCGAAGTCTGGCTTTCCGTATCCGCCACCACCCGGGCTCCCCGTCCCGGCGAGGAAGACGGTGTGCACTACTTCTTCGTCAGCGCCGAAGAGTTCGATTCCATGATCGAACAGGATCAGATGCTGGAATGGGCCGTAGTCCACGGCCGTAACCGCTACGGCACTCTGCGCCGCACCGTTGAGGCCGCCATGGCCGAGGGCCGCAGCGTCCTCCTGGAGATTGACCTGCAGGGCGCCCGGCAGGTAAAGAAATCCATGCCGGAGGCAAATTTCGTCTTCCTGGCCCCGCCCACGTGGGACGAAATGGTCCGACGTCTGGTCGGACGCGGCACGGAAACGCCCGAAGAGCAGCAGCTACGGCTGGAAACAGCTAAACTGGAACTTGCTGCCGAGTCCGAGTTCGATCACACCGTCATTAATGATGACGTCAAGCGGGCTGCAGCTGAGCTTGTATCACTCATGGGAATCAGTCCGCGCCAGCGCTGACAAACCGCGAATCCCGTTCAAGAATTTTGGAGAACCCTGTGTCTGAAGGCATCATCAACCCGCCGATCGACGACCTGCTCGAAGCAGCCGATTCCAAGTACGCGCTGGTCATCTACGGTGCCAAGCGTGCCCGCCAGATCAACGCCTACTACTCCCAGCTGCACGAGGGCCTCTTCGAGTACGTCGGCCCGCTGGTGGAAACCAAGCTGAACGAAAAGCCGCTGTCCATCGCCCTGCGCGAGATCAACGACGGCATGCTGGTGGTCCGCCCGAGCGAGACCGCCGAATAAGCAGCGGCAGTTCACCGGGGGAAGGCAGCAGCGTGCGCATAGTTCTGGGGGTGGGCGGCGGAATCGCCGCCTACAAGGCTGCGTCGCTGCTGCGGCTTTTTACCGAGGCCGGGCACAACGTCACTGTTGTTCCGACCGAATCCTCCACCCGGTTTGTCGGGGTTGCCACCTGGGAAGCGCTGTCCGGCAACCCCGTGTCCACATCCGTATTCGACGACGTGGACAAGGTCAACCATGTGCGCCTGGGCCACGAGGCAGACCTGATCGTGGTGGCTCCCGCCACCGCCGATCTGCTGGCCCGGGCCGCAACAGGCTCCGCGAATGACCTGTTGACCAACACCCTGCTGATGGCCCGCGGGCCGGTGGTGTTCGCCCCGGCCATGCATACCGAAATGTGGGCCCATCCCGCCACCGCCGCCAACGTGGCAACGCTGCGCAGCCGCGGCGCCGTCGTGATCGATCCGGCGGTGGGCCGGCTGACCGGCAAGGATTCCGGTCCGGGCCGTCTGCCCGAGCCGGAAACCATCTTCACCGCGGCCCTCGCTGCCGTGGATGAGGCCGCCGCAGGTACGTCCGGAGAACTGTCGGGCCTGCTATCGGGCAGCACGGTCACCGTCACGGCCGGCGGAACCCGTGAGCCCCTGGATCCGGTCCGGTTCCTGGGCAACCGCTCCTCGGGTAAGCAGGGCACAGCACTGGCCGAAGCGGCGCTGGCCGCGGGGGCGCGGGTGCGCCTGATCGCTGCACACATGGACGTTCCGGCGCCCGACGGCGCGGAACTGGTCCGGGTGGAAACAGCCTTGGAACTGCGCGATGCCACGCACAAGGCTGCAGCCGACTCCGACGTTGTGATCATGGCCGCTGCCGTCGCCGACTTCCGCCCCGCAGAGGTGGTCGAGACCAAGATCAAAAAGAGCGACGACGCCGCCGACCCCGTGATTACCCTTGTGCGGAACCCGGACATCCTCCAGGAGCTGGTGCAGGCCCGGGGAACCGGAACCACACCGGCCCTCATCGTCGGATTTGCTGCCGAAACCGGCGACGCCACCACGGATGTGCTGGAATACGGCCGCCGGAAACTCGCCCGCAAAGGCTGCGACCTGCTGGTCCTCAACCAGGTCGGCAAATCACTGGTCTTCGGCCAGGACCAGACCGAAGTGAGGATTCTCTCACCGGCAGAACCCGCCGGGTCCGCCGGTGAAAGCGCAACAGGCAGCAAATCCGAGGTTTCGGTACGCATCATCACCAGGATTGCCGCCGAACTCGCCGCCCGGCGGCCCTGAGGGGACCGGGCACGCATCCGGCGGTTCCGGGAGTGTCCGAGCCGCCCGGTAGAGTAAATGCTGTGACTTCTACTTCCGCCATTTCCAAGACGCAGTCCAACCTGCGCCTTTTCACCTCGGAATCCGTCACTGAAGGCCACCCGGACAAAATCTGTGACCAGATCAGTGACGCAATCCTCGACGGCCTGCTCAAGGTCGATCCCGAATCCCGGGTAGCCGTCGAAACCCTCGTAACCACCGGCCTGGTCCACGTTGCCGGCGAAGTGACCACCGAGGGATACGTCGAGATCCCGCAGCTGGTCCGCGACACCATCCTGGACATCGGCTATGATTCCTCGGCCAACGGCTTCGACGGCGCCCGCTGCGGCGTGTCCGTCTCCATCGGCCAGCAGTCCCCGGAAATTGCCTCCGGTGTGTTCAACTCGCTGGAGAACCGCACCGGCAAGGTCGAGGACCCGTACGACGCCCAAGGCGCCGGGGACCAGGGCATCATGTTCGGCTACGCCAGTGACGAGACCTCCGTCCTGATGCCCACGCCTATCTGGCTGGCGCACCGCCTCTCCGAACGGCTCACCGCCGTCCGCAAGGACGGAACGCTGCCCTACCTGCGCCCGGACGGAAAAACCCAGGTCACCATCGGCTACGACGGAGACCGCCCCGTATCGGTGGACTCCGTGGTGGTCTCCACCCAGCATGCCGCCGAGCTCGATCTCGAGCAGCTGCGCGCCGACATGGCTACCCACGTCATCAGCCCCGTGCTGGCGGGCACGGACCTGGATGTTTCCGACGTCCAGCACATCATCAACCCCGGCGGCCCCTTCGTGATCGGTGGTCCTGTGGGCGATGCCGGCCTGACCGGACGCAAGATCATCGTGGACACGTACGGCGGCTTTGCCCGCCACGGCGGCGGAGCATTCAGCGGCAAGGACCCGAGCAAGGTGGACCGGTCCGCTGCCTACGCCATGCGCTGGGTGGCGAAGAACGTGGTCGCCGCGGGCCTGGCCCGGCGCGCGGAAATCCAGATTGCCTACGCCATCGGTATGGCCCGCCCCGTGGGTATCTACGTGGAGACCTTCGGCACCGAGACAGTGGACCCGGCCCGGATTGCCGACGCCGTACAGGAGGTCTTTGACCTGCGGCCGCTGGGCATCATCAACGGACTGGACCTGAAGCGTCCCATCTACCAGCGCACAGCCGCCCACGGCCACTTCGGCCGCGAGGATGAAGGCTTCACCTGGGAGCGCACGGACAAGGTCGAGGACCTCCGCAGCTACTTCAACGTCTAACACCGCCATGGCCGCGGATCGCTCCGAAGAAGCCGTGCAGCTGTCCCTGCTGCACGGCTTCGCGCCGTCCGCCAAGCCAGTGGGCAAGACCCAGCCGGCGTCCGCACTGCCGATTGCCCGGGTGCTGCTGGACTCGCCGCTGCCCCACCTGGACCGGCCCTTCGACTATCTGGTCCCTGCTGAACTCGACGGGGACGCGGTGCCGGGGGCCCGGGTCAAAGTCCGTTTCGGCGGACAGGAACTGCCGGGCTTCATCACCGAACGTACCGCTGAGGCGGATACCGCCGCCCGGCTGATGCCGCTGGGCAAGGTGATCTCTCCCCAGCCGGTGCTCACGCCCCGGATCCTGCGCCTCGCCGAGGCCGTTGCCGCCCGCTACGCCGGCACCGTGCATGATGTGCTGCGGGTGGCCATCCCGCCGCGTGCCGCCCGGGTGGACAAAGAGTTCACCGCCGAGGCGCGGGCTGCCGCAAAGCTTCCGAAAAGCACCGCCGCGGCAGGTACCCCCGACGGAACCGACGCTTCCGCCGTGGCGGCAACTGCCGCGCCCGGCCCGGAGGGCGCCGGCGTGAACCCGTTCGCCCGGTATCCGCACGGGCCGCGTTTCCTCACCCATCTCGCCGCAGGCCACAGTCCTCGGGCTGTGTTGTCTTCGCTGGGCGGCTACGGACCGCGCGACTGGCCGGCGGAAGTGGCCGAAGCAGTCCGGTCCACCCTGATCTCAGGACGGGGTGCCGTGGTGGTGGTACCCGACAACAAGGATCTCGCCCGGGTGCAGGCAGCACTCACGGCCCGCATCGGCGCGGATGCTTTCGTCCGCCTGACTGCCGAAGACGGTCCTACCCCGCGGTACCGGAATTTCCTGCAGCTGCTGCACGGGGATGTCCGCGTGGCCATCGGCACCCGATCGGCCGCGTACGCGCCGGTGGCGGATCTGGGACTGGCAGTGATCTGGGATGATGCCGATGACCTGCACGCCGAACAGCGGGCGCCGTATCAGCACGCCCGCGATGTCCTGTTGCTGCGGGCTGAACTGGAAGCAGCGGCACTGCTCCTGGCGTCCCATTCGCGCAGTACGGAGGCGCAGCGGCTGGTAGCGAGCGGATGGGCGGCGGGCATCGCCGCGGAACGCTCCACGGTCCGTGCTTCTGCGCCCCGGGTGGTGAGCACCGCTGATTCCTTCACCATGGAGCGGGACCCGCTGGCGGCCAGGGCACGGATACCGCACACCGCTTGGAAGGCGGCCCAGGACGGGCTGACCCGCGGGCCGGTACTGGTGCAGGTGGCCCGCACCGGATTCTCACCGGCACTGTCCTGTCAGGACTGCCGGGAACCCGCCCGGTGCCGGAACTGCTCGGGTCCGCTCGGACTGGCCAGCCGCAACGGCACCCCCGGCTGCCGCTGGTGCGGCCGGCCCGAGCCGATGTGGCACTGCAGCAACTGCGGGGGAGTCCACCTGCGCGGCTCCACTGCCGGAGCCGGGCGCACAGCCGAGGAACTTGGCCGGGCCTTTCCCTCCACCACGGTGATCTCGTCCGCCGGGGACCACATCCGTGCCGAGATTCCCGATGCCCCTGCACTGGTGGTGGCCACTCCAGGTGCGGAGCCGGTGGCGGCGGGAGGATACGCGGCGGCCATCCTGCTGGACGGCAATGCGATGCTGTCCCGGGAATCCCTGCGGGCCGGTGAGGATACGCTGCGGCGCTGGTTCAGCGCGGCGGCACTTGTGCGCCCGGCAACTGAAAAGGGGCTGGTGGTGGTCACCGCAGATGACAGCACCACCGTGGGACATCTGCTGCGCTGGGACCCCGCAGGAGCAGCCGAGCGGGAGTTGGAGCTGCGGCGAGAACTCGGGTTGCCGCCTGCCGTGCGTTATGCCGAGCTCACAGGCTCCAGGGAAGGCCTGGATGCCTTTATTGTCCGGCTGGACCTGCCGGAAGGTACCCGCACCGTGGGTCCGGCACCGGTGGAAGAAACCGCAGCGGCGGGAGCAGGCGCCAAGGAGGTCCGGGACGGCCAGTTAGGCGGTGCCGGCGGGCGGTTCCGGACACTGCTGTTCTTTCCCTATGCCGCGGCACCGGCCGTCACGGCTGCCCTGCGTTCCACGAAGGCGGCCGCATCGGCTCGGCGTACCGGAGATCCGGTCTATGTGCGGGTGGACGGGACCGACGTGCTGTAGGTCCGCTGCGCGCGCTACAGGAGCTCGAGCAGCACCGCCGAAGCGCCCAGCAGGGAGAGCAGTGAAAGCTGTGCAACGCTGCCCAGCCGGGAGAGCCTGCCCAGGAGTCCGCGGGGCACGCCGTGGATCATCCAGCCGCGGTGGTTGATGGTAGGAATTCGCACCGGTAATCCCTCTTTCCTGCGAAGAAAAAATCGGTTAATCCCCAGTATCGCGCCGGGAAGCTGCCGCCTCCGAATCCGCCGCCGGTGACCTTGACCACCTGATGCGCGCAGACGCCAACGGGGCCCGGGAAGCATCCCGGACCCCGTTGGTGCCGCTTGTTGCGCTACGTCCGTTTGTTTCGCTACGCGGACACGGCCTCACGCTCGGACTGGCTGTCCTGCGTGATTGCCGAGCCGTCTGCCGGCGCCGCCTGCACCGCGATCTTCCGCGGCTTGGCTTTTTCGCTGACCGGAATGGTGACGCTCAGGACACCGTTCTCGTAGCTGGCGGAGATCCTCTCGGTGTCGAGGCCCTGGCCCAGGTTCAGCTGGCGCAGGAAGGAGCCGCTTTCCCGTTCACGGGTGAGCCACTTGACGCCCTCGGCGCCGTGCAGGGTGCGCTGGGCGCGGATGGTCAGCAGCTGGCCGTCAATGTCGACATCGATGGAACCGGGATCGATGCCCGGCAGGTCGGCGGCCAGGATGTAGTGGTCGCCCTGCCGGTAGAGATCCATCGGCATACCGCGCAGGGTGCCTTCGCCCCGCAGGGCCTGTGCCATCCGGTCGAGTTCCTGGAACGGATCAAACTTCATAGCCATGTCGTATCAACTCCTCCATTCGATCGCTTGTGACAAGCGTTGTTGTGGCGATTGTTCCAAAGTTGAGTCGGTACCACTCAACTTCCGGCAGCAGATTAGCACTCTCGGTGGGTGAGTGCCAACTACTTTTTTCGCGGTGGATGTTGTTCGCCTGCCCGGCGGACAAGGTCCTGTACATCTCCGGGATTTCCACGCCACGGGGCGCCGTGTCCCGGCAGCACCCAGCCGGCCTCCACTCCCGCCAGGCGGCCCAGGGACTCAAGGGCCGCCGAGGGGTCATCGGTGAACGGTGCCGGCTGAATGCCCGTCCGGCCGGTCAGCACGCTGCGCGTGGTCAGCGCATCCCCAACGAAGACGGCGTTGGCGCGCGGTACGTGGACGGCAATGCTGCCCGGGGAGTGGCCGGGCAGGGCGATGACCCGGGGCGCCCCGGGCAGCGGGAGAACGTCTCCGTCAGCGACCTCGGTAACCTCTGTGAGGTATTCCGGGCGCCAGCCGCGCTTCCGGAGCCCGTAAAGGAGGAACTGCATCAGCGGGAGGGGTTGTAGGGAACCCATGGCGACTTTGGGCTTGCTGCTGCCGCGCGCCCGGGCCGCATCGAGCGAGTGCAGGTAGACCGGCACCCCGGTCTCCCTGCACAGTCTTTCGGCGAAGCCGATATGGTCGCTGTCCCCGTGTGTCAGGACTGCACCGCGTACATCGCCAAGGGAGCGGCCCATCGCCTGCAGTTCGGTAAGCAGATCACGCCAGTGCCCGGGCAGCCCGCTGTCTACGACGGTAACGCCGTCCTCCGTGTCCACCAGATAGGCAGCCACTATGTCGTTGCCGATGCGGTGCAGATGCGGTCCGAGTCTCACTGGGGCTCCCTCAGCTGAAGTGGCGGGTGCAGCCGTGCTTCGGATCAGGCGGCATTTCCCGCTGCTTCGGCATGTTAGGCGTTGGAGGTACTGCAGGTAAGGGTGGAACGGCGAAGCGGGCGTGCCCGGTGGGCCAGCCAGTCGTACACCAGCCGGGCCGTGTACCGCCCGTGGATCCGCAGGACGGGGCTCGCTTCGACGTCGGGCTGGCTGCCCCAATGGATCATGTAGTTCAGCAGTGCTGCCAGCAAGGCATCGATATAGGCGTCCGGCACGTCCCGGGTGAGGACGGACCGGCGCAGCCAGGCGTCGGCGTCGATGCCGTCCGGCCGGACGTAGGGCAGCACCCCCGCCCAATCGATCCAGGCCGCGCCGGTCCCCAGGAAGTTCCAGTCGCAGAACAGTGCCTGGCCGCGGCTGATGAGGATGTTGTCGGCGCGCAGGTCGCCGTGGATGACGGCGTCACCCGCCAGGGCCTCGGGGCACAGTTCCAGTGCGGCCTGGAAGCCGCGGGCCTCCTCCGCGCTGAGCCCGGGCAGGAACCACGGGGGCTCACCGCCGTCGGCCACCGGTGCGAACCGGCTCGGTATCAGGGCCATATCCTCCGCCACCGATGTGCCGCCTTCGGCCCGGGGGAAGTCCGCCAGCAGCGCTGCGGACGTGACGCAGGCGGATTCCACGGCGGCAACATCGGCTTCGGTCCAGGGCTGGCCGGGCATCCGCCCCGGGACGGCCTCGTACACCAGCACCTGCCAGTCCGTGCCGTCAACCGTCAGCCGTTCGGCGCTGCGCAGGGCCGGCATGGGCATGCCGGGGTGCATCAGCGGCACCACCTGGGATTCGCGGAGATAGGAGGGGTAGATGAAGCTGTCTGTCGCCGCGGCGGCCTTGGCGAAGATGCGGTCCCCGTGTCCGTTTCCCAGCACGGCGGCGAAGCCTGGCGTGAATCCGCCCCCGGCCGGTTCCACGAGTGATACCGCGCCGCCCAGGGACGCAGCAATGGCATCGCGGACGGCGGCCGGCAGCCGGTCCCAGGGGAGGCGGCGGGCGGTGCGGCGGTAATCGGGCGGAGCCGGGTCTTCGTACATGGGGGCCAGCCTAGTGGCGGGACCTGGCGGGGACCGTAGGACACGCTGCCCCGATCCGGGTTTGGTTGTGCACAATTGAATCGTGCCCTAGGGTGGCCGGATGAACGAATCGCTGCAGCGCCAGGTGTGTTTTTCGCTGTACTCCGCCTCCCGGGCGGCCACTGCGTTGTACCGCCCGATGCTTGAGGAACTGAACCTGACCTACCCGCAGTTCCTGGTGATGACGCTGCTCTGGGAACAGGACGGCCAGAGTGTGAGCGATCTGGGGCACTCCCTGGAACTCGACTCCGGCACGCTGTCTCCGCTGCTTAAGCGCCTGGAAGCAGCGCAGCTGCTGCAGCGCCGCCGCGCCGTCGAAGACGAGCGGCGGGTCCATGTCTTCCTCACGGACACCGGACGTGCCCTCGAGCAGAAATCCCGTGACCTCCCTGACCGTGTGGCCGCGTCCGCGGGCCTGGACCCGGAGGAGCTGCGCAGCCTCCAGGACACCCTGGCCAAGGTCAATGCGGCACTGCGCGGGTCCGTGGTCAAAGGCGACCAGTAAGTTTCCCGATCGATCCCGACAGATAGGTGTGTTTTGATGAGCAACCATCCCCAAACCGGCCGCGAAATCCAGCTTGCTTCCCGTCCCGAAGGCTGGCCGGCTGAGGAGAACTTCCGGCTGGCGGAGGTGCCGATACCCGAACTGCAGGACGGCCAGGTCCTGGTCCGCAACCTGCACATGTCCGTGGACCCCTACATGCGCGGGCGCATGAATGACGTGAAGTCCTACGTTCCGCCCTTCAAGCTCGATGCCGCGCTTGAAGGCGGCGCCGTCGGTGAAGTGGTGGAATCCCGCTCCGACGCGCACAAGCCGGGCGACAAGGTGGTCCACTGGCTTGGCTGGCGCGAGTACGCGGTCCTGGATGGACGCCGGGCACGTGTGATTGATACCGATCTGGCCCCGGCCAGTGCGTACCTGGGCGTGCTCGGCATGCCGGGGGAGACGGCCTACAGCGGCCTGATCAAGGTTGCGGAGTTCCGCGAAGGGGACGTGGTGTTCGTCTCCGGTGCGGCCGGTGCCGTGGGCTCACTGGTGGGCCAGATTGCCAAGGTCATGGGCGCCAAGAAGGTTATCGGCAGTGCCGGATCGGCGGAGAAAGTCCAGCGGCTGCTGGATCTCGGGTTCGACGAAGCCTTCAACTACCACGATGGCCCGGTGAAGGACTCCCTGAAAAAGGCTGCCGGCGCGGACGGCATCGACGTCTACTTTGACAACGTCGGAGGCGAGCACCTGGAAGCGGCGCTTTCGGTGATGAACAGGGGCGGCCGGGTCGCGATGTGCGGTGCCATTTCCGTCTACAACGACAAGGGTGCCGCGTCCGGCCCGCGCAATCTGGCCCTTGCCATCGGCAAGGAAATCACCCTGCGTGGCTTCCTCGTCGGCAGCTACAGCCAGTATGTGGACGAGTTCAATGCCCGGATGGCCCAGTGGCTGCGCGAAGGCACGGTCAGCTATGACGAGACTTTCGTCGAAGGCTTGGAAAACGCCCCCCAGGCCTTCATCGACCTGATGAAGGGCGCCAACAAGGGCAAGATGATCGTGAACGTGGGCTGACGCAGCAGTAGTACTGCGGCTAACTACGGACGACGACGGCGGCGGCCGGGGAACAGGCGCACAGCCTCCCCGGCCGCTGCCATCAGCTGGCGGGCAGAGACATCCCAGCCGTAGTCGGCCGCGCGGCGGACCCCCGCCTCGGAGGCCTTCCGCCACCGGTCCGGTTCAGCCAGGGCGCGCACGGCGTCGGCGAATTCGGTGGGGGAGTCCGGATCAACCAGCAGTGCAGCGCCGCCGGAAACCTCGCGGAAAATCGGAATATCGCTGGCGACCACGGGGGTGCCCACCGCCATCGCTTCGATGACCGGCAGCCCGTAGCCCTCGGCCTTGGACAGGGTGACCAGGGCCGTTGCGCGCCGCAGCAACCGGTCGTATTCCTCATCGCTGACGCCGTTGTGGAACCGGACGGCGGCACCGTCCGGCACAAGTGCCTCCAGCTCAGCGCGCCGATCATCGCTGATCCGGCTGAGCAGGTGCAGCGTGAATCCGGGCAGCTGCTCCATCCCCCGAATCACGGTCTCTACGTTTTTGTACGGCATGAAGGAGCCCATGTACAACAGGGACGGTTCCGCCGGAACATCCGGTTCCCTCGGCGTCGAACCCTCCTGCGGGGCGTTGGCCACCATCCGGACCGGGCGCCGGGTGAGCCGGTGCCGGGCCATCAGCCCGCGGGTGGTTTCGCTGATAGTGGCCACCACGTCCGCACGGTTCAGCAGCAGCCGCTGCGGCCAGTACGCCAGGTGGTACAGCCGCCACAGACCGCGCACGGGCAGCGGCAGGAACCCCGGCGGTGTGGGGTTCTGGTAGTAGATCAGATCGTGCAGGGTGAGGATCAACGGGTACCTGCGCCCCCAGCTGCCCATGGTCTGCATCGGTGAAAAAACGGCGTCGGCCGCCAGCCGGTTAATCCGGAAGGCAACGAACAACTCGGCTGGAGAGAGCGGGCTGTTGATCTTCACCCACGGCAGGTCCGGCAGCAGGGCGAGCTGGCGCTCGTCCGAAATCAGCATCAGCACGTCGGCATGCTCACTGACCGCCTGGATCAGGCTGGCGCCATACCGGCTGATGCCGTCATGGTGGTCGGTGCGGGTGAACCTGGCATCCACTGCCAGCCGCATCCTCATGAATGCCTCCGGTCCAGGAAATCCTCAATGGCTGCCGCCGCCTCGGCCGGCTTTTCGTAATGCACCAGGTGCCCCACACCGGAGAGCATGACCAGTTCGGCATCCGGGACAGTCCGGGCCAGATGCTGCTGGCCCCGAACCGAACCGATGTCATCCAGTTCGGCGGCCACCAGCAGAACGGGCATGGAAAGCCGGGCTGCCACGTCCCGCACCGTCTCGGAGATGGATGCCCGGAAGGCGTCAAGAACCACGGTGCGGTTGGCGAAGGCGCTGAAGTAGGCGTCGTGCTGGCCGTGGATCCACCGGCGCAGCTGCGGGTCTTTGGTCTTGGCCATCAGCATGCTCATGCCGCGGACAATCAGCGGACTGCGCAGGAGAGCCATGCCGGGTTTCTCCGGCAACGCGGCAGCGGCCCGGTAATACAGTTCCGCGGCCTTGCTGGTAATGGCCTTCGGCCCTTCCAGGGCGGGCTCGCAGATGGGGTTGACCAGTACCAGCTCACTGATCAGTTCCGGGGACTCAGCGGCAACCCGGGAGGCAATGATGGACCCGAACGAGTGTCCCAGCAGGACTGTGTCCGAGCCGAGGCCCAGTTCGGCCATGGCCGTGCGGACAAAGCCGGCATAGGCAGGCACATCATGCCGCCCCGGCAGCGGGCTGCCTTCGCCGAAGCCGGGCAGATCGGGCACGAGCACGCGGTGGCGGGGGAGGGCCTCGACGATACGGAGCAGGCCGTGGTGGTCCCCCCGGAAGCCGTGGACCATAAAGATCGCCGGAAGTCCGTCGTCGTCGGTGCTGTCCGCGGCGCGCGTCTCCGCCGGAGCGAAGTCCCAGCACCGCTGCGCCGTTCCCGCAACCGTGATGGAGCGGACCACAGCGGTCCGTGAGAGCGGCACGGGCACGGCGGACGACGCCGGGTCCGCCATGGTGCCCGGCATCAGTTGACCTCGTCCGGGTGGGATCCGGAGCGCTGCCCCCGGTCCAGCCCGTCAATGGCGGCTCGCTGGTCATCGGAGAGTTCGAAGGAGAAAAGATCCAGGTTGCCCGCGATCCGCTCCGGCGTGCTGGCCTTGGGGATCACTACGTTTCCCGCATCCACGTGCCAGCGCAGGATCACCTGGGCAGGGGTGCGGCCCAACTCCGCCGCGATCCGCAGAACCACCGGATCTTCAAGGACGGCTCCGCGGCCCAGCGGGCTCCACGCCACCGTCTGAATGCCCAGGCGCCGGTGCAGGCTGCGCAGCTCGTCCTGCTGCAGCCAGGGATGAAGTTCAATCTGGTTTACCGCCGGAACAACACCGGTTGCCTCCAGCAGCTGCTCAAGGTGGGCGGGCTGGAAGTTGGAGACGCCGATGGCGCGGACCCGGCCGGAGGAATAGAGCTCCTCCAAGGCCCGGTACGTGTTCACATACTCGCCGCGCTGGGGGCAGGGCCAGTGGATGAGGTAGAGATCCAAGTAGTCCAGGCCCAGCAGGGACATCGAAGCATCGAAGGCCCGCAGCGTGCTGTCGTAGCCCTGGTCCGTATTCCAGACCTTGGAGGTGACAAAAACATCGCTCCGATCGGCACCCCCGCCGGCGACGAACGCGCGGACCGCCTCGCCCACGCCTGCTTCGTTGCCGTACAGCGCCGCCGTGTCCACATGGCGGTACCCGGCGGTGAGGGCCTCACTGCACAGTCCGGCGGCGTCCTGGGAGGGGACTTTGTAGGTGCCGAAGCCGACCTGGTCCATGAGGACGCCGTTATTGAGCGGGATTTTGGGTGCCGGCTGCATAGGACGACTTTACCGACGTACCGGCGTCACGCTGAAATCCCGCACTGACTACCTGTTTCATTCCCATAAGATTGGCGCCCCGACAAACAGGTCGGCTAAGGTGATGGCGCTTCTTGCAAAAGATTGGTTGCATAGAAACCAAGAGTCCGCACTCCCGCTTGGGTTGTTGACAGATACGAATGATCGGAGGAGTCGATGGTGACTCTGGGTGAAGTTTTCATTAGTGAGTTGGCGGGTACCGCCATTCTCATCATTCTTGGCTGCGGCGTTGTTGCCAACGTGGCGCTGGCCAAGACGAAGGGAGCCGGCGGCGGCTTCCTGATGGTCAACTGGGGCTGGGCAATCGGTGTGTTTGCCGGTGTTTACGCTGCCGCTCTTTCAGGCGCGCACATCAACCCCGCCGTGACCGTGGGCCTGTGGGCCAGCGGCGCCGATGAGTATGCCCCCGGAGTCGAAGTTTCCTTCGCCGCAACGCTGGTGTACTTCGCCGGACAGATGGTCGGCGCGATGATCGGCGCCTTTGTTGCCTGGCTCGCTTACAAAAAGCAGTTCGACGACGAACCCGACGCCGCCAACATCCTGGGCGTCTTCTCGACCGGTCCGGCCATCCGTTCCTACGGCTGGAACGTCGTGACCGAGGTCGTGGGCACCTTTGTCCTCGTCTTCACCATCGTCGCCTTTGCCGGTACCCCGTCGGGCCTGGGCCCGCTGGCCGTTGCGCTGGTCGTTCTCGGTATCGGTGCCTCCCTCGGCGGCCCCACCGGCTACGCCATCAACCCGGCACGTGACCTCGGACCCCGCATCGTCCACGCCCTGCTGCCCATCCGCAACAAGGGCAACAGCGACTGGTCCTACTCCTGGGTTCCGGTTGTCGGTCCGCTCATCGGCGGCGCCCTGGGCGGTCTGCTGGGGGCTCAGATTCCCCTTCCGGCCCTTCCGCTGTAACTCTCCCGGCCGTAGCCCGGCCACACGTCTAAACCCCCATTCAAGGAGCAGAACCAATGCCTGACAATCCCAGGTACATCATCGCCATCGACCAGGGCACTACCAGCAGCCGGGCTATCGTGTTCGACCACGACGGAAGCATCGTCTCCACCGGGCAGAAGGAACACGAGCAGATCTTCCCGCATGCGGGATGGGTCGAGCACGATCCGCAGGAGATCTGGACCAACGTGCGCGAGGTCGTCGGCACCGCACTGTCCAAGGCCAACCTGACCCGGCACGATATCGCAGCGGTGGGCATCACCAACCAGCGCGAGACCGCCGTTGTCTGGGACCGCAAGACGGGCGAGCCGGTCTACAACGCGATCGTCTGGCAGGACACGCGGACGCAGCCGATCGTCAACGAACTGGCCAAGGAAGGCGGCCTGGACCGCTTCAAGGGCACCGTCGGCCTGCCGCTGGCAACGTACTTCTCCGGCACGAAGATCAAGTGGATCCTGGACAATGTCGAAGGGGCCCGCGAGCGGGCCGAGGCGGGGGACCTCATCTTCGGCAACACCGATTCCTGGATCGTCTGGAACCTGACCGGCGGCCCCGACGGCGGCGTCCACATCACCGATGTGACCAACGCTTCCCGCACGCTGTTCATGAACCTCGAGACGCTGACCTGGGATGACGAGATCCTCAAGGAATTCGGTGTTCCGAAGTCCATGATGCCGGAAATCCGTTCCTCCTCCGAGGTTTACGGCCAGGTTGCCGGTTCGCAGCTGCTGCGCGAAACCCCGGTCGCCGGCATCCTGGGTGACCAGCAGGCCGCGACCTTCGGCCAGGCGGCCTTCGCCAAGGGTGCCGCCAAGAACACCTACGGCACGGGCTGCTTCCTGATCTTCAACACCGGCGAGGAGATTGTCCGTTCCGAGAACGGGCTGATCACCACCGTTGCCTACCAGCTGGGTGACGCCAAGCCGGTCTACGCCCTGGAAGGCTCCATTGCCGTCACCGGTTCCCTGATCCAGTGGCTGCGGGACAACCTGGGCATGATCGACAGCGCCCCGGAAATCGAGGAGCTGGCCCGCAAGGTGGAGGATAACGGCGGCGTTTACATCGTTCCGGCATTCTCCGGCCTCTTTGCGCCGTACTGGCGTTCCGACGCCCGCGGTGCCATCGTCGGCCTGACCCGTTACGTGAACAAGAACCACATTGCACGCGCTGCGCTGGAGGCCACCGCCTTCCAGACCCGCGAGGTCCTTGATGCCGTGAACGCCGACTCCGGCGTGCCGCTGACCGAGCTGCGCGTTGACGGCGGCATGGTGGCCAACGACGAGCTCATGCAGTTCCAGGCCGACATCCTCGGTGTGGACGTTGTCCGCCCGAAGGTCATCGAGACCACCGCCCTGGGTGCCGCCTACGCTGCCGGCCTGGCTGTCGGATTCTGGAATGACACCGATGAGCTGGCCCGGAACTGGGATGAAGGCAAGCGCTGGAGCCCGCAGATGGAAGCCTCCGAACAGGAGCGCCAGATGCGCCTGTGGAAGAAGGCAGTCACCAAGACCTTCGACTGGGTTGATGAGGACGTTCAGTAACGCACGGTCCTAGCCTGCGCCGGACGGCGGCAGGCGGACGCAGAATGCCCCGGCGGATATCCGCCGGGGCATTCTGCGTCCAGGGGCGGTCCGTCACAATCGGCGCGTCGGTTGGCGGCCCCGGGACAGGTTCGGTAGCGTTCGGTCAGCATCAATGGTGATGCAGATCACAGAAACAGGTAGAAGTGTCTTCCGAATCAAATACAACACCTACGGCGCTTCCCGTCGCCGTTATCGGCGCCGGGCCCAGCGGGCTCGCAGCCATGCGTGCACTGGCAAAACAGGGACTGGACTTCGTGGGCTTTGAACAGCACACCGAGGTGGGCGGGCTGTGGAACATCGACAACCCGGCCAGTACCGTCTACGAGTCAGCGCACCTGATCTCCTCCAAGTCCACCACGCAGTTCAGTGAGTTCCCGATGCCGGAGGGGACACCGGACTATCCCGGGCACCGTCACCTCCAGGCCTACTTCACGGACTATGCGAAGCACTTCGGGCTGACCCACCGCATCCGGTTCGCCACCACGGTCACGTCGGCGGTCCCGTCAGGGGAAACCTGGACCGTCAGCTGGAATGGCCCCGAAGGATCCGGAACCGGCACCTTCAGCGCTGTGATGGTCGCCTCCGGCACCCTGCATGAGCCGTTCGTTCCCTCCTTCAAGGGACATTTTGCCGGCGAAATCCGCCACTCCGCCCGCTACAAGAACGCCCGGGAACTGGCCGGCAAGCGCGTCCTGATAGTGGGTGCGGGCAACAGCGGCTGCGATATAGCCGTGGACGCCGTGCATCATGCCGCGGCCGTGGATATCAGTGTCCGCCGCGGGTACTACTTTGTGCCCAAGTATGTTTTCGGCCGCCCCACGGACACCCTCAACCAGGGCCGCCCGCTGCCGCGCCCGTTGAAGCAGTTCCTCGACAAGCGGCTCCTGCGGATGTTCACCGGCGACCCGCAGCGGTTCGGATTCCCGAAGCCGGACTACCGTATCTACGAGTCGCACCCCGTGGTGAACTCCCTGGTGCTGCACCACCTGGGACACGGCGATCTCCGGGTCCGGGCGGACATAGACCGGCTGGACGGGCACACGGTGCATTTCCAGGACGGCACGTCGGGGGAGTACGACCTGATCCTGCTGTCCACGGGGTATGTGCTGGACTATCCCTTCCTTGCTCCTGAACTGCTGGGCTGGACCGGCCCGTCACCGTCGCTGTACCTGAACATCTTCAGCCGGCAGGCACCCAACCTGCTGGTGATCGGCATGGTGGAAGCCTCCGGCCTGGGCTGGGAAGGCCGGTTCCGGCAGGCCCAGCTCGCCGCTGCCTATCTTGCCGCCCAACGCGACGCCCCGGCGTCGGCGGAGCAGTTCACCCTACGCATTGCCGGGCCAAGCCCGGACGTCACCGGCGGGTACCGCTATCTCGGCCTTGACCGGATGAGCTACTACGTCAACAAAGACGCGTACCGGGCCGAGCTGGACGCCCACCTGCAGCAGTTGGCTGCGCCGTCGGACGCCGCGGCACGGGAGACGGTGAGTGCCTGATGTCCATTGACGACGTCGTTCTGAATTTCACCCCGGGATCCCTGGTGATCCTGAACGTGGTCCTGGCGGTCATCATCCTCGGCATCGCCCTGGAAGTCCGGCCGGCCGATTTCCGGACCGTGCTGCGCAGCCCGAAGGCGGTACTCGTGGGCATAGCCGCCCAGTACCTGGTGCTGCCCGCCGTCACTGTGGGGCTGGCGCTGCTGCTGAACGTGCCGGCGTCGATCGCGCTGGGCATGATCCTGGTGGCATGCTGCCCGCCCGGCGGAATCTCCAACGTCCTGACGCACCGGGCCCACGGCAACGTGGCGCTCTCGGCATCCATGACTGCCGTGTCCAACCTGGTGGCCATCGCGGTGATGCCGTTGAACGTAGCCCTGTGGGCACGGCTGAACCCCGGCACCGAATCCCTGATGCGGGAATTCTCGCTGGACCGGTGGGAAATGCTGATCCAGGTCCTGCTGATCATCGGGCTTCCCTTCGCGCTCGGGATGCCGCTGGCCCGGCGTTTCCCCCGCCTCACCGACAAGGTGCGGCCCTGGGTCCAGCGCATTGGCCTGATCGCCCTGCTGGTCTTCATCGTCTCGGGCACGGCGAGCAACCTCGGGCCGCTGCGCGAACACCTGGGCACGATCTTCCTGGTGGTACTGCTGCACGACGCCGTAGCCTTGGCCGTGGGCTATTGGACCGCGGCGGCAGTCCGGCTCGACGAGCCCAGCCGACGGGCCTTCGCCTTCGAAGTCGGTGCCCGGAATACGGGCCTGGGGCTGGGCCTGACCCTGACCTTCTTCGCGGGTCTGGGCGGTATGGCCATGGTTGCTGCGTGGTGGGGCATCTGGGACATCCTGGCCGGTCTCCTGCTGGCCGCCTGGTGGCGGCGCCGGGACGCCCGGGCAGGCAGATCCGCTGCCCGGCCGCCGTCGGCCGAACCGCCCGCAGCCGAACCGCCTGCCGCGGCAACGAACGGAGCCGACCGATGACCCGCGTCTGCGTGACGGGCGGCAACGGTTTCCTGGGCAGCGCCGTGGTGGGCCGGCTGGCAGGCCACCCGGACATCACCCATGTGCTCAGCCTCGACATCCGCGAACCGGCTCCGGAACGGCGGCTCGACGACGTCGACTACGCACTGGCGGACGTCTGCTCACCGGAGGTTGCCCGGCTGCTGGAAGAACACCGGATAGACACCGTGGTGCATCTGGCGGCCATTGTGAACCCCGGAAAAACCACCACCCGCGAACAGGAATACCGCGTGGACGTCGAAGGGTCACGCAACGTCCTGGCCGCCTGCATTGCCGCCGGCGTTCAACACGTCATCATTTCCTCCTCCGGGGCCGCCTACGGCTACCACCCGGACAATTCCCCCTGGCTGACCGAGGCCGATCCGATCCGCGGGAACGACGAGTTTGCCTATTCGCAGCACAAACGCCTGGTGGAGGAGGAACTGGCCCGGGTCCGCGCCGAGCATCCGGAACTGAAGCAGACTGTTTTCCGGATCGGCACCATCCTGGGGGAGCGGGTCCGTAACCAGATCACCGCCCTGCTGGACGCCCCGCGGCTGCTGCGCGTGGCAGGCAGCGAGTCACCGTTCGTCTTCGTCTGGGACGAAGACGTTGCAGGGGTGATGGTGCAGGCCGCTGTCACCGGACGCAGCGGGATCTATAACGTGGCCGGCGACGGCGCACTGACGGTCCGGGAGATCGCGCAGCTTCAGGGACGGGGCACCATCACGGTTCCGGCGCCCGTGCTGGCGGCGGCGCTCTGGCTGGGCAGCAGGCTCCGGCTGACGGTGCACGGCCCGGAACGGGTACGGTTCCTGCGCTACCGGCCCGTGCTGGACAACACGGCGCTCAAAGAGGAGTTCGGGTATACCCCCGGCCGCACGGGCAGGGAAGCGTTCCTGGCGTTCCGGGCGGCACGCGAAGCCCAGGACGCCGGCGGAGCCCAAAAAGCCGGCCGAGCCCGGGAGGCCCGGGGGCGCCGGAACGCGGCTGCGCGGTAGGCGGGTTCCCCGGTAGACGAAGCCGCAGTGCCGGGGAACAAACGCTACCCCGGCACTGCGGCTGCCCCGGTCAGAAGTAGGACAGGCCGTTGGTCTTGAATGGAAGTCCCAGGCCACCGGCCACTTCTGCCAGCAGTTCCGGGCAGAAGTAGTACCACTTCAGCTCGCGGATCAGCGGGTTTTCGCCCATGCCGTGGGCGGCGCGCATTCGGACGACGTCGGCCACGACTTCCGCTGCGTCCGGGGTGTCCCGGGGCCGTTCCCAGAGCAGGATGACTTCCTCGCCGTCGAACGCGTGCACGGTGGCCCGGTAGGTCTCGGCCGCTTCCGGGCCGAAGGTGTGGTCCAGAGAGCCGGTACGGATCTCCTCGTGACCGGTTTCGCTGACGTTGCCCACCACCTCGGTCCGGCCGTTTGCCAGAAAGAGGCTGACCATGGCCTCAATGTCGTAGGAATTGAACGCGTCCGCCAGCCTGCGCAGCAGTTCGGCATGCCCGGGGCGGGACGCCGGTGCAGCGGCAGGACCGGCAGTACAGGCGTTACGGGCCGGATCTGTCTGGGCGGCAGCAAGGGTGTTTCGGCCGCGGTGAAGGGCCGATTTCACCGCCCCGGGACTCGTGTCGAGGACATCCACGGTTTCGGCCAGGGAATAGCCGAAGACGTCCTTGAGGACCACGCACGCACGCTCTTTCGGCGGCAGCACATCCACCAGTCGGCGCAGGGCGGCTTCCACAGCCACGGCGGTCAGCGGATCCGCGGCGCCGTCGTCGGCACGGTCCATCTCAGGCGCGCTGAAGTCCGCCACAGTGTTGCCTGCACGGCGCCGGACGGTGTCCAGCCAGGTGTTGGTGGCAATCCGGATCAGCCAGGCCTGCGGGTTCCGGATCGGTTCGTGCCGCTGGGACGCCTCGGCCAGTGCCTTGGTCAGGGTTTCCTGGAGCAGGTCCTCCGCATCCCAAACGGTCCCGGTCAGGCTTCGGCAGTACCGGTAAACGGAAGGACGTACCGGCTCCAGCGCGAGCAGGAAATCACGCCGGACCTGCCGCAGCTCCCGTGGAATCCCGCCCAGCGGCGCGCCGTCGCCTTTGCTACCCGCGAATGTCCCTGCAGGGTTTGTCTCAACCGTCATTTCTCCGCTCCTTTTCCGCAACCGCCCCGGCGGTGCTGAACCAACAATGGCACTGCGCCAGAGTCTTTTAACCGGTAGACGCACGGAGCCGGTGAAAAGATACGCCGCCGGGCGGACCTCCCCTCTGCGGCACACCGCTGAACACTGCTCCCGGAGCCCACGCTCTGTTGTAAAGTGGAGAAATGAGCGTAGTACTCCTCCTTAGCTAGCCGCGCACCGTCTGTGCGCGGCCGCCCCTTGCTTGTCGAGGGGCTTTTGTGTGTCTGGGGAGGACCCGGTTTTCCGGAGTCGGCGAAACACGGGCCCGAATGCGCGGATCAACATTTTTCTTTCAGGACAGAGGCGAAGCATAGTGAGCACGCAGTCACAGACTGATCAGCAGGAAGAGGCCGTCTACAGTTTCGCGGCCATCGAGCAGAAATGGCCGAAGGTCTGGGAGGACCTAGGCGTATTCGCCCCTGCCGACGACGGCTCGCGCGAGCGCCGCTACGTCCTGGACATGTTCCCTTACCCCTCGGGTGATCTGCACATGGGCCACGCCGAAGCGTTCGCCATGGGCGACGTCGTGGCACGCTACTGGCGCCAGCTCGGCTACGACGTGCTGCACCCGATCGGCTGGGATTCCTTCGGCCTGCCCGCGGAAAACGCCGCGATCAAGAACAACGCGCACCCCAGCGACTGGACCTACCGCAACATTGAAACCCAGGCGGAATCCTTCAAGCGCTACGCCATCAGCGTTGACTGGTCCCGCCGCATCCACACCTCGGATCCGGAGTACTACCGCTGGACCCAGTGGCTGTTCACGCGCTTCTACGAGCGCGGCCTGGCCTACCGGAAGAACTCCCCGGTCAACTGGTGCCCGAAGGACCAGACCGTGCTGGCCAATGAGCAGGTAGTCAACGGCGCCTGCGAACGCTGCGGCACCCAGGTCACCAAGAAGTCCCTGAACCAGTGGTACTTCAAGATCACCGAGTACGCGGACCGCCTGCTGGATGACATGGAGCAGCTCAAAGGCCACTGGCCCGAGCGTGTGCTGGCCATGCAGAAGAACTGGATCGGCCGCTCCGAAGGCGCCCACGTCCGCTTCGTCATTGAAGCTGCCGACGGCAAGCCGGAGGAACAGGTCACCGTTTTCACCACCCGGCCGGACACCCTGGCCGGTGCCACCTTCTTCGTCGTTGCGGCAGACGCCCCGCTGGCCGTGGACCTGGTCACCGACGCGAACCGCGACGCCCTGACCGACTACCGCGAACGGGTCAAGGCACTCTCGGACATCGAACGCCAGTCCACCGAACGCACCAAGACCGGCGTCTTCACCGGCCGCTACGCGGTCAACCCGCTTAACGGCGAAAAGCTGCCCGTCTGGGCAGCCGACTATGTGCTGGCCGACTACGGCACCGGCGCCATCATGGCGGTCCCGGCCCATGACCAGCGCGACCTGGACTTCGCCAGGACCTTCGACCTGCCCGTGAAGGCCGTCCTGGACACCGGCGAAGAGGATCCCGCCGTCAGCGGCGTCGCCACCACCGGTGAAGGTACCCTCATCAACTCCGGCGCACTGGACGGGCTGCCCAAGTCCGAGGCCATCCCGGCCGCTATCGCCATGCTGGAAGAGCAGGGCACGGGGGAGAAGTTCGTAAACTTCCGCCTGCGTGACTGGCTGCTCTCCCGCCAGCGGTTCTGGGGCACGCCCATCCCCATCATCCACTGCGCCGAATGCGGCGAAGTTCCGGTTCCGGATGACCAGCTGCCCGTCACCCTGCCCACCGGGCTGAAGGGCGAGGCGCTGGCGCCGAAGGGCACCTCGCCCCTGGCCTCCGCCGAGGACTGGGTCAACGTTTCCTGCCCGAAGTGCGCCGGCCCGGCGAAACGTGACACCGACACCATGGACACCTTCGTGGACTCGTCCTGGTACTTCATGCGCTTCGTCTCCCCGCACTTCACCGACGGCCCGTTTGATCCCGAGGCTGCGAAGAACTGGATGCCCGTCGGCCAGTACGTGGGCGGCGTCGAACACGCCATCCTGCACCTGCTCTACGCACGGTTCTTCACCAAGGTGGTTCACGACATGGGCCTGCTACCGGCCAGCGAGCCCTTCAGCTCGCTGCTGAACCAGGGCCAGGTGCTCAACGGCGGTAAGGCCATGTCCAAGTCCCTGGGCAACGGCGTGGACCTGGGCCAGCAGCTGGATAAGTACGGCGTCGACGCCGTGCGCCTGACCATGATCTTCGCGTCCCCGCCGGAGGACGACGTCGACTGGGCTGACGTTTCGCCGTCGGGCTCCGCGAAGTTCCTGGCCCGCGCCTGGCGCCTCGGACAGGACGTCAGCAGCGAACCCGGCATCGCGTTCACCGGCGGCGACAAAAAGCTGCGCGCCCTGACGCACCGGACCGTTGCCGACGCCACCGAGCTGCTGGAGAACAACAAGTTCAACGTGGTGGTGGCCAAGCTGATGGAGCTGGTCAACGCCACCCGCAAGGCCATCGACTCCGGCGTGGGCGGTGCCGACCCGGCAGTCCGCGAAGCCGCCGAGGCGGTAGCCGTGATCCTGAGCCTGTTCGCCCCATACACGGCCGAAGATCTGTGGAACCTGCTGGGCTGCGACGCCTCCGTGGTGAACGCCGGCTGGCCCACGGTGGATGAAACGCTGCTGGTACAGGACACGGTCACCGCCGTGGTGCAGGTCCAGGGCAAGGTCCGTGACCGGCTCGAGGTCGCCGCGGACATTTCCGAGGACGACCTGCGCGAGGCTGCGCTGGCCTCCGAGGCCGTGCAGCGCACCCTGGACGGACGCGGCATCCGCACCGTTATTGTCCGGGCGCCGAAACTCGTGAACATCGTTCCGGCCTAGGCACCGGAACCATGGACTGGCTGGAACGGCTCGCAGTGCGGGCCAGGGGGCGGCAGCGGACAAGCGCCGCCGCCTCCGGGCCGGTCGTGGGCATTGTTACCGACTCGGCCGCCTCCCTGCCCGCGGGCTGGGCCGACGCAGCGAAGGTGTCGGCGTTCGTGCGGGTTGTTCCGATGCCGGTGATGATCGGTGACCAGATCTACGGGGAAGGCTCCGAAGACCTGATCCCGGCACTGGCGATGGCCCTGGCACAGGGCCATGAGGTGCGTACCTCACGCCCGGCGCCGGGCCGGTTCGAGGCAGCCTACGCGGAGCTGGCGGCGGCCGGTTGCACTTCCGTGGTGTCCGTCCACCTTTCCGGCCAGCTGTCCGGCACTGTGGATTCGGCTCGGTTGGCCGCCCGATCCGCCTCCATCCCGGTGGAGGTCATCGACAGTGCGACGGCGGCCATGGCGCTGGGGTTTGCCGTGGCTGCGGCCGCGGAGAGCTCCCGGGCCGGCAGCCGGGCGGAGGGTGTGGCGGCCTGCGCCCGTGCGGTCAGCGCGGAAGCGAATGTCCTGTTTTATGTTCCCAGCCTGGAGCAGCTGCGGCGCGGTGGCCGGATCGGCGCGGCCGCCGGCTGGCTGGGCACACTCTTCGCGGTCAAGCCGATCCTGGTCGTCCGGGACGGGCGGGTGGTTCCGCTCGAACGCGTCCGCACCGCACCGAAAGCGCTGGCGCGGCTGGCCGAACTGGTGCAGGAGGACATCGCCGGGCGTACCGGAAAGGTCCGGGCCGCGGTGCACCACTTCGGGAATGCGGCTGAAGCGGAGCGGCTTGCCGGGATCATCGGTGCCGCTGCACCGGAGGTGGAAATCCTGATCTGTCCGCTTCCCGCAGTCCTGGCCGCACATGCCGGGCTGGGGGTTTTGGCCGTCGCGGTGGCCGGCGAGGGTGCTGCCGGGTCGGGGCCTGATGCCGGGCCGGGGTCTGATGCCGGGACCGGATCGGCGGCCGTCTCTGGTGAGTCCGGAAAGGGCGAAGCGGAGTAAATCACGGGTGTTATAGTGTTGCGAATCTCTCCTCCGTGAAAGGCGCAATTGCTATGGCATTTGGTTTTGGAAGGAACAATGACGGTGCTGCGGCCGGGCCGACCGTTGATCTCGGAAAGAAGACCGGCAGCATTTCCCTGGAAAAGGGAAACCGGGTCACTATTACCAAGACACCTGTCATCACGGCACGCTGCGAATGGTCGTCGAATACGGACTATGATCTTTACGCCCTGGTCATCCTCAGGGACGGC
Organism: Arthrobacter sp. MDT1-49-2; assembly: GCF_059090185.1. Taxonomy (NCBI): domain Bacteria; kingdom Bacillati; phylum Actinomycetota; class Actinomycetes; order Micrococcales; family Micrococcaceae; genus Arthrobacter; species Arthrobacter sp. MDT1-49-2. The sequence continues at coordinate 106,289 of NZ_JBNHFK010000001.1, forward strand.
ACGGAACTGGTGTGTTCCACCTTCGGGTCCGAAGCCCAGCCCGAGCCCACGCCGCAACTCCTGAACGGTGCCGTCCGCCATCTTGGGGACGTTGGCCGCGGGCAGAACGGCAAAGCCCAGGAAACCATCGAAATCAAGCTGACGGACGAGATCGAAGCGGTCGTTCCGATCGCTTACTCGGCCCAGTCCAACGGAATGGGATCCTTCAGGAAGTACGGGGTATCCCTGGGAATCGATAATGGTTCCGGAACCAGCGTCACTATCGATTCCGCAAATGCCTCGAAACGAATGAGCGTATTCACGGTCGCCATTGGCGTTATCCGCAATAATCCCGAAGGCGTCGTTATCGAGTCGCTGGAAACCTACTCGAAGTCCTTGAGCGAATTCCGCCCCGCCTGGCAGAACGGCCGGGTTGTTATGGATGCCGGATCAAAGAACATCTTCAAGTAAGCAGGCGGGATGTTCCGTACCGGCTTACCCTCCGCGCGGTCCTAACTTCTGCACCCGGTCTTATCCACGGGGAGGTCTTGTCCTCCACACGGCGGCGGGAGGCAGCGCTCCGGGTGTCACGCTCCACCAGGCGCAGGCCGATGGGAAGGGACCGCCAGGCGTGCAGCTAGGTTCGGCGGATGGCACAGCATCGTTGGGACACCGCCGGCACCGCAGACACCGGGCAGGATGAGTCCCCGGATCGTCCCGGGTTTCGCCGACGATGGGCGCTTTCGCTGCCCGCTGCAGTACTGGCAGTGTGTCTGCTGCTGGGATGCGCGGCGGCTGCTGTGCTGCTCCGCGGCACAGATCCTGCGCCCGCGGCCAGCGTGGAGCTCTCCGCGCCAGCCTCCGCTGCCCCGGCGGATGCGGAGGGAGCTCCCAGCACCGGCGCAGCGGGTAGCTCCCAGCCGGCTTCCCCGGCCCCGGCCCCGTCGCCGGGAGCGGGGGAAGGGGAAGCAGGCCCCGCCACGGTGGTGGTGCACATCGCCGGTGCCGTGCAGCGTCCCGGTATTGTTCGGCTGCCGCCGGGCAGCCGGATTGTCGACGCCGTTGATGCCGCCGGCGGAACGGCCGCGGACGCGGACCTCGCCGCCGTGAACCTGGCCGCCCCGGCGCAGGACGGTGCGATGGTACTGGTTCCCAGGATCGGTGAGAATGCCCCGCCTCTCGCCGGAGTCAGCGGGGAAGGCGGCGGAGCGCCTGCTTCAGGGGCTTCCGCCGCCGGGTCCGACGCCGGTTCGGGCAGGGTCAACCTGAACACCGCCGACTCAACCGAGTTGCAAACGCTTCCCCGGGTGGGGCCGGTCCTGGCGGAGCGGATCATTGAATGGCGTTCCGCCCACGGAAGCTTCAGCCGGCCCGAAGATCTGGACGCTGTGCCGGGCATCGGTGAAGCCATGATGGCCGCGCTCCTGCCTCTCGTGACGGTATAGCTGCCTGGTTATGAGTCAGCAGGGGAACTGGGCCCGGTACGTCTCCTCGGCCCGGGGCGCCGTGCCCGGTGCAGCTGCACCGGAAGCGGAGATGCCGCTACCGGAGCCGGCTGCCCGACGGAAGGTACGCCGGGAGGCAAGCCGGCGGCGGTCCACGCCCGGGGCGGCGGAGCCCGTACCGCTGCGGGAATTGCGGCTGTTGCCGACAGCTGCGGCGGCGTGGGCGGCTGCTTTCCTTGCGGTCCGGCTTCCACCGGTTGCCGGATGGTGGACAGCCGGCATCGTAGCTGCGTTGAGTATCGGCTTGCTGCTGCTGCTGAGGGCGGTCCGGGGGCAGCGCCGTCCCGCCGGTCTGCTGAGGGGGACGGCAGTGCCCCTGGCAGCTGTGGCACTGGTGTGTGCAGGGGCCGCCGGTGCCTTGGCGGAGCGCAGCAACGGTCCGATGGGCGAGGCGATTGCCGCGGAGCAATCGATACGAGGAGAGTTCCGTGCCGTCTCCGATGCCCGGGCAGCCACACCGGACCGCTTTTCCGGCAAGCCCCGCTATCTGGTGGACGCCGTCGCTGAGAGCGCCACGGCGGACGGGAAGCGCTTTGGCAGCTCCGCACCCATTCTGGTGGTCGGTGGAGATGGCTATGCCGGCATCCATTGGGGCGATCGGTTCAGCAGTGCCGGGGCACTGCAAAAGCTTCCGCCCGGCGACCGGAATCTGGCGCTCCTGCGCGCCGCGGCGGCCCCGGACATCCGCCCCGCCGGAGGCTGGTACGGTGCTACTGCGCAGCTAAGGGTGGACTTCGCGCAGGCGGCGGCGGACCGCGGCGTGTCCGTGGACGGACTGTTAGCCGGAATGGTGCTGGGCGACCGCAGCACGTTGGACCCGGACCTAGGTCAGGCGATGAAGGCCACCGGACTGACCCACCTGACTGCGGTTTCCGGGGCCAACTGCTCGTATCTGCTGGCTTTCATCTTCCTTGCCGCCCGGGCGGTGCGCGTGCCGCGCGCGGCGGCCGTGCTGCTGGCGCTGGCCGGGCTGGCGGCGTTTGTCCTGCTCGTCCGGCCCGATCCCAGCGTGTTGCGGGCAGCGGTCATGGGCGGACTGGGCACTCTGGCGGTTCTCTCCGGACGGGGCCGCCTGCCGGTGGCGCTGCTGCTCCTGTCCATCACCGTCCTGCTGGCCATCGACCCGTGGCTGTGCACCAGCTACGCGTTCATCCTCTCGGTCTGCGCCACGCTGGGCCTGGTGGTTCTCGGGCCGCACCTGGTGCTGGTGCTGTCCCGCAGGCTCCCGCTCTGGTTCGCGGCATCCCTGGCTGTACCGGTCGCCGCTCAGCTGTTCTGCGCTCCGGTACTGGTCCTTCTGCAGCCGCAACTGCCGGTGTATTCGGTGCCCGCGAATCTGGTGGCTGCACCCGTCGTCCCGGTAGTGACCGTCATCGGCATGCTGGCCGTTGCCGTGGTGGGCGTAGCCCCTGAACTGGCCGGGGTGCCGCTGGCGGTCCCGGCTGCAGGCGCCTGGTGGGTAGCCGGCACCGCACGGACCTTCGAATCCGCACCCGGCGCACTGCAGCCCTGGCCCGCCGGCGGACCGGGATTCGTGCTGATGGGGGCGGCGGCGGCCGGAGCGGCCGCCCTCATCCTGTACCTGTCCCGCAACCGACGCCTGTCCCGGGACCGTCCGCACCGGGGCCGTCCGCACCGGGGCCGTCCGGACCGGAATGGTGGCCCGTGGACGTCAGGCTCCTGGAGGACGGGTTTCTGGAGGGCGGAATGGGGAAGGGCGGAACGGGGAAAGGGCGGACGCGGGAAGGTTGGCCGCTGGACGGTGGCAGGGGCTGCCGTCGTGTTCGTCCTGCCGATAGGGGCCGTGCTCGCCCACCGAAGCGCGGGGGAGGGGTCGCCCGGCCCGAATCTTGAGTGGGTGCTGGCCGCCTGCGACGTGGGGCAGGGAGACGGGCTGGCCGTCCGCACCGGACCGGGCAGCGCCGTTGTTGTGGATACCGGCGGGGAACCCGCTGCCATGGGTGCCTGTTTGGACCGGCTGGCTGTGCAGGAGGTGGATCTGCTGGTGCTTACGCATGCACATCTGGACCACTACGGCGGGTCCGCCGGTGTTATCTCCGGGCGGACCGTGCGGGAGGTGGGCTACTCCACGGCGGGGTCCGGGCTGCCCCGGGACCTGGAGGATGCCCTCTCCGGGTCAACGGCGCCACGCACGCGGCTGACGGCGGGAATGACGGGCAGTGCAGGGGATGTGAGCTGGGAAGTTCTCTGGCCACCAGGCACGCCCGCGGGCACGCCGGCCGCTGCAGGGGAGGACGCTGAGAACAATGCCAGTGCCGTGCTGTTGCTGAGTGTCGGCACGGACGCCGGACAGCCTTTGAAGATTCTCCTGACCGGGGACGCAGAAACAGACGCCGCGGCAGCGGTGCTGGCATCCCATCCTGGACTGCGGTCCGGAGTGGACGTGCTGAAGGTGCCCCACCATGGTGCCCGCAACGGCGGGGACGCCTGGCTGCGTGCCACGAGTCCGTCGCTGGCGGTCATATCTGTCGGTGCGGACAATGACTATGGACATCCCGCTCCACAGATTCTTGAAGGGCTGGAACGCTCCGGGACAGCGGTGGTGCGGACCGATGTGCTTGGAACCATAGTGGTGGCCCGGGAAGAGGACACCCTGCGAATCAGCGGGTTGCGGTGAATAATTGACCTTGCCGAGGAACCGGCAAAGACCCGGGACGGGTCAACCGGCAAAAACGGAAGAGTCCTGGAGCTTGCCTTTCCTGGGGGACAAGGCCCGCCGGAGGCAAACACGGGCAGGTGCAAAATTGGCGGGGCCCGGCCGGCATGGCAATCTTGGAGTAGGCCGGTCCGCGCTGCGGATACGCGCTGCCCCGCTCAACCCGCTTCGGCCTGCCGCCTCGGCCCGCCGGCACTATCCCAGGAGATCCAGCTGTGAATCCGGCCGTCCCATCCAAGCGCAGCTCCGGCAGCAAAGCCTCCGCCGGTAAGACATCCGCGACGGCCTCCTGGCACGATGTCGAGCCCGCCCCCGTGGTGCTGCTGGTCGGCCCGGAGGACCACCTTGCCTCCCGTGCGCGGGACCGGATCCGCGCGCTGCTGCGGGAAAAGCAGCCCGACACCGAACTGGTGCATTTTGATGCCGCGGCCTACATCTCCGGCGAACTGACCTTGCAATCGAGTCCCTCACTGTTCGGTGAAGCCAAACTCATCGAGGCGGTCAACCTGGCCTCCATGAACGAGGATTTCCTCACCGAAACCCTCGGCTATCTCAAGGACCCGTCCCCGGACGCAGTCCTGGTGCTGCACCACAGCGGCGGCAACCGGGGTAAAAAGCTGCTGGACGCCGTGAAGGCAACCGGCGCCCCCGTGGTGGAATGCCAGCCGTTCAAGAAGGACGCCGAAAAACTCGACTTTGTCACCTCTGAATTCCGCACCGCCCGGCGCCGCATCGACCCTGCTGCCGCCCGGGCACTGGTGAACGCCGTTGGCTCCAAACTGTCCGAACTCGCAGCCGCCTGCCAGCAGCTGATCAGCGACTCCACCGGGGAGGTCAGCGAGGAACTCGTGGAACGCTACTACGGCGGCCGGGTGGAGGCCACCGCCTTTAAAGTCGCGGATGCCGCTCTCGCCGGCCGGGCAGCGCAGGCACTGTCCATGCTGCGGCATGCCCTGGATACCGGGGTGGATCCGGTCCCGCTGGTCGGTGCCCTGGCCATGAAGGTACGCGCAGTGGCACGCGTGGCCAATCTGCGCGGCTCCTCCGCTTCCATGGCCAAGGAGCTCGGCATGGCGCCCTGGCAGGTGGACCAGGCCCGGCGGGATGCCCAGCGGTGGACCTCGGAATCCCTCATCGAAGCCGTCCAGGCCCTCGCCGAAGCCGACGCCCAGGTCAAGGGTGCCGGCCGCGATCCCGTGTATGCCGTGGAACGCGCCGTCACCGTGATTGCCCTGGCGGCCTCCGGACGGTAGGGCGGCGCAACGGGGAGGGGTCCGGGTAGCCCCCGCGGGCTGGCACGGTCCCCGGGTTTGGCCCCGGGCGTAGGCGTGCAGCAAGGCGGGCGCCGTCGGACGCTACTGGTCGGCCACGGTGCCCGGGTTGGCCTCAGCCGGGAGCCGCTGCACCTGCCCGCACGCGCGTGTCCTGGGTAGGGCGTTGTGCGGCAGCACGATCGGGGTTAAAACAAAAACGGCCGGTCCCCGAAGGGGCCGGCCGAAAATGTAAGTCTGTACTGGCTGCTGCTTAGAGCGCGCTGACCTTCTTGGAGATGGCCGACTTGCGGTTGGCAGCGTTGTTCTTGTGGATAACGCCCTTGCTGACGGCCTTGTCCAGCTTGCGGCTGGCGGTCTTCAGCGCTTCGGCTGCTGCGTCCTTGTCGCTGGCCTTGACTGCGGCATCAACCTTGCTGATGACGGTCTTCAGCTCGGACTTCACCGAGTTGTTACGCTGACGCGCCTTCTCGTTGGTGAGGATGCGCTTCTTCTGGGACTTAATATTGGCCACTTATAAACTCTCTTTGTATTGCGGACTTGGTCGGTGAGGGAATTTCAGCCCAGGCATTGACTGAGTGGCGTGGGGATACCGTTTGTGGCGCCTGTGCTGAAGTGCCCGTCGACCTGCGCGGACACACAGCAATAAATGTTAGCAGAGATTGGCCGCGAGTACGCCAACGCAACCCTCAGCGTGCCGGGCGCTGCTTGGCCAGGGCAGCTGCCACCCGCCGGAACACGTTCTCGTCCATGACGGCGCCTTCGCGGCGGACAGCCCCCGGCTCCAACTGCAGCACGCGGTCCAGTTTCACCTCGCTCGGGCGGCCCTTGCTGTCCCAGGGACCGGTTCCGACGTCGAGGTAGCGCGGATCGGCGCTCCGGGAATTGTTCCGGTCCCGGCTGGTCATCATCAGCCCCAGCAGCAGCCCCCGGTTCCGGCCGACCAGCAGGACCGGGCGGTCCTTTCCCTGCGACGGGTCATCCTCATAGGGCACCCAGGCCCAGACAACCTCACCCGGATCGGGATCGCCGTCGGGCTGCGGAGCGTAGACGGGGGTCAGCGGGCCCTGATAGTCACCGGCACCGTTGTTTTTCGCGGCTGCCCGGCCGGCCCGCTGGCCGGGGGGAGGGCGACGGCGTCCGCGGCGACGGCGTCCGTGCCCCGGCTCCGGAGCCGGGGCGGGAGCCCGGGCGCGAGTCCTGCGGCGGGTTGCCCGCGGCGGAAACCTGGCGGAGCAGGCGGGCCGCCGAACGGGCAAGGGACACAATAGAGCGGGCGTTAAAAGGCATGGCACTACGTTATGCGCCCGGCGCAGTAAACCGGCCGGCGCCAAAGTTCCTGCCCGGCCGGGCAAACGTGGGAGACTGTTAATTCGAAAGAACACTCATCAGCCCTCCGGGACTCCAACACCGAATACCCGCGCACCCGCGTGATGCGTCGGAGAGTCCCGGGAACAGTAAAGGAACCGCCACAGTGTCACCTATGGCCCGCTTCTCGCCGGTGCCTGCCGCGACGGATCCGGCGATCATCAGAAACTTCTGCATCATCGCCCACATCGACCACGGCAAGTCCACCCTGGCCGACCGCATGCTCCAGTCGACCGGCGTGGTTGAGCATCGGAACATGAAGGCCCAGTACCTGGACCGAATGGATATCGAGCGTGAGCGCGGCATCACCATCAAGTCCCAGGCCGTGCGCATGCCGTGGGAGCTCGATGGGCAGTCCTATGCACTGAACATGATCGACACCCCGGGCCACGTGGACTTCACGTACGAGGTTTCCCGGTCCCTGGCCGCCTGTGAGGGAGCAATCCTCCTGGTGGACGCGGCGCAGGGCATCGAGGCACAGACCCTCGCGAACCTGTACCTGGCCATGGAAAACGATCTGACGATCATTCCGGTCCTGAACAAGATCGACCTCCCGGCAGCGCAGCCGGAGAAGTACGCCGAGGAACTCGCGAACCTAATCGGCGGCGACCCTGCGGATGTCCTGAAGGTCTCCGGCAAGACAGGCGTGGGCGTCGAGGACCTGCTGGATAAAATCGTCCGCGACATTCCGGCCCCGGTCGGAGATCCGGACGCCCCGGCACGTGCCATGATTTTTGACTCCGTGTATGACACGTACCGCGGCGTGGTCACCTACGTCCGCGTGATCGACGGTTCACTCTCCCCGCGCGAACGCATTCAGATGATGTCCACGCGTGCCAGCCACGAACTCCTGGAACTCGGTGTCAGCTCACCTGAACCCACCCCGTCCAAGGGGCTGGGTGTCGGTGAGGTCGGCTATCTCATCACCGGCGTGAAGGACGTCCGGCTGTCCAAGGTCGGCGACACTGTCACCAACCTCGCCAAGCCGGCCACCGAATCGCTGCCCGGTTACGCCGATCCCAAACCCATGGTCTTCTCCGGGCTGTACCCCATCGACGGCGCCGACTACCCGGTACTGCGCGACGCACTGGAAAAGCTGATGCTCAACGACGCCGCACTGGTCTATGAACCCGAGACGTCGGCGGCGCTGGGCTTTGGCTTCCGCGTGGGTTTCCTGGGCCTGCTGCACCTGGAAATCACCCGCGAACGGCTTGAGCGCGAATACAACCTGGACCTTATTTCCACCGCACCCAACGTGGAATATGAGGTCACGCTGGAGGACAAGAGGGTCGTCAAGGTGACCAACCCCAGCGAATATCCCGAAGGCAAGATCAAAGAGGTCCGCGAGCCGATGGTCTCGGCCACGATCCTGGCACCGAGCGAATTTGTCGGCGCGATCATGGAGCTGTGCCAAGCCCGCCGCGGTGTCCTGGGCGGCATGGACTACCTCTCCGAGGACCGGGTGGAAATCCGGTACCGCCTGCCGCTGGCAGAGATCGTGTTCGACTTCTTCGACATCCTCAAATCGAAGACCCGTGGTTACGCCTCGCTGGACTGGAAGGCCGACGGCGAGCAGGTGGCCGATCTGGTCAAGGTGGACATCCTGCTCCAGGGCGAGCAGGTCGATGCCTTCAGCTCCATCACGCACAAGGACAAGGCCTACAGCTACGGTGTCATGATGACCGGCAAGCTGCGCGAACTCATTCCGCGCCAGCAGTTCGAGGTGCCCATCCAGGCCGCCATCGGTTCGCGCATCATTGCCCGTGAATCCATCCGTGCCATCCGCAAGGATGTGCTGGCCAAGTGCTACGGCGGCGATATCAGCCGTAAGCGCAAGCTGTTGGAAAAGCAGAAGGAAGGCAAGAAGCGCATGAAGATGGTGGGGCGCGTGGAAGTGCCCCAGGAAGCCTTCGTCGCCGCGCTTTCCTCGGACGAATCCAAGGACAAATCCAAAAAGTGACACCCAGCGCACTGCCCCTCGGAGACCCGGCCCCCGCTGACGGTCTCCTGCCCGCACAGGCCGCGGACGGAGCAGCGGAACGGAACTTCGGACTCTACGTCCACATTCCCTTCTGCTCCGTCCGCTGCGGCTACTGCGACTTCAATACGTACACCGCCACGGAACTCGGCAGCGGCGCCTCACAGGACGCCTATGCCGGCACGGCTGCCCGCGAAGTGGTCTTTGCCGCGGATGCCCTGCGCCGCTCGGGTCTGCCGGAGCGCCGGATGGGCACGGTCTTCTTCGGCGGCGGCACGCCCACCCTGCTGCCCGCCGCGGACCTGGCCGCAATCCTGCGCACCGCCGTCGACCAGTGGGGCCTGGCCCCGGGGGCCGAGGTCACCACCGAGGCCAACCCGGATTCGGTGACCCCGGAGTCCCTGCAGCTGCTGGCCGACGCCGGTTTCACCCGCGTGTCCTTCGGCATGCAGTCCGCGGTGCCGCACGTGCTGGCGGTCCTGGACCGCACCCATACGCCCTCGCGGGTGCCGCAGGCCGTGAAGTGGGCGCGCGAGGCAGGCCTGCACGTCAGTGTGGACCTGATCTACGGGACGCCGGGGGAGTCCATGGCGGACTGGAAAACCTCGCTCGAGGAAGCACTGAGCTACGAGCCGGACCACATTTCCGCCTACGCGCTGATTATCGAAGAAGGCACCAAGCTCGCCGCCCGCATGCGGCGCGGCGAAGTGCCGCTGATTGACGACGACGACCACGCGGACAAATACGTCCTCGCCGACGAGATGATGACCGCCGCGGGCCTGTCCTGGTACGAGGTCAGCAACTGGGCGCGGACCCCTGAGGATCAGTGCAGGCACAACCTGGCCTACTGGCGCAGCGACGACTGGTGGGGCATCGGCCCCGGTGCGCACTCCCATGCCGGCGGCGTGCGCTGGTGGAACGCCAAGCACCCCACCGCCTACGCGCAGCGGATTGCTGCGGGGGAGTCGCCCGCCGTCGGCCGGGAGACGCTGGACGCCGACACCCGGTACGTGGAGGACATCATGCTGCGCACCCGGCTCGCCGAAGGGCTGGACCTGGCCAGGCTCCGGGAACCGGGCCGGCTGGCGGTGGCAGGACTGATGGCGGACGGCCTGGTTGATCCGCGTGCCGCGCTGACGGGGCGAGTGATCCTGACCGGCCGGGGACGGTTGCTGGCCGACGCCGTGGTCCGTCGCCTGCTGCCTGACTAAGGCATCTGCTCCCGGACGGGGGCACTTGCTGCTGGACCGGGGTACCTGCCGCCGGACGGGGGGCACCTGCCCCCTGCTGACTAAGGCAGCGGCCAAGCCCCTACTTGATGCGGCGCAGGTTGAACGGGTAGCGGTACGGCTTTCCGCGGTTGCATTCAATGCCCGCAATGACGGAGGACACCGCAACGTAAACCCAGATGAGGGCGTTCAGCACGGCGAAGAATCCGCCGATCACCGGAATGAAGGACAGGATCCAGACAATCAGCGCCGCGATGCTGGGCGGAAGCGTGAAGTTCAGCGCCTCTTTTGATTCCTGGGCCGTGAAGGGTCCGCGGTCGCGGAAAACCAGGTAAATAATCAGCGACGGAACAAAAGCCAGGATGCCGCCAAAGTGCGCCATGGTTGCCCACTGCCGGTCCTCGGAGGCGGTCAGCGGCAGGGCGTTGGCCGGTGCTCCCTGATAGACAGGGCGTTGTCCGCTGCCGTGTTCATCCGGTCGTGGCTGGTGATTCTGGCGTGTGTTGGACACGGCGTAATTTCCTTCTGACTCGTGCTGACACAGGGTCGGTCCGCTACTACGTATTGAATAAGAGTACTGGCTGGGCCGCTTTATAACGGAACGGCGACGGCGGATGAGGCGTGTGTCTCACTCCGGCACGGTCAGGAAATCGATGACTTCCTCCACCCTGCCCAGCAGTGACGGCTCCAGATCGGCGTAGGTGTTTACCTGTCCCAGCAGTTTCTTCCAGCCCATGGCCACGTCCGTGTGGTCAGCATGCGGCCACCCGAGTCCCTGCAGGATCCCGGTCTTCCAATCCAGGTGCCGCGGAACCACCGGCCAGGCGCTGAGGCCGATCACCGAGGGTTTGATGGCCTGCCAGACATCCACGTAGGGGTGGCCCACAATCAGGACGTTCCCGGGCGCACCCGGGCAGGTCATGGCTTCGGCGGCGATCCGGGATTCCTTGGATCCGGGCACCAGATGGTCCACCAGGATGCCGAGGCGGCGTCCCGGTCCGGGTGCGAAATCCCTGACTGCTGAGTAGAGGTCATCCACACCGTGCAGGGGCTCGACAACAATTCCCTCCACCCGGAGATCGTCACCCCAGACCTTCTCCACGAGCTCCGCGTCGTGCTTTCCCTCCACCCAGATGCGGCTCGCACGCGCAGTCCGCGCCCGCTGGTTGGCCACCTTCACCGAACCCGAAGCGGTGCGTGCCGGCCCGGCCTTGGCGCCGGCGGGCTGAGGGGCAGTCACCTCCACGGGTTCGCCTTCCAGCAGGAACCCGAAGCCGAGTTCGAAGGATTTGCGCTTGCCGCGGCGGTCCTCCAGCACCATCAGATGCAGCCCGCCTGACTTTTCCACCCGGATCACGGCCCCCACCCAGCCGGTGGCGACGTCTTCCAGTACCAGGCCGGACTCGGCACCGACTTTGCGCAGGGTGGTCCGGGCCGGCGCAGTAATATCCTGCGGGCCCCAAGAGAAGTTGGACACGGTATTGCCTCGCTACGGTTGCTGAATCGGGGAGCTGACCGCAGCGGGGCCGCGGATCCCTCAATGCTAACAACGCTGCCGTTCCGTATTAGACTTAGCACTTGAACACTGTGAGTGCTAAAGGGCGCCCCCGGGGCGCAGGCACTCCGCACGCCGTATCGGGAGGACGCGCCCTCCTGATGCACCCGCCGATTAACAGGGAGGGAAAACCATGAGCGAGCCACGCCGACTCGAGGTCCTCCGTGCCATAGTTGAGGACTACGTCCATTCGCGCGAGCCCGTGGGTTCCAAGGCCCTCGTGGAACGCCACCACCTGGGCGTGTCTTCAGCGACCATCCGCAATGACATGGCGGCCCTGGAGGAAGAGGGGCTGATCACCGCCCCGCACACTTCCGCGGGCCGCATCCCCACCGACAAGGGCTACCGCCTGTTCGTGGACCGGATCTCCGATGTCAAGCCGCTCTCGGCGCCTGAGCGACGCGCCATCCAGTCCCTGCTCGAGGGTGCGGACGACCTTGATGACGTGATGGATCGGACCGTGCGGCTGCTCTCGCAGCTGACAAACCAGGTGGCGGTTGTGCAGTACCCGCACCTGGGGAACGCGAAAATCCGGCATATCGAGTTTGTCCTCCTGGCTCCGGTGCAGGTGCTTGTTGTGCTCATTTCCACCACGGGACGGGTGGAGCAGCGTGTTATCACGGTTCCCGAACCGGTGACCGAACCCGACCTTTCAGACCTTCGCCAGCACTTCCTTTCCTCCCTGGCAGGGACCCCGCTGAGTAGCATCACCGGGCACGTTGCCGAGGCCCTGGCAACCGTTCCGGCGGCACGCCGCCGCGTTGCCGACGCCCTCGGGCACAGCCTGGAACTGCTCGCCGGCATTAACCGCGAGGACCGCATGGTGATGGCCGGAACGGCCAACCTTGCCCGCTCCACGGTAGACTTCCCGCTGACCATCGGTCCGGTGCTGGAAGCCCTGGAGGAACAGGTGGTGATGCTCCGGCTGCTCTCCGAAATGGAGCAGGACGCCCGGGGCGTGGCCGTCCGGATCGGCCGGGAAAACCCGTACGGCGGACTCTCCGAAGCATCGGTGGTGGCCACCGGTTACGGGCCGGATGCCTCCGCCAAGGTCGGCATCCTGGGTCCCACGCGAATGGACTATCCGAACACCATGGCGGCAGTTCGGGCCGTAGCCCGATACTTGTCCCGGATACTGAATAACTAGGCTTATTGAACCCAGCAAGCGGCCAGCCACTGGCGGGCCGCCCGCCGGCCGGGAAACCTGCCGGACTCCAAACAACGCCTTCAGCCATGAAGGCAGGTAATGCAGGCAATGCAGGAAGCGATGTGCACGAGTGAGCGATCACTACCAGGTTCTGGGCGTCGGACGAGATGCCACCGGTGAAGAAATCAAGAAGGCGTACCGGAAGCTTGCCCGCAAGCTGCACCCGGACGTCAACAACGCTCCGGGTGCCTCCGATGAATTCAAGGCCGTAACGCACGCCTATGAGGTCCTCTCCGATCCGGAGAAGCGCCGCATCTACGACACCACCGGCAACGAAAACGGAACAGACAACGGCTTCGGCGGCGGCGGCTTCGGCGGCCAGGGCTTTGGCTTCCAGGACATCTTCGATACCTTCTTCGGCGGCGGCGCGCCGGGCGGCGGGCGGGGCCCGGCCTCACGCAGCCGCCGCGGCCAGGATGCGCTGATCACCGTCCGGATCGACCTCAAGGATGCCGTGTTCGGCATCAACAAGAAGATCGACGTCGACACCGCCGTGGTATGCCCCACGTGTGACGGGTCCTGCTGCCAGCCGGGCACCTCCCCCCGCACCTGCGACATCTGCCACGGCACCGGCCAGGTCCAGCGGGCGGTCCGCTCCATCCTGGGCCAGGTCATGACGTCGGCTCCCTGCGGTACCTGCAACGGCTTCGGTACGGTTATTCCGGACCCCTGCCACGAATGCTCCGGCGAGGGACGCGTCCGCAACCGCCGCACCCTGAACATCAAGATTCCGGCCGGCGTTGCCACCGGCACCCGGATCCAGCTGAGCCAGCAGGGCGAGGCCGGTCTGGCCGGCGGCCCTGCCGGTGACCTCTACGTGGAGATCCGGGTCAATAATGACCCCACCTTCCTGCGGGAAGGCGATGACCTCCATGCCACGCTGACCGTGCCGATGACCGCCGCAGCGCTGGGCACCACCGTCACGCTGGACACCTTCGACGGCGAACGCGAGGTGACGGTCAAGCCCGGCACCCAGTCAGGCGAGGTCTCCGTGCTCAACGGGCTGGGCGTCACGCACCTTCGCGGCCACGGCCGTGGTGACCTGCGCGTCCACCTGCACGTGGAAACCCCGCAGAAACTCGACTCCGAGCAGGAGGAACTGCTGCGCAGGCTCGCCAAGCTGCGAGGCGAGGAATACAGCGAAGGCCGCCTGAACAGCTCGGGCACCGGTGTGTTCGCCAAGCTGCGGGACCGGCTGGGCAACCTCTGAGATGACCAACCCCATCTTCTTCGGGGATTCGGCACAGGTGGCCTCGGCCCGTCCGGGAGACACATTCCGCCTGGAGGGGCCTGAGGCCCGGCATGCCGTCTCCGTCAAGCGCATCGGCTCCGGCGAAAGCGTGGATATTGTCGACGGCGCGGGCCGGCGGCTCACCGGTACCGTGACCGGAACCGGACCCTCGCTGCTGGAACTGGCCGTGGAGCGGACGGCAGAGGAACCCCCGGCAGCTGAACGGTTCATCCTGGTCCAGGCCCTCGCCAAGGGCGACCGCGATGAACAGGCCGTGGAAGCCGCCACCGAGCTGGGCGTGGACCGTGTCATCCCGTGGCAGTCGGACCGAAGCATTGTCCGCTGGAAAACGGAAAAGGCGGTCAAGGGGCAGGCCAAATGGCAGGCCCTCACCACGGCCGCCGCGAAACAGTCACGGCGCGCCTGGATCCCGGACGTGGAGGCCGTCCTGGACAGCCGTGCGCTGGCCCGGCGGCTGGCGGATACCGACCTGGTGCTCGTCCTGCATGAGGAAGCCGATGCGCCGCTGGCGGATGCGGTGCGGAACCTTCCGGCACGGGGTGCCGACTCGGCTAACGGGCCGGCTGCTGCCGCGGATATCGCCATAGTGGTGGGTCCCGAGGGCGGGATCAGTGAGGCGGAGCTGGAACTGCTCCGCGGAGCCGGGGCTGTCGCCGTCCGGCTGGGGCCGCATGTGCTCCGTTCCTCCACCGCCGGTCCCGCAGCCCTGGCAGTGTTGAATCAGCTGCTCGCCCGCTGGTAGGGGCTGCACAGAGTCCGTGCTCCGCGTCAGCTCTCCGGCTCGCCGGGTGCTGCGGTGACCGTGATGCGTTTGGAGTCGCCGGCAGCCTCATGGCCCTTGTAGTACACCTTGAGGCTGTAGGTTCCGGGGGCCAGGGTGGCTGAGAAGGTGAATTCCCGGGTGGATCCCGTGTCTTCGAGGGTTTCGACCCGCCCGGAGGCGACGGCGTCCGACGACGGCCTGCCGTCCACAACGGGTTCGGCCCGCCAGTACAGCCCCTCCGGCTGCAACGCAGCAGTGCCGCTGACGGTGAGCGAGGTGGAGCGGACCTGGGATTCCTGCGGATCGATAATCCAGATGGGCGCCACAAGGGACGGATCACGGCGCAGCGGTTCTTCCAGTGATTCGTGGCCGAAGGCGCGGTAGCCGGCCTTGCCGTCCACCAGCACCACTACGGTGCTCTCACGCCCCACGGTGGTCAGCCCGGCGTTTACCGCCGCGGCCGTGGCGGTGTAGACCAGTTGCTGTACTGCACGGTGGGCCATTCCCGCGTCCAGGGACCCTTTGAAAGCCTTCGAAGGGATGTCCACCGTGATGACGTTTTTGCTGGAAATGGAGGCTGTCACCTTGTCCGCCGGCTGCCACGGGGTGAAGTAGTCCTGGTCCAGCGGTTTTCCCGCGGTCATGGCGTGGACCGCTTCGCCGATGGGATCTCCGGTGTTGTCGGACTGCAGGAACTCGCGGTAAAGGCTCACCGTGGTGTCATTGAGTCCGAGCCAATAGACCGGCATCAGGGTCCCGGAACTGGCTTCGGCCGGAGGGGAAATGGTCATCGGGGCCACGCTGCGGGAGTCCGCGCTAAAGGCGGTGGGCATGCTGGTGGTGGGATATTCCGCCACTACTCCGCAGCCGCCGGCGGCCAGCACGGCTATGAGCAGCGCGGCGCAGGTCCCGACCCGCCTGCGGCCGCCGCGGGCACCGGCAGGGACGGATGCTCTGCCCGGCAACAGGTTGACCATCAATCCTCCTCGGGTGGTCGCGGCAAAATGTACGTCTTCAACCTTTACACACGCTCTGCGGCCATCCGGCGCTGTTTGCGGCTCCCGTCAGGACTGAAACCCGATTGAGACATCACCGTTGCGGTGCCGAGATGATCCGGGTCCACTCCCGCCCGGGGCGGGGCACATCAAGTAACATTTAGGTAGCCGGCAGACCCGCCGCCGCCGTCCTGCACCGGAAATATCCGGCGCGGTGCCGGTGTTGCTATGTCAGGGTGCTGCAGGCGGCAGCCGGCTCCGCCGGCAACTGCACCATTCCACATTCCTAACGCGACTCACCAAAAGGGGCGATGAAAGGCCTGCGAGGGCCGACTATATGACCGAATCTTCAATGGAAATCGGCACCATCCGGCGGGACACCCAGACAATAGTCTTCGATTCCACGGAACACATGGTCCAGTCGCTGGGGGCCAACGATGAGGCCCTGCGGATCATTGAGGCGGCCAACCCCGAGGTGAGCATGCTGGTGCGCGGCAATGAGCTTTCCGTATCCGGCCCCTCGGCGGACGTGGAACAGACGGTGCGCCTGGTCAACGAAGTCCGCATCCTGGCCCGCAACTCCACCCGGGTCACACCCCAGGTACTGGAGCAGCTGATCAGCATGCTGCGGGACCAGACCGCCGTCCGCCCCGCGGATGTCCTGACCCAAAACATCCTGTCCACGCGCGGCAAGACCATCCGGCCCAAGACGCTGAACCAGAAAAACTATGTGGATGCGATTGACCGCAACACGGTGGTCTTCGGCATCGGCCCCGCCGGCACGGGCAAGACCTACCTGGCCATGGCGAAGGCCGTCCAGGCGCTGCAGCAGAAGGAAGTCAACCGGATCATCCTGACCCGCCCCGCCGTGGAAGCGGGGGAGCGGCTCGGGTTCCTGCCGGGCACGCTCAGCGACAAGATCGATCCGTACCTGCGTCCGCTGTATGACGCGCTGCACGACATGATGGACCCGGAATCCATTCCCCGGCTGATGGCCGCCGGCACCATTGAGGTGGCGCCGCTGGCCTACATGCGCGGCCGTACGCTCAACGATGCGTTCATCATTCTTGACGAAGCGCAGAACACCACGCCGGAACAAATGAAGATGTTCCTGACCCGGCTCGGGTTCGGCTCAAAGATGGTGGTCACGGGCGATGTCACCCAGGTGGACCTGCCGGGCGGGACGGCCTCCGGGCTCCGTATCGTCCATGACATCCTCGGCGATATTGACGACGTCGCGTTCTCCGAGCTGCAGGCCGTCGATGTGGTGCGGCACCGGCTGGTCAGCGACATTGTTACTGCCTACAGCGAGTGGGATGAAACCCGCCGGCTGAGCCGGACCGACGGCGACGGCGACGGCGACGGCCGACGTGCCGGCGGCCGCGGATTAGCCAATCACAACGGGCGGGAGGCCCGTAAATGAGCATCGAAGTCAATAACGAATCATCTGCCCCGGCGATCGACGAGGAAGCACTGGCCCGGCTGGGCCGGTACCTGCTCGACAGCCTCTACGTGCACCCTGAAGCGGACCTCTCCATCATCCTGGTGGACGAGGATGCCATGGAGAAGCTGCATATCGAGTGGATGGACCTGCCCGGGCCCACCGATGTCCTTTCCTTCCCCATGGACGAACTGCGTCCCGGCACGGCCGGACGCATAACCCCCGCCGGGGTACTTGGCGACATTGTGCTGTGCCCGCAGGTCGCGGCCCGGCAGGCGCAGGACGCCGGCCATGAGACCCAGGACGAACTCCTGCTCCTGACCACGCACGGCGTCCTCCACCTGCTGGGCTATGACCACGCCGAGCCGGAGGAGGAAAAGGAGATGTTCGGTCTCCAGCGCCGGCTGCTCTCCGCCTACACGGGCAAAGAGGCGCCCAAGGAGACGCGCAGTTGAGTATTGGCGTCCTGATCGTTATGGCCATGGCATTTATGTTCCTGGCAGGTCTGCTGACCGCTGCGGAATCCGCCTACGGCTACCTTCCCCGGCAGGACGCCGAGGCATTGCTCAACGGCAAGGCCGGTGCCCCGCTGCGGCGCATCCTTGCGCACCCCGTGGCCCACATGCACGCCCTGAGGTTCTGGCGGGTCTGGTTTGAAATGGCCATGGCCGTGTCCGTGGCGACCCTGTTCCAGCTGGTCCTGGACAACATCTGGCTTGCCGGACTGCTGGCCACGGTCACCATGGCAGCCGTGGGTTTCGTCCTCGTGGGCGTCTCACCCCGGCAGATCGGCCGTAAGCACGTGACCGCCGTCGTGGTGATGACTGCGGGACTGGTCCGGGTACTGCGCGCCGTCCTGGGGCCGATTCCCGGCTGGCTCGTGCGGCTGGGTACTGCCGTGGCTCCCGGCACCCAGGGACCCGACGCCGCGTTCTTCACCGAGGAGGAGTTCCGCGAACTCCTTGACCGGGCCTCGGATGCGGACATGATCGAGGACACCGAAGCGGAACTGATCCATTCCGTCTTCGAACTCGGAGATACCAAGGTCAGGTCCGTGATGGTCCCGCGCACCGACATGGTCTGCATCGACGCGGGCAGCACCCTGCGCCAGGCCATGTCCCTGTTCCTGCGCTCGGGTTACTCAAGGGTCCCGGTGATCGAGGACAGTGCCGACCATCTGGTGGGCATCCTGTACCTGAAGGACGTCGCCGCGCAGGTGCACAGCGACCCGGATCATGCCTACGTGCAGAAGGTGGAGGACTTTGCCCGCAGCGTGCGTTACGTGCCCGAATCCAAAGCCGTCAGCGAACTGCTCCAGGAACTGCAGCGCGAGTCCACGCACGTGGCCATTGTCATTGACGAGTACGGCGGCACCGCCGGACTGGTCACCCTCGAGGACCTGATCGAAGAGATCGTCGGGGAAATCGTCGACGAGTACGACTCGGAACGCCCCGAGATTGAAAACCTCGGCGGCGGCCGCTACCGGGTCAGCTCCAAAGCCGGTATTGATGACCTCGGTGAGCTGTTCGACGTCGAACTGGAGGATGATGAAGTGGACACCGTGGGCGGTTTGCTCGCGAAGGTCCTCGGCCGTGTCCCCATAGTCGGCAGCGAGGTAGAGGTGGAAGGCATCACCCTGCACGCCGAACGGCTGGAGGGACGGCGGAACCGCGTCTCGCACGTCCTGGCGTGGAAATCCGCCCCCGCAGCAGAAAACGAAGAATCCCGCGACGACGGCAGGAATCCTGCCCAGCGCTCCCGCTCTACAGAATTGGTACCCCGAAATGACTGACCCGAAATTCCGCGCAGGATTTGTTTCCCTGGTGGGCCGGCCCAACGCCGGCAAGTCCACTTTGACCAATGCGCTGGTCGGTTCCAAGGTGGCCATCACCTCCGCCAAGCCGCAGACCACCAGGCACACCATCCGAGGCATCGTGCACCGCGAAGACTCGCAGCTGATCCTGGTGGACACTCCCGGCCTGCACCGCCCCCGCACCCTCCTGGGCAAGCGGCTGAACGAGCTGGTGGCGGACACCCTGGCCGAGGTGGACGCGATCGGTTTCTGCCTGCCCGCCAACGAGGCGATCGGCCCGGGCGACCGCTACATCGCGGCGCAGCTGGCGGCGCTGAAGCGCACCCCGGTCATCGCCCTGGTCACCAAGACCGATCTGGTGGACCGTGCGGCGCTGGCCAAGCAGCTTATGTCCGTGACAGCCCTGGGCAACGAGGTCCTCGGCGAGCAGGGATGGGCCGATGTAGTGCCGGTCTCCGCTGCAGACGGGTTCCAGGTGGATACCGTTGCCGACGTCCTGGTGGGCCACATGCCCGCTTCGCCGCCGCTCTACCCTGACGGCGAGCTGACCGATGAGCCCGAAGCCGTGATGGTTGCCGAACTCGTCCGCGAGGCCGCTCTGGAAGGCGTCCGGGATGAACTTCCTCACTCCCTGGCTGTCGTGGTGGAGGAAATCGTTCCCCGGGAAGGACGCAGCGAGGACAACCAACTGCTGGACGTACGGGTGAACCTCTACGTTGAGCGTTCCTCGCAGAAGGCCATCATCATCGGCCGCGGCGGATCCAGGCTGCGCGAGGTCGGTACCGCAGCCCGCCGCGGCATTGAAGCCCTGCTGGGTACCCGGGTCTACCTCGACCTGCATGTAAAAATTGCCAAGGACTGGCAGCGGGATCCCAAGCAGCTCGTCAAGCTGGGCTTCTAGGTCCGGCCGGCACGCTGTCCCGGGGACAGCGTGCCGGGCGGACAGCGCCTGCAGGGGTCTGTTCCCAGCAGCAACCCGTACACTTTGAACATTCGTTTGAGCATATCGATTCATGAAGGGGACCGGCCATGTCATCTCGCCGTGCCGCAACGGGCGGCGGCCCCTCGGGAAAATCCACCGGAGGGTCGGGCGCATCCGTCGTACCCGGCGGCAGACACCTGTCCCGCAGGGCGTCCGCAGGCCACCCGGTCCTCAAGGGCATTGCAGCCTTCCTTTCCCTGGTCCTCGTTGCCGGAGTGGTCTTCGGCGTCGTACAGGTACTGCGGCTGCAGGGAAACTTTGACACGCAGCCCCTGAACCTGGGCTCCGGCGACTCGGTGGAGCAGGTGGATGCCAATACTGATCCCATGCAGATCCTGGTCCTTGGCACTGACCAGCGGGACGGCCAGAACTCGAACAACTCAGATGTCATGATGCTGGTCAACCTCTCGGCCGACCGTTCCAATGTGACCGTGGTCAGCTTCCCGCGTGACCTGCTGGTCCCGCTGCCGCAGTGCAAGGACCCGGAGTCCGGCCTCGTGTACGAGGCCATGGATCTCGGACAACTGAACGGCGCCCTGGGCAACGGCGGTCCCGGCTGCACCGTGGCGGCCATCAACGAGCTCACCGGCCTGACCATCGACCACTTCATGATGGCCGATTTCGACGCCGTGGAAGAACTGTCCAACACCCTGGGCGGCGTGGAAGTCTGCGTCAACCAACCCGTGGATGACCCGCTCTCCGGGCTGAACATTCCGGCCGGCGTGAGCAGCGTGCAGGGCGAACAGGCCCTTGCCTTCCTGCGGACCCGGCACGGCTTCGGCAACGGCGGCGATGAAGGCCGCATCCGTGCCCAGCAGAGCTTCCTCGCCTCCATGGTCCGCAAGGTCAAGGATGAAGGCACGCTGAACAACCTGCCCAAGCTGTACTCCATCGCCGAGACCGTCACCAAGAACCTCACCGTCGACGACGGCCTGGCGCAGATCCCTGACCTGGTGTCCCTTGCCACCCGGCTGAAGGACACCGACCTGGGCAGCATCGCGTTCGTGACCGTGCCCGTGGTTCCGTACGAGTACGATCCGAACCGCCTCGTCCTCGACGAAGCCAACTCACAGCCGCTCTTTGATGCACTGGTCGCGGACAAGGGCATCAGCAACAAAACGGAGGAAACCCCGGAGGCTACGGATCCCGCGACGGACCCGGCGGCCCCGGTGGAAGAACCGGCCGTCACCGTGGATCCGGCTACGGTTCCCGTGACCCTGCTCAACGCCTCCGGCGCTGCCGGACGCGATGCGTCTGTAACGAAGGCGCTGGTATCCCAGGGATTTGTCCAGGCACTGGCCGGCGGCACGGCCGCTGCCCAGAGTCCGGCAACCCAGGTGTTCTACGGCTACGGCTATGAGGAGATGGCACTGGAAGTGGCACGCGTCCTGAACATCCCCGATGTGCAGGTAGTGCTGAGCCCGGCCGCAACGGGCGTGTCAGTGGAGATCGGCGCGGACTTTGCCACCGGTTCGGCCATGAAGGATCTAGGTGATCTGGGTGACCTGAGCGGGCAGACCGCAGCCCAGGTTACGTGCCAATCCGCCTTTGGGAACTAGCGTTTGAAGCGCCCTAAGGGGTGCGTGTTAGTGTGATCACGTGCACGCAATGAACCTTCTCCTTAGCTGCCGCGGCGAGGCCACACAAGCATCTGCTTAGGCCGGTCCCTCGCTGCGGAGTTTGTGTTGCCGGCCACTATCTTTCGAAGTTCGATTAGAAAAGGCCCCCTCAACACCATGCGCAACGCACAGCAGGCATCAGGCATGCCGATCTCGAAGTACACCCCGTTCCACGAGCAGATCGCCGTCGATCTGCCGGACCGGACCTGGCCGGACAAACGCATCACCAAGGCACCGCGCTGGTGCGCCGTGGATCTGCGGGACGGCAACCAGGCGCTGATCGACCCGATGACCCCCGAGCGCAAGCACAAGATGTTTGACCTGCTCGTCAGAATGGGCTTCAAGGAAATTGAGGTCGGGTTCCCGTCCGCCTCCCAGCTGGACTTCGACTTTGTCCGCCAGCTGATCGAAGGGGACAGGATCCCCGATGACGTCACCATCCAGGTCCTGACCCAGTCCCGGGAACATTTGATCGAGCGCACCTACGAGTCCCTCGAAGGCGCCGACCGCGCGATCGTCCACCTCTACAACTCCACTTCCGTGCTGCAGCGGCGGGTCGTGTTCAACACCGACCGAGACGGCATCGTGGACATCGCCCTCTCCGGCGCCCGGCTGTGCAAGAAGTATGAAGAGCAGCTGCGTGGAATCGACCTGACCTACGAATACTCGCCCGAGTCCTACACCGGCACCGAGCTGGATTTCGCCGCCCGTATTTCCGACGCCGTAGCCGAGGTCCTGGAAGCTTCGCCGGACCGGCAGATGATCCTGAACCTGCCGGCGACGGTGGAGATGACCACCCCGAACGTCTACGCCGACTCCATTGAATGGATGCACCGCAACCTGGTCAGCCGCGATTCGGTCATCCTGTCCCTGCACCCGCACAATGACCGCGGAACCGGGGTGGCGGCCGCCGAGCTGGGCTACCTGGCCGGTGCCGACCGCATTGAAGGCTGCCTCTTCGGCAACGGGGAACGGACCGGCAACGTGGACCTGGTGACCCTGGGCATGAACATGTTCAGCCAGGGCATTGATCCGCAGCTGGACTTTTCCGACATGGACGAGATCCGCCGCACGGTGGAGTACTGCAACCAGCTGCCCGTTCCCGAACGTTCCCCCTACGGCGGCGACCTGGTCTTCACCGCTTTCTCCGGCTCGCACCAGGACGCCATCAAAAAGGGCTTCGAGGCCATGGAAAAGGACGCCGCGGCCGAGGGTAAGACGGTGGACGAAATTCCGTGGGCCGTGCCGTACCTGCCCATCGACCCGAAGGACATCGGCCGCAGCTACGAAGCCGTGATCCGGGTCAATTCGCAGTCCGGCAAGGGCGGGGTTGCCTACCTGCTCAAGCACGAACACAACCTGGACCTGCCCCGCCGCGCGCAGATCGAGTTCTCCGGCGTCATCCAGCGCCGCACCGACACAGCAGGCGGCGAGATCACCGGCGCGGAGCTGTGGAAGGTCTTCCAGGACGAATACCTGCCGCACACTCCGGACTCCGACGGCGAGGCGTGGGGACACTACGAACTGACCTCCGTGAATGCCGATACCCCCGCGGACGGACGTTTCAACCTGACGGCAACCCTGAGTGCGAACGGCGTATCGCAGCGGCGGATGGCCAGCGGTACCGGCCCCATCGCGGCGCTGCTGGAAATCCTGGGCCAGGACGGCATCGATGTCCGGCTGCTGGATTACACCGAGCACGCCCTCTCCGCCAGCGGAAACGCACACGCCGCAGCCTACGTGGAACTGGCAGTGGGGGAGCGGGTGCTGTGGGGCGTCGGTATTGACGCCAACACCACCATGTCCGCCCTGAAAGCGGTCATTTCGGCAGTCAACCGGGCCATCCGCGACCGGGCCTGACCACTATCGGGGCGCGCCCGGACGGCAACGGTCCGCCGGGCGCCCCGGACGTGGGAAAATAGCAGCGTGGCAAAATCCTTTGCATCCCGCACCTACCGGGATGACGCAGTGGTCCTGCGCACGCACAAGCTGGGCGAGGCTGACCGCATCCTGGTCCTTCTGACCCGGGAACACGGTCAGGTACGCGCCGTGGCAAAAGGCGTGCGGCGGACCTCCAGCAAGTTCGGTGCCCGGCTGGAACCTTTTATGGTGGCGGAGCTGCAGCTCTCGCACGGCCGGAACCTGGACATCGTCACCCAGGCGCAGACCAAGGGAGCCTACGGACACGGGATCGTGGCCGACTATGCCCGCTATACCGCCGCGGCCGCCGTCGCCGAAACAGCGGAACGCCTCACCGACATTGACGGTGATTCCGCGAAGGCGCACTACCAGCTGGTCATCGGAGCGTTCGCCGCGCTCAGCCGTGGCGCGCACGCTCCGGAACTGATCCTGGACTCCTACCTGCTGCGGGCCCTGGCCACCGCCGGCTGGGCGCCGAGCTTCACGGACTGCGCCCGCTGCGGTGCCCCCGGGCCGCACACGGCGTTCTCGGCACCGCTGGGCGGGGCCGTCTGCGCAGCCTGCCGTCCTCCCGGCTCGGCGTCGCCGTCACCGGAAACCATGACCCTGCTGGCGGCGCTGCTCAGCGGAGACTGGAGCACTGCCGACGCCTCGGGCCCGCAGCCGCGGCACGAGTCCGCCGGGCTGGTGGCCGGTTATCTTCAGTGGCACCTGGAACGGGTGCTGCGATCCCTTCAACATGTGGAGCGTGTCTGACTTTGCGTTCGAAATCCGCTGCCGGCGTGCCGGCCGCCGCCCCCGGCTATCCCGCGCCCCACCCGTCCGGCGCCGTCCCGCCGCAGGTCCCGGCCGAACTGGTGCCGGCCCATGTCGCCATTGTGATGGACGGCAACGGCCGCTGGGCCAACCAGCGGGGACTGCCCCGTACCGAGGGGCACCGTGCGGGCGAAGCAGCCCTGCTGGACGTGATGGCCGGCGCCATCGAAATGGGCATCCGGCACGTGTCCGTCTACGCCTTCTCCACGGAGAACTGGAAGCGTTCACCCGAAGAGGTCCGCTTCCTCATGGGCTTCAGCCGTGACGTGCTGCGCCGGCAGAGGGACCAGCTGAACGAATGGGGAGTGCGGATCCGCTGGTCCGGCCGCCGCCCGCGGCTCTGGCAGAGCGTCGTTAGGGAACTGAAAACCGCGGAAGAGGTCACTCGGGAGAACACCGTGTGCACCCTGAACATGTGCGTGAACTACGGGGGCCGGGCGGAGATTGCCGATGCCGTGGCCGCGATCGCCGCTGACGTGCAGAAGGGCCGGCTGCGCCCGGGGTCCATTAGCGAGAAAACCATCCAGAAGTACCTGGACGAGCCGGACCTGCCGGATGTTGACCTGTTCCTGCGGACCTCGGGGGAGCAGCGTTTTTCCAACTTCATGCTGTGGCAGTCCGCGTACGCCGAAATGGTTTTTATGGACACCCTCTGGCCGGATGTGGACCGCCGTACCCTGTGGGAGGCCGTGGAGATCTACGCCAGGCGGGACCGGCGGTACGGAGGTGCGGTGGACAAAGCATCCACCGGCGCATCCTGACTAGCGCATAAACGCGCCGGCCCAGCGTGCCAGTCCCGCATACACGCGGGTGCGGACCGGAAGAGCTGAAAGCAGCGTGTCATGCAGGGCGCCGTCATACCGGAACACGGTGACCTCCGGGCCCAGCAACAGTCCGCGCTGGACCATCAGAGTCACGTCCAGCACGCTGTCGGTCCGGAGCATCAGGGGATTCCAGACCGGCGCGATCGTGGAGGCAGCGGATGCCAGCAGCAGGATCGGCACCTGGATATCCAGGCCGCGGGCCACTTGGGCATGCCCGGCCAGCACCGCTTTGATCCAGCCGGCGCGGACCGGAAAGCTGAACGGCGGGCGCCAAGCTGGATTTACGTTCCACTCACCCTCCATCTCGGCGCTGATACTCCGGTAGTAGAAGCCGAACTCCGGAATTTTCAGCCGCGCCCGCGGGCGCCGGCGGGCCATGGGTTCCAGCAGGCCATTCGTCGCGAAGCGAAGCATGGCGCTGCCGCTGATTTCCAGCCATGGACTGTTCAGGATCAGGGCCCTGATCCGCCCCGGGTGCCGGTTGGCCCACAGTGCGGCCACCAGCCCGCCCGTTGAGTGGGCCATCAGCGTGGTCCGCACGCCGGTGTCCGGGCCGAAACGGTCCCTGAGATCTGTTTCCATGGCGGTCAGGGCAGCCTCCAGGTCAGCGTCATATTCCTGCAGGTCTGCGACATAACCCTCGGACTGCCCGGGGCGAAGGCTCCGGCCGTACTTGCGCAGGTCTACGGCGTAGAACGCCACGCCCTGCACCGCCCAGAAGCGGGCCAGTTCCGCTTGGAAGAAATAGTCGCTCCATCCGTGGAGGTAGAGCACAGCATCCACGCCGCCGTCGGAGCGGACAGGCAGGATGGCCGCCTGCTCGGCCGGCGGGACATAGGAGACGAGGGTGGCTACGACCGGTCCTTCCTCGTCCTCGCCCAGATCCAGGGTCAAGCTGCGGAATCCGTCGCCGAGAATGTCCGGAATCCAGTCCGCCTTCGTCTCACCCATGGTTTCGAGAATAGTCGACGTGCGTCGGAGAAACGGTGCGGGGTTTGGCAGCGGGTCCGGGGTCTGGAATCTTTAAGACATGCGCATTTATCCTGCCTTTTTCCGGCTCGTATTCTCCGGGATGGACCCCGAGCGTGCCCACAAGATTGGTTTCACGCTGATCCGCACCGCCGCACGAACCCCCGCCGGACCCGTGATGCGGAGGCTGATGCGCCCGTCCCCGAAACTGCGGACGCAGGCTTTCGGAATTGACTTCCCCTCCCCGTTCGGCCTGGCGGCCGGGTTCGACAAGGAGGGTTCGGGCATCGCCGCGCTCTCCAACCTGGGTTTTGGGCATGTTGAGGTGGGTACCGTGACAGCCCAGGCCCAGCCGGGAAACCCGAAACCGCGGCTGTTCCGTCTGGTCCAGGACCGCGCCGTGATCAACCGGATGGGGTTCAACAACGACGGCGCGGCCAAGGTGGCACCCCGGCTCGCCTCAGCCCGGGCCGCCCTGGAACGAACCTACGGTCCGGGGCGTCCGGTGATCGGCGTCAACATTGGCAAAACCAAGAAGGTGGACCTGGCGGATGCCGTGGAGGATTATCTGCTCAGCGCCCGGCAGCTCGCACCGCAGGCGGACTACCTTGTGGTCAACGTCAGTTCTCCGAACACGCCCGGGCTGCGGCTGCTGCAGGACATTGACTCGCTGCGCCCGCTCCTGACCCGGGTACGGGAAGCTGCGGATGAAGCAGCCGGCCGGCATGTTCCCCTGCTGGTTAAGATAGCCCCGGACCTCACCGATGAGGATATCGACGACGTCGCCGGCCTGGCCCTGTCCCTGCAGCTCGACGGCGTCATTGCCACCAACACCACCGTCACCCGGGAGAACCTGGTGACGGATCCGGAAACGGTGACTGCCTGCGGGGTCGGCGGACTCAGCGGCGCCCCGCTGAAACAGCGTTCACTCGACGTCCTGCGCCGGCTGCACAGCAGGCTGGGCGCCGACGGCCCGGCCATCGTCTCCGTCGGGGGAGTGGAGACGGCCGCGGACGTGAGGGAGCGCCTCAATGCCGGGGCCACCCTCGTGCAGGGATACACGGCGTTCCTCTACGAAGGACCCTTCTGGGCCGCGCGGATCAACCGCGGTCTGGCCCGCTCCCGGTAAGCGGGGGAGGGCATCCGGTAGGACCCCCGTAGGGACTCGGTACGGGAGGCCGCAAAAGCCGCATCAGCGGCAAAAACGGCACAGAAAAGGGACCGCCGGGCGGCGGTCCCTTTTTCGCGGTCAGGATCCGGGCTATGCCGGGATCAGGACGGGTACTGGCCCCTGCCGACCTGCGGCTTCGGCAAACGGAAGCGGCGCAGCTGGAGGGAGCGGGAGACGCCGTACCAGACATCCCCGGGATTGGGGGCGCCGAACTTGGCGGTCAGGCGCTTCCGGATCTGGCGGCGCAGCATAAAACTGTCGGCGATGACCAGCAGGATGAGGACCCAGAAAGCCGCCATCACAAACAGCTGGACATCGATGTTCTGGATGAAGCTGAACAGCACGAACACCAGGGCGGCAATCATGATGAACTCGCCAATGTTCCACCGGGCATCCACGATGTCGCGGACGAAGCGGCGGTTGGGCCCCTTGTCACGGAGCGGCAGGTAGCGCTCCTCACCGGTGTCCAGTGCGCGGCGGGTCTTCAGGCGTTCCTCGCGCAGGGCCTCGCGGTTGGCTGCCTTGGCGGCCTTCCGGTCATCGGGTACCAGCGGGCGGCGGCGGGCGGCTTCCTGGTCCTTGCGGCGGGGCGTGGGCGCACCCTTGCCGACCCGTTCCGTTGCACCGGCTTGTGCGGCGGCTGCCTGGTCCACAGTTTCCTGCGCGGTGGGCGCTTCATTCTTTCGTCCAAACACACCCCAAGGATACCGCGAATGATCCGCCGGAAACTCCCTGTGTCTTCCGCCGGGAGCGGGGCAAAAGCCCGGCCCGCTCCCGGCGGAAGGAAGACCGGCCGCTTCAAGCGGAACAGAGGGCGGATGTAGGGTTTTGGCTATGACTTCCAACCCCGCTCCAGAACACGATTCGTCAGCAGACGTGCACGAGGACTCCCTGCGTGCCAGCGTGGCGGCAGACTTCCCCCGCACCGTTGAACAGCTCAAGTCGCTGGTCAGCATCCCGGGCATTGCCTGGGACTCCTTCGACCCCGAGCACCTCAACCGCAGCGCCGCCGCGGTTGCCGACCTCGTGAGGGAGGCCGGCATCGATGATGTGCAGGTGCTGCGCGTGGATAACAACGGCACTCCCGGCGGGCCCGCCGTCGTCGCCCGCCGCCCCGCCCGCGACGGCGCACCGACCGTCCTGCTGTACGCCCACCATGACGTCCAGCCGCCCGGAGACCCCGACCTGTGGGAGTCCGATCCCTTCACGGCAGTGGAACGCAACGGGCGCCTCTACGGGCGGGGCGCCGCGGACGACAAGGCCGGCATCATGGCCCACATCGGTGCCCTCCGGGCCCTGACCGATGTCCTGGGGGAGGACTCGCCCGTCGGCGTCACCCTCTTCATCGAGGGCGAGGAAGAAGCGGGATCACCCACTTTCCGCACCTTCCTCGAGACCTACCAGGACCTGCTGCGCGCGGATGTCATCGTGGTCGCTGATTCAGGCAACTGGAAGGTGGGTGTTCCTGCCCTGACCACCAGCCTGCGCGGGCTGGTGGACGGCACCGTGGAGGTCCAGGTCCTGGACCACGCCGTGCATTCGGGCATGTTCGGCGGTCCGGTGCTCGATGCGCCCACCCTGCTTGCCCGGCTGATCGCCACGTTCCACAACGACGCCGGCGACGTCGCCATCGAGGGCCTGGTCTCCGGCGACGACGCCGCAGTGGAGTACCAGGAAGCAGATTTCCGAGCGGATTCCTCGGTGCTGGACGGCGTCCGGCTGGCCGGCACTGGGTCGATTGCCTCCCGGCTGTGGACCAAGCCCGCCCTTTCCATCATCGGCATCGACGTCCCGACCGTGGCGATGTCCTCCAACACCATCCAGCCGAAGGCACGGGCCAAGTTCAGTCTCCGCCTCGCACCCGGCCAGAGCCCCGAGGCTGCCATGGCGGCCGTCGAGGCCCACGTGCAGGCCAACGCGCCGTTCGGTGCCAAGGTGACGTTCACACCGGGGGAGCAGGGCAATGCCTTCGCCACCGATACCAGCGCCAGCGCGGCGCGCACCGCGCTCTGGGCACTGGAGCGGGCCTGGGGCGTGGAACCGGTGGAGTCCGGAATGGGCGGCTCCATTCCGTTCATTGCGGACCTGGTCGAGGTTTTCCCTGCAGCGCAGATCCTGATCACCGGTGTTGAAGACCCGGATTCCCGGGCGCACAGCGCCAATGAGTCGCTGGACCTGAACGACTTCCGCAATGCCATCCTGGCCGAAGCGCTGCTGCTCGCCCGCCTGGGTTCACGGCAGGGCTAGAAATTGCCTGTGAACAGATGCCGGGCGGGAATTGTTTCCTGCCCGGCATCTGTTAGATCGATGGGGACCACCGGACGTACCATTGAGACACTGGCCGCGGTCCGCGGCAGGCGCGACGGCCTGCCGCACGGACGGCCAGCTGAGGAAAGAGAGAAACTATGAGCGTTTCCACGAGCGAAAACAAGACCGCTGCGGCAGAGGCAGAACTGCCCACGCACGAAGTACTGCTCTCGGATGTGGCCGCCCAGAAGGTCCGAAGCCTGCTGGAGCAGGAAGGCCGCACCGACCTCCGCCTCCGGGTGGCGGTGCAGCCCGGAGGCTGCTCGGGACTCATCTACCAGCTGTACTTTGACGAGCGCGTCCTTGACGGCGACGCCGTCCGGGACTTCGACGGCGTTGAGGTCATTGTGGACAAGATGAGCGTTCCGTACCTTTCCGGCGCTTCGATCGACTTCGAAGACACCATTTCGAAGCAGGGGTTCACCATCGACAACCCCAACGCCGGAGGTTCATGCGCCTGTGGAGATTCCTTCCACTAAGACGCAAAAGGCTGACGGCCCGTAACAGCAGAGCTTTTTTTGCCCGGCGCGGCGGCGATCTGTCACTGGATCGCCGCCCGTACGGGTAAGCTCTACACGTAGTAGTAAAACTAATGTCCGTCACCGGGAACTTTTTTGTCTCCGGCCGGACAGCACTTGCACGCAACAAGAGGAAGGGCCGTCTGTGAGTTCGCAGGACCGAACCAGCAGCCGACGCGCCAGGATCTTAAAGATCTCAGCCGTAACGTCGGCCGGCGCGTTGTTTTTATCGGGGTGTACATCTGATGTCCAGAAGGGCTGGCTGCCTACGGACCGCGACACCACTAACCACACCGGCCGCATCATGGACCTTTGGGTCAACTCATGGATCGCCGCACTGGCAGTAGGTGTCCTCACCTGGGCGCTTCTGCTGTGGTGCATGGTGGCGTACCGCCGCCGGAAGAATGAGACGGGTTACCCCCGCCAGCTCAGCTACAACCTGCCGCTGGAAATCTTCTACACGGTGATCCCCCTGTTCATGGTTTTGGTGCTGTTCTACTTCACCAACCAGGACATCCAAGCCATTAACGAGCGCAGCGATGACCCGGACAAGGTCGTCATCGACGTCCGTGCCAAGCAGTGGTCCTGGGACTTCAACTACGTCAATGAAGACAAGTACAGCCAGGGCGTCCAGGTAAACCTCGACGGCCAGGAAGTCACGCAGGATAAGTTCCCGACGCTGGTGCTGCCGGTCGACAAGACCATCGAACTGCAGCTGAACACCCGCGACGTGCAGCACTCCTTCTGGGTGCCTGCCTTCCTGCAGAAGATGGACGTCTACCCGGGCCGCACCAACTACATCACCCTCGAAACCGGCAAGATCGGAACCTTCGACGGCAAGTGCGCCGAGCTCTGCGGCGAGTACCACTCCGAAATGCTCTTCAACGTCGACGTTGTCTCGGAAGACGATTACAACAAGTACGTTGCCGGCCTGCCCGACGGACAGGTCACGGGCGAGTACGACCGCATGTACAACTCAGAATCAAGCGAAGTAAGGAGGTAGGAGGACGCTATGACTACTCTCGAATACACTTCGGAAGATTCCGGCACCAAGGTTGCACCACGCGTAGTACCCGTCTCCAAGGGACGCATTGTCGTCAACTGGATCACCTCCACTGACCACAAGACGATCGGGTACATGTACCTGATTGCCTCATTTATTTTCTTCTGCCTCGCAGGCGTGATGGCCCTGGTCATCCGCGCGGAGCTGTTTGAACCCGGTATGCAGATCCTGCAGACCAAGGAACAGTACAACCAGCTGTTCACGATGCACGGCACCGTGATGCTGCTGATGTTCGCCACCCCGCTGTTCTCCGGGTTTGCCAACGTCATCATGCCCCTGCAGATCGGCGCACCGGACGTTGCCTTCCCGCGCCTGAACGCCCTGGCCTTCTGGTTTTTCCTCTTTGGCAGCACCATCGCGGTGGCCGGCTTCATCACCCCGCAGGGTGCCGCGTCCTTCGGCTGGTTCGCTTACGCGCCGCTGTCGAACACGACGTTCTCCCCGGGTGTCGGCGGTGACCTCTGGGTCTTCGGCCTGGCACTCTCCGGCTTCGGCACCATCCTGGGTGCGGTCAACTTCATCACCACCATCATCTGCATGCGTGCCCCGGGCATGACCATGTGGCGGATGCCGATCTTCACCTGGAACACCCTGGTCACCGCCATCCTGGTGCTCATGGCCTTCCCGCCCCTGGCAGCGGCACTGTTCGCGCTCGGTGCGGACCGCCGGTTCGGTGCAATGATCTTCGACCCCGAGCGCGGCGGTGCCATCCTGTGGCAGCACCTGTTCTGGTTCTTCGGCCACCCCGAGGTGTACATCATCGCGCTGCCGTTCTTCGGCATCGTTTCGGAAATCTTCCCGGTCTTCAGCCGCAAGCCGATCTTCGGCTACAAGGGCCTGGTGTACGCCACCATCGCCATTGCCGCCCTCTCCGTGACCGTGTGGGCCCACCACATGTACGTCACCGGTGCGGTTATGCTGCCGTTCTTCGCCTTCATGACCATGCTGATCGCCGTGCCTACCGGCGTGAAGTTCTTCAACTGGATCGGCACCATGTGGCGGGGGTCCATCACGTTTGAGACCCCCATGCTCTGGAGCATCGGCTTCCTGATCACCTTCCTCTTCGGTGGTCTGACCGGCATCATCCTTTCCTCCCCGCCGCTGGACTTCCACGTCTCGGACACTTACTTCGTGGTGGCACACTTCCACTACGTCATCTTCGGCACCGTGGTCTTCGCAATGTTCGCCGGCTTCTACTTCTGGTGGCCCAAGTGGACCGGCAAGATGCTCAACGAACGCCTCGGCAAGATCCACTTCTGGCTCCTGTTCGTCGGCTTCCACGGCACCTTCCTGATCCAGCACTGGCTGGGCGTGCTCGGCATGCCGCGCCGCTACGCGGACTACCTGGTGGAGGATAACTTCACCGCCA
Organism: Arthrobacter sp. MDT1-49-2; assembly: GCF_059090185.1. Lineage (NCBI taxonomy): Bacteria > Bacillati > Actinomycetota > Actinomycetes > Micrococcales > Micrococcaceae > Arthrobacter > Arthrobacter sp. MDT1-49-2. The sequence continues at coordinate 138,880 of NZ_JBNHFK010000001.1, forward strand.
TGAACCAGTTCTCTACCATCGCCTCCTTCGTGCTGGCCGCCTCGATGATCCCGTTCTTCTGGAACGTGTACATCACCTGGCGCCACGGCAAGAAGGTGGAAGTGGATGACCCGTGGGGCTTCGGCGGATCACTTGAGTGGGCCACGTCCTGCCCGCCGCCGCGCCACAACTTCACCTCGCTGCCCCGCATCCGTTCGGAGCGTCCGGCACTGGACCTGCACCACCCCGAACTGCAGCAGCACGTAACTGACGAATCAGCCGCGGCCAAGGTCTTCGGCCCCGGCGACCGGGAGGAAAAGGTCAAATGAAAGTAGAGACTAAGCTCTTCGCTTACATGGCGCCGTTCTTCCTGGTGGTCGGTGTGGTCTACGGCTACCTGGTGGAATGGACGGAGCCCGTAGGTTACCTCGCGCTCTTCCTGACCGCAGGCATGTCCGGCATGATCGCCTACTACATCGGCTTCACCGGCAAGCGTGTCGGGCCGCGTCCCGAGGACCGGCTGGATGCTGAAATCCACGAAGGCTCCGGAGAACAGGGCTTCTTCAGCCCCTGGAGCTGGTGGCCGCTGCTGCTCGGTCTTGCCGCAGCAACCGGATTCCTCGGCATGGCAGTGGGCTGGTGGATCCTGTACATCGGTGCAGGCCTTGCCATCGTCGCCCTGGTCGGCTGGGTCTTCGAATACAGCCGCGGAAACCACGCGCACTAGGTTCAGCGGCAACGCTTAGCCCATAAGAAGAAGGACCCGCAGGTAACTGCGGGTCCTTCTTCTTTGTTTTTCTACGGTGCGCTTTTATCCGGCTACGGCGTGTTTTTGTCCGGCTATGTGCTCCCACACGGTATTGCCGCCCGGCGCCCCCCTGCTGCATGACCGTGCCCCGGGACTGTGTGTAGGGTGCTCCTATGCCCCAGCGCCTTATGCTCCTTGATACCGCCTCCCTCTACTTCCGCGCCTTCCACGGCATTCCGGAGACCATCCGGCGCGAGGACGGCACTCCGGTAAACGCTGTCCGTGGCCTGCTGGACATGGTTGCCCGCCTCGTCGCCGAGTTCCGTCCCACCCATATGGTGGCCTGCTGGGACAACGACTGGCGGCCCGGCTGGCGGGTGGAGCTGGTACCCACTTACAAGCAGCACCGCTTATCTGCTGCAGGTCCTGCCGGTACCGAGGAGGTCCCTCCGGGCTTGAACGCACAAGTACCACTGATCCGGGAGCTCCTGACCGAGGCCGGAATCGCCGTCGTGGGCTGCGACGGATACGAGGCTGACGACGTCATCGGCACTTACGCCGAAACCTCCCAGATGCCTACGGACGTGGTCACGGGGGACCGGGACCTGTTCCAACTGATTGATGACGAGCGGCAGATCCGTGTGCTGAATACAGCACGGGGGATGAAGAACCTCGAGGTGATGGACGAGCAATCGGTGGTGGCCAAATACCGGGTCCTTCCCATCCAATATGCCGATTACGCAACACTTCGCGGCGACCCGTCAGACGGCCTTCCCGGCGTGTCCGGGATCGGCGAGAAGACGGCTGCCTCCCTGCTGGGCGAGTACGGCACGCTGCAGGGCCTTCTGGACGCCGCCGCGGACGCGGGGGGCGAAGTGTCGGCCCCCGTCCGCGCACGCCTCAGCGCAGCCCGTGACTATCTTTCCGTGGCGCCGAGGGTGGTCCGTGTGGCACAGGATCTGTCCGTACCGCCTCTTGCCGGTGCGCGGCTGCATGCACCGGCGGGGGAGACGAGGGCCCGGCTGGAGACGCGGGCCGAACAGTGGAACGTCGAGGGCCCCATGAAGCGGTTTTTACAGGCGCTGGAAGGTGCTGCAGGCTGACGCGCAGCACGCAAACGGGCAGGCGGTCCCGGCAGGAAGCAGCGTGTCCGTACCGGTATTCTTAGACGGCACTAGTTTTCCCGGCGGAAGGGACGAAGCGGAACAATGCGAAGAATCGGAACCAGGGCCCGCGCAGGAGTTTTCCTGTGAGCAACCGGCGCCTCCGGCTGCTGGCCGAAGAAATTGAGGCCGGCACGGGCGTTGCCAAGCATGTCCAGCTACAGGGCATCCTGCGCCGGTTCGTGGAAACGCATTCCCGTCCAGGCGATATCATCCCGTCCGAACGGGAACTGTCCGAACACTTCTCTGTGGCCCGCATGACCATTCGGCAGGCAGTCGATGCCCTTGTCGCTGACGGGGTCCTGGAACGCGTGGTAGGCCTGGGCACGTTTGTCGCACGCCCCAAAATGGATCTTCAGGTCCAGCTCACCTCCTACTCCGAGGAAATGCACCGGCGCGGAATGGTGCCCGATGCGCATGTCCTCAGCTTTGAGCAGGTGGGCGCGTCACAGCTGGTCGCCAGGGAACTGCAGATTGAGCCCGGACAGGCCGTGGTCCGGTTCCGCCGGCAGCTCCTCGCAGACGGAGAGCCCATGAGCGTTGACGAGAACTTCATTCCGGCGCACTACGTGCCGGGGATCCTGGAGGAGGAGCCGCCGACCTCGTTGTACAACGTCCTGAGCGAACGGTACGGCCTGGTGATGGAGTGGGGCGAGGACACGATCGAAGCCACTGCGGCGTCGGCCTCCATCGCGCGCCTCCTGAACGTGGAACTCGGTGCCCCTGTTCTGAAGATCCAACGGCATGCCTATGTCTCACGGGCGATGGTGGACTATTCCGTCTCCTATTACCGCGCGGACCGGTACAAGCTATGGGTGCCCCTCCAGCGCCCGGGCGTCCGCACGCCCCGTTCATATCACCCGCGCCGGCACCCAGGCTCTTAGCCGCCGGCAGCTGCGGCCAGACCGCACCGCCATCCACCCCCATCACACCCCCCCAGCACAAAGAGGACAGAGAACCATGATCACCATTCGGATGTATAAGCGCGATGACGCAGGGGTGCTGCACTTCCGCGAGGCCCTGTATGAAGAGGACGAGGGACAGCTGATGCTGACTTCGGGGCCGGTGGGCCACGAAGGCTCAGCGAAGGTCCAGCAGGTGGCCCCCGAGGCTGCGGAAGGGCTGCTCCATGCCTTTGCGGTCGCCTCGGAGGAAGACGGCTATGCCGAACTCGGGCCGGATGAACAGCACTGGGTCATCGCCCAATATGCCCTCAAGACGGCAGCGGGGACGCAGCGGGACCGCTACCTGGAGCACAAGGCCACACAGGCCATTTCCTCCTACTTCCTGTGGCGCGGGCTCGGGGAAGTGGACCACACGGAGTTCGCTCCGCGGAAACTCAACATCTACTGCCTGGTTCCGGACGTCAAGCTGGCAGTAGCGGGCCTGAAAGTCGTGCTGCGCGATCCGCTCCTGGACTTCACTAAGCTGTCCATCGGCTCCGCGCCGGTGACCGATCTTTCAGACCTGCGCATGCGCCACCCGCTTCCCGCGAAACAGCCGTTTAGCCTGGCCTAGCCAGCGATGCCGCTACGGAGCCGGCAACAGGCAAGGGAAGGGCCCGACCGGATCATCCGGTCGGGCCCTTCCCTTTGATGCTGGTCTGCCTTAGGGCAGGATCAGCGCTGTTCGATCGATGCCTGGTCGTCGGCCTTGGCCTCAACCTCGGCGGGCGACTCGTGGTGGTGTGCGTTCTCCAGCTCGGACGGCGTCACCGGGGCGACACGGTCTTCGAAGAAGAAGCGGGAGATCTTCGCACGGCGCTTTTCCTTGCGGGAGATCTTGCCGTTGGCATCCGGCTGGGCCGGAAGTGCCTTGTACGACTCGAAGTCCACCAGGCGGTAGCGCTTGTACTCGTCCAGCGGCTCGTGAACCTCGATGTACTCACCGTGCGGCAGGCGGACAATGCGGCCGCTTTCCACACCGTGGAGCACAATCTCGCGGTCCTTGCGCTGCAGCGCCAGGGCGATGCGGCGGGTAATGACGAATGCCAGTACCGGACCGACGAAGAACAGGACACGGAGCCAGTACGTTACATCGTTGAGCGAAACATGGAAGTGCGTAGCGATGAGGTCGGAGCTGGCAGCAGCCCACATAACGCTGTAGAACGTGATGCCGGCAACGCCGACTGCCGTGCGGAACGGTGCGTTGCGCGGGCGGTCCAGCAGGTTGTGCGTCCGGTAGTCCTTGGTCAGCCAGGCTTCGATCCACGGCCATGCGAAGAGCAGGGTGAAGACGAGGCCGGCCGGCACCAGTGCCGGGAGCAGCACGTTCAGTACCAGGGTGTTGTCACCCCAGGGGAACGGGATAACCCATTCGAACGGGAATGCACCCAGGAACCCGGGCATCAGGCGCAGCGCACCGTCCACCCAGCCGATGTACCAGTCAGGCTGGGTACCGGCGGAAACGGGCGACGGGTCATACGGGCCGTAGTTCCAGATCGGGTTGATCGTGAACAGGCCGGCAATGATGGCAATCACGCCGAAGACGATGAAGAAGAATCCACCGGCCTTGGCTGCGTACACCGGGCCAACGGGGTAACCGACCACGTTGTTGTTCGTGCGGCCGGGGCCGCGGAACTGGGTGTGCTTGTGAATGACGACCATAAACAGGTGCAGTGCGATCATCAGCAGGATCAGCGCGGGAACCAGCAGGATGTGCAGGACGTAGAGTCGTCCGATAATCGCGGTACCCGGGAACTCTCCTCCGAAGAGGAAGAAGCTGATGTAGGTGCCCACCACAGGGATGGACTTGATCACGCCGTCGATGATGCGCAGGCCGTTGCCGGAGAGCAGGTCATCGGGGAGGGAGTAACCGGTGAAGCCGGCTGCGAGGGAGAGGATGAGCAGCGTACCGCCCACCACCCAGTTCAGTTCGCGGGGCTTGCGGAATGCGCCGGTGAAGAACACGCGGAGCATGTGCACGGACACAGCAGCAACGAAGAGCAGTGCGGACCAGTGGTGTACCTGGCGCATAAAGAGGCCGCCGCGAACATCGAAGGAGATGTTCAGGGAGGATTCATACGCCACGGACATTTCCACGCCCCGCAGCGGTACGTAGCTTCCGGCGTAGTGCGTCTCCGCCATGGACGGATCGAAGAAGAACGTCAGGAAGGTACCGGTGAGCAGCAGGATAACGAAGCAGTACAGTGCAACTTCACCGAACATGAAGGACCAGTGGTCGGGAAAGACCTTGCGGCCGAACTCCTTGACCATGGCCGAACCGCTGACCCGGGAGTCAACGAAGTTCGTGATGCGGCCAAGACGCGTCTTGGCCTGGTACGGCGTAGCAGAGGGAACACTCATGGTTAGCCACGCTCCCAGTAGCTCGGTCCAACGGGTTCTTGGAAGTCGTCAGTAGCAATCAGGTAACCCTCATCGTCAACGCCGATCGGCAGCTGCGGCAGCGCGTGGCCGGCCGGGCCGAAGATGACCTTGCATTCCTGGGTCACATCGAAGGTTGACTGGTGGCACGGGCACAGCAGGTGGTGCGTGTGCTGTTCGTACAGTGCCACCGGGCAGCCGACGTGGGTGCAGATCTTGGAGTAGGCGACAATGCCGTCCACGGCCCAGTTTTCCCGGCCGGGGGAGGGGTTCAGCTCGGAGGGGTCCAGGCGCATCAGCAGAACTACTGCCTTGGCCTTTTCTTCGAGCTTGTGCTCCTCCAGGTCCTGCAGGCCTTCCGGAATCACGTGGAAGGCGGAACCGATGGTGACATCGGAAGCCTTGATCGGCGTACCGCTGGGATCGCGTGCCAGACGCAGGCCCTTTTCCCACATAGTGTGCCGCAGCGTGTTGCCGGGCAGGGGGCCCAGGTCACGGAAGACGGCGATGGCGGGAAGGGGAGCCAGGATCATGGCGCCGAGGAGGGTGTTGCGGATCAGGGGACGGCGCTTGATGCCGGTCTCCTCGATGATGTCGCCCACCATCTTTTCAGCGATGACGCGGTCCTCTTCGGGCCGGATCTCGTGGCGTTCTTCCACGATCTCGTGGTCCGGCATAAGGGTCTTGGCCCAGTGCACAATGCCCACGCCGATGCCGAGCATGGCAAAGGCGGTACCCAGGCCGAGGAGGATGTTCTGCAGCCGCAGCGTAGCGATGCTGGCATCATCCAGTTGGATGCTGAAGTACCCGATGAAAAACACGATGGTGCCGATGATGGAGATGACGAACAGAAGCGCCACCTGCCGTTCGGCCCGCTTTTCGGCGCGGGGATTAACGTCGGCTAGACGAGGGCGGTGCGGAGGAAGTCCCGGATCCTGGAACTTCTCCTCATCTCCCTGGCCAGCCGTAGCGACGGTGCCCGAGGTGTTCGGACTGCCGTGACTATGGTCGCCCATGATCCCCCTCATCCTTCTCTGAAAACTGCATTTATAGACCTATGTGTAACTGTGATGTCACCCGTGCGGGTGAGCGCGGCGGTGGTTAGGAAGACCGGGAGGTCAACCAAATGGTGAAAGCGATGATGATTCCCAGACCAGCGGTCCAGATAAAGAGACCCTCGGAGACCGGGCCCAGCGAGCCGAGCTGCGCTCCACCGGGGGAGCCGCTTGTCTCGATGTCCTTCAGGAACGTGATGATGTCCTGCTTGTCCTCGGGGGAGATGTTGGTGTCGTTGAAGACAGGCATGTTCTGCGGGCCGGTGACCATGGCCTCGTAGATGTGCTTCTCGCTGACGCCGTCCAGGGACGGGGCGAACTTGCCGCGGGTCAGCGCACCGCCGGCAGCGGCGGCGTTGTGGCACATGGCGCAGTTGACGCGGAACAGCTCGCCGCCGTTGGCGGAAGCTTCCTCGTCGGAGGTGTCCGGCTCGAGGTATTCGGAATCCGGAACAGCAGGACCGGCGCCGAGGCTGGCAACGAAGGCAGCCATCTGGGCGGTCTGCTCCTCATCGAACTGCACGGGCTTCTGCTGGGCCTGCGGGCCCTGCATCGCCATCGGCATGCGGCCGGTGCCCACCTGGAAGTCGACAGACGCGGCGCCGACGCCTACCAGCGAAGGACCGTTCTCGGTGCCGGTGGCTTCAACGCCGTGGCACGTTGCACAGTTGGCGACGAAGAGCTTCTGCCCCTCGCTGACGTCTTCGGCAGTGTACGTGGTGGTCGCGGCCTGGGCCTGGTTGGTGCCGTTGGCTACGGCATAGAGACCACCCGTAACGAGGAGTCCCAACAGCAGCAGCGCGACTGCTGCGAGGGGATGACGCCGCCTTTGCGATAGTGCCTTCACTTCGTAGTTCCTAACTTATGTGGTCTTTGGGAAACAGGTGCCACTTTGGGTATTTCTTGGGTGCGGTCCTCAAGCAGTGTTACTTGAGGAAGTAGATGATGACGAACAGGGCAATCCAGACCACATCAACGAAGTGCCAGTAGTACGAGGTAACGATCGCCGAGGTGGCTTCGAAGTGTCCGAAGCGCTTGGCGGCGTAGGCACGGCCGATGATGAAGAGGAACGCGATCAGTCCGCCGGCCACGTGCAGGCCGTGGAAACCGGTGGTGAGGTAGAACGCGGAACCGTAAGAGTTCGACGAAAGGGATACGCCTTCGGAGACGAGCATTGCGTATTCGTAGGCCTGGACGGAGACGAAGATCGCTCCGAGCACGAAGGTCAGCAGGAACCACTCAGTCATGCCCCAGCGGGAAAGCTTCAGGAGCCCTCCGGTGCGGCGTGCCTGAAGCCGTTCTGCGGCGAAAACGCCAGCTTGGCAAGTGAAGGAACTGGAAACAAGGATCACCGTGTTAACGAAAGCGAACGGAACGTTCAGCTTCTCCGTCTCCATGGCCCACAGATCGCTCGAAGTGGAGCGAAGGGTGAAGTACATGGCGAACAGGGCAGCAAAGAACATCAGTTCACTGGAGAGCCACACCACGGTTCCAACGGAAACCATATTGGGGCGGTTCAGCGTAGGGTGAGCCGGGGTACTGGGGGCATGGGTCGCTGTTGTCACATAGACATTATGGCGGTAAAACAGCCCAGTTCTCCAACAGATGGAGGCGCTCGGCGCGTCCGGGGAGGCGACCGGAGCCCCGGATCCCTGTACTGGCGCGGAAATGGGGCCCCCAGAAACAATCCAGCAATTTCTACGAATCGTAGATAACCTAAGGTGTGTGACTACCATTCCGAGTTCAACGGACACCTGGCCGAGCCTGATTACTGCACTGATTGAGGGGGAGAACCTCGGGACGGAGCAGACCCGCTGGGCCATGGCCGCGATCATGGCCGGGGAGGCGACGGACTCGCAGATTGCGGGCTTCCTGGTCGCGCTCCGGGCCAAGGGGGAGACCGTTGACGAGCTCACCGGACTGGTCGAGGCCATGCTTGCCAGTGCACGGCCCATCCATATCCCCGGAGACACCCTGGACATTGTGGGCACCGGCGGAGACCGGCACAACACGGTGAATATCTCCTCGATGGCGGCACTGGTCTGTGCCGGCGCCGGGGCGAAGGTAGTGAAGCACGGAAACCGGGCGGCGTCGTCGTCCTCGGGCTCAGCCGACGTGATCGAGGCGCTCGGCGTCCGGCTGGACCTTCCGGTGGACCGCGTGGCACGGGCCGCGGTGGAGGCGGGAATCACGTTCTGCTTCGCACAGGTTTTCCACCCGTCCATGCGGTTTGCGGCTGTGCCCCGCCGCGAGATGGGCGTAGCGACCGCCTTTAACTTCATGGGACCGCTGACCAACCCTTCGCGGCCCAGTGCTTCGGCTATTGGAGTGGCGGATGCGCGCCTGGCGCCGCTGATGGCGGGCGTGCTGGCAAAGCGCGGCGTGCGTGCCCTGGTCTTCCGCGGGGATGACGGGCTGGACGAGATGACCACCACCGGTGTGTCCACCGTCTGGGAGGTCCGTAACGGGGCCGTGAGCGAGTCAGTAGTGGATCCCCTGGATCTCGGGATCAGCAGGGCCACGCTGGAGGATCTGAGGGGCGGAGACGCGGCCGCCAACGCCGCCGTCGTGCGGAGCGTGCTGGCCGGGGACAAGGGGCCGGTACGCGATGCCGTGGTGCTCAACGCCGCTGCGGCCCTGGTGGCCCTGGATCCGGAGGCTGAGGGCCCGCTGACGGAGCGGCTGGCGCGGGGACTGGAGCGGGCCTGTGCCTCCATTGACAGCGGTGCGGCCCAGGCTGCCCTGGACCGCTGGGTGGACGTGACCCGCTAGCCCCGGAGGGCCGGCGGCGCGCGTTAGGTGTCGAACCCTGCGCTAGCTGTCCAACCCTGCGCTAGCTGTCGAACCCTGCGCTAACTGTCGAAGCCGAGGGAGAACGCGGCGTCAAGATCGTGCTGGGAGTACGCGCGGAACGCAATCTGCGTGGTGGTCCCGATGACGCCGTCGACCTTGGAGAGCCGGTTGGCGATGGCGTCCGCCAGGTCTTCGTGGCGGCGGACCCGCGCAATGGCGATGAGGTCGCACTCACCGGTGACGGAGTAGACCTCGCTGATGCCCTCGATCTCTGAAATCTCTTCGGCACATTCCGGAATCCGGGCCGAATCCGTCTGGATGAGTACAAAAGCGGTAATCATGGCGTGCCTTTCGCTGCTGGATGGCGCCGGTGGCGCCTGTTTCCTTTTGAGCCTAGTTGATCCGGCGCGTCCGGTGAGCTGTCCCGCCCCGGGACACCGCGTGCCACACCAGACGGTGGCCGAGCAGGAAGGCGCCCAGCACCAGCAGGGTCACCAGCTGGAAGCTCAGTGCGGTGCCTCCGCCCGCCAGTGACCGGATACCGAGGCCTGCGGCCACGGTGACGAGCCAGATCACGACGCCGGCGGGCCAGAGCCGGGCGGGGCGCCGCCATGCCCGCGTGGCGGCCCAGCCGGCCAGGCAGGCAAGGATGAAGGGCAGCGCGGTGAGCAGGATTCCGGTTACGGCGAGCCCGTGCTCATGGCTCTGCCGCCCGAGGGCCGCAAAGACGGTGATGAGGACCAGGTCGCCGCCCAGGAGCACCGGCCAGCTGCGTCGGTCCGGACGGGCGGCTGCCCCGGGGCCGCCCGCTGACGGCGCGGCTCCGGAAGGTTCGGTGTGTTTTGCCCTGGTCATGCCTTTTGTCCTACCGCGTTTTCCCGGACGTAGGGGCCGAGCAGTTCGCGGACCCGTGCCTCCACGGATTCGCGCTCGGTGCCGGATTCGAGCAGCCGGGTGGAGGAATGCACAATCGCGTTGATCAGTTCAGCTGTGACTTCGGGGTCCGCAACGCCGAGCAGGGTGAGGGTGTCCACCAGGGGTGTGAGCAGCTGGCGGTGCATCATGGTGCTTTGATTATCCAGCTCCTCGCCCGGGGCAACCGCGGCCAGCGCCGTCCCCACGGCGTGTTCGCCTTCGGCCACCAGGGCGATGTTGGTCAGGACGTAGGCCATGATGCGGTCCGCAGGTTCAGGCTCGGAATCCATGGCCTCACGGACCCTGCGCGTCCAGCGGGGAAACACATCCTGCACGAGGGCGTGGAGCAGGTCCTGGCGGGACTTGTAGTACTGGTAGGCGCTCGGACGGGCGAGGCCCGCCAGCGCGGCAACTTCGGCCATGCTGGGGGCCTCGCCCGTCCGGGCCAGGAGGGTTCGTGCCGCGTCCAGCAGCGCCCGCTGCTGCGCCGCCCGGTGCTCGGCCACCGTGGGGGCATTGATTCGGGGCACGTGCCCTCCTGTTCGTACTGTTCTAGCGTTCGCACTGTCCGGGGACAGGCGCGTGTCTTAGCCGGCCAGCTGACCGTCCACCATCTCGACCACGCGGTCGCAGTGGTGCAGGACATCGTGATCGTGGGTCACCATAACTGTAGCAACGCCGCGCTCATGGGTTTCCCGTGCCAGCAGCGCCACCACGTCCTGGCTGCGGGCCCGGTCCAGTGCCGCCGTCGGCTCGTCCACGAGCAGCAAAGTGGGCCGGTTCACGAGCGAGCGGGCAATGCCCACGCGCTGGCGCTCACCGCCGGAGAGCTGGTCGGGGCGGCTCTTGGCCTTGTGCTCCATCCCCACCGCCGCCAGCAGTTCCAGGGGATCGAACCCGTCACGGTTGCCCGCCAGCTTCAGCATGAGCTGCAGCTGTTCGGCGGCGTTCAGGGCCGGGATCAGGTTCCCGGACTGGAAGACGAAGCCGATTTCCTTCAACCGGAACTTGGCGCGGTCCGCTTTGCCGAGGGCGCCCAGGTCCGTGCCGTTGACGCGGACGGTGCCCGAGTCCGGTGTGGTCAGGGCGCCGGCGACCGCCAGCAGGCTGGATTTTCCGGCGCCTGAGGGGCCGACAACGGCCACCATTTCCCCGGGCGAAACGGACAGTGAGACGTTGTCGAGCGCCTGGACGGTGCTGTCGCCGTCGCCCAGTGCCAGGTTTGCTGCCTCGATCATCAGCCCGCCGGTGCGTGTGCCGGGGTTGGATGCCTGTGTTGCGGTGCTCATCGCTGTCCTCCAAGTGCCACCAGGGGATCTACGCGGGAAATCCGGACGATGGCAAGGGCGGCGCCCACCAGGCCCAGAAGGATCGTCAGCACGGTTGCCGTGGCGATCGGGGCTGCCTCCAGGGCGAACGGCATGGCCGTACCGCTCAGGCCGGCACCCATGCCGAGCCCGGCGAGGATGCCCACCACAGTGGAGAGAACCAGGATGATGGCGGCCTGGAGCAGGCCGTCACGGAGCAGGTAGCCGGTGGATGCGCCGACGGCGCGCAGCACGGCGAGTTCATGACGGCGCTGGATGGTCCAGACCGTGAAGAAGGCGCCGACCACGAGGGCGCAGATGGCGTACAGGAAGACCTGGATCATTTCCAGCGTCATGGTTTCGGCGGAGTAGCCGGGGGAGGCATTGAAGGATTCCTCCAGAGTGGAGGTGACCGTTCCCGCGGCGGCGTCACCGGCAGCGAAGTCGATGTCCGCGCCGTCGGCGGCCTTCAGTGCCACGGTGCTGGCCGTGGCGAAGTCCACTGCATCAATGGCGTCCTGTGTCGGGGTCCCGGGAGCACTCTGGCCGCTGGCCAGGTACTGCCAGGTGTCCAGCGGAAGGTAGGCCAGATCCACGTGGCCGAACGTCGCCTGCCCCTCGGTGTAACCGACCACCGTGAGTTCGACGCCGATGCGCTCGAGCGTGACGACGTCGCCAATCGCCAGGCCTTCGTCGGCAGCGGTGGCGGAGACCACAATCTCATCGGGGGCGTTGATGCTGCGGCCCTCGCCGATCTGCGGGGCGAGGAAGGAATCCGTCTCAATGCCGAACAGCGCAAGGTCAACCTGGGTGCCGTTGCCGGTGGTGCCGTTCATCATGGCAGTGCCCATCAGGGCGGCATCCTCGACGCCGGGCTGTTCGGCCCAGGCGTCGGCCTGGCCCTCATCCACCACGCTGCGGGAGAACGCATTGTCGGTTTTGGTGCCCTCGTTGAAGGCGAAGGCGGTGGCCGGCATGGACTTCAGTCCGGACACGCCGTCATTGACGAGGCCTGAGGACAGGCCGGACAGGAGGACCATCAGCACGGCGATCAGGGCGACAACGCCGCCCATCAGTCCGAACCTGGCCCGTGCGAAACGCAACTCGCGCAGCGCTAAAAACATCGGAACCCCTTGCTGGATCGTATGCAGGTGTTACCAACAGCTTGTCGGTAACATACCAACATCATGTCAGAAAGAAGCACACGGGTACAACCGGGGGAGCGGCCCGCCTTTCTGCAACGCAGAGGGCACCGGCACCGGGCAGTAAAACCTGCCGATGCCGGTGCCCCGGGGTGAAGCTAGGACCAGATATCGTCGCCGCGCAGCGTCGCGTCGGCGCCGCCGTCGGTGTAGATGGTCTGGCCGGTGGTGTGCGTGTTCTCCTCGGAGGTGAGCCAGATCAGCAGACGGGCAATAACCTCTGGTTCGGAGTGGCCGTTCAGCGGCATCGGCACGTTGTCGTCCACCATGGCCCGGCCTTCCGGAGTGGCGAGCAGGTCGCGGGTCATCGGGGAGAGCACGGTCCCGGGGGCGACGGCGTTCAGTGGGATGCCCGCTCCGGCGAAGGCCGGGCTGATGCTTTCGCGCCGGACCCAGCGGCTCAGGGCACGCTTGCTGGAAGGGTAATTGAGGTAGCCGACCTGCGGACCCTGGTCCGCCATCTGCTTGCCGATCCGCAGTGCCTCTTCCTCATTGCCGGCCAGCATCGCCTCGACAAGCTCGGGGGAGTTGGGCTGCAGGCTGGCCATGGAGCTGACGACGGCGGCGCGGGGTGCGTCGCTCTTGGCGAGCGTGGGGGCCAGGGCGGTCAGGAAGTCGGTGACTCCGAAGAAGTTCACCGCCACGGTGATGGGGGCGGGTGCGGAAATGCCGGCGCACGCAATCACGGCGTCAACGGTGCCGCCGGCCAGCTCAACGGCCTTGGCAACGGCGGAGGAGCGGCCTTCCGGGGTGCTCAGGTCCGCTTCGACGTCGGCGTTGCGCAGGTCAACTCCAATGACGTTGTTGCCGGCCTCCTTCAGCAGGTTGGCGGTGGCTGCTCCGATGCCCGAAGCCGATCCGGTCACAATGTAGGTTCTAGTCATGTTTACAGTGTAAACCCGACCGCCCGTGTCTGTCCGGGCCTACGCCTTGCCGCTTTCCGCTGCCGGTCCGGGCCCGGCAGCGTGCCGGCGGATGCGTCAGCTCAGCCTGTCCGGCCAGTCAGGCGGTACCCGGTCTGCCGGGCCGGGGACTGACTGGCTGAGCGGATGGTGCTCCGGCGGCGCCAGCGGGGGACCGGCGAAGACGGAGGAATCGGTATAGTTCCAGAACCATTCCTCACCGGGCTCGTAACTGCGGATGATCGGGTGTCCGGTGCTCTGCTCGTGGGCGGTGGCGTGCCGGCCGGGGGAGTTGTCGCAACAGCCGATGTGGCCGCATTCCGCGCAGCGTCGCAGGTGATACCACCAGCCCTGCTGCTGTGTGCATTCCACGCAGCCCGGGCCGCTGGGCGGAACCGACGTATTGATACCGGGGACGGATTCCATGGCGGGGCTCCTTGCATAAAGGCGGTGCCGGTAGCTTCCACGCTAACCAGCCGCGGGCTTCCGCAACAGGGCCCCCGGCCGCCCGGACCAGGCGGCGGGAACCTTGGCTCCGCTCAGCCCAGCCAGGCGGTGGTATCCGGAGGCAGCAGCCCGTCCTGCAGCGGGGCACTGGAATGCAGGACGGTTCCGGCGGGCAGTTTAACGGGCGCCGGTCCGAAATTGGTGATGCTCTGCCAGTTGCCGGGCCGGATGAAATGCAGGACGGAGGAAGCACCGGGCACCCAGGAAAACTCCTCGGCGCCCTGCAGTTTGCCGCGCAGTTCCAAGGCGCGCCGGTAGAAGTTCAGCGTGGAGCCGGCATCGGTGTCCTGCAGCGCGACGGCCGCCCGGCCGAACTCCTGCGGCTGGGGCAGATGGGCCGCACCGGCGCTGAAGCCAAAGGACGGCCCATCCGCAGTCCAGGGCAGAGGTACCCGGCAGCCGTCCCGGCCCTTCTCTACTCCGGCATTGCGGAAGAAGGCGGGATCCTGGCGTTCGGCGTCCGGGATGCCGGCTACCTCGTGCAGGCCCAGTTCCTCGCCCTGGTACAGATAGGCCGAACCGGGCAGGGCAAGCATCAGCAGGGTAGCCGCCCGTGCCCGGCGCAGCCCCAGTTCCCGGTCCAGTTCTTCCTCGGGGCCGCCGGCCAGAACCCAGGCCTTGCCGTCCTGCCCCTTGGTACTTCCGGCCGGGGCGGCCGGCAGCCCGTAGCGGGTCGCGTGCCGGACGACGTCGTGGTTGGACAGGACCCAGGTGGACGAGGCACCGGTTTGCGCCGCCTGGTCCAGGTTCTCCGTAATGACCGCGCGGAAGCGGGTGGCGTCGAAGTCCGCCTGCAGCAGGTCGAAGTTGAAGGCCTGGCCCAGGCCCTCGGGGCTGGCATACCGTCCGCGGCGGGAAGCGTGGACCCAGGCTTCGGCCACGGCGGTGCGCGGCGGGGTGTATTCATTGAACAGTGCACGCCATTCGGTGTAGATGTCATGGACCTCGTTCCGGTCCCAGAACGGATGCCCGCCGTCGGTTCCCTCCCCTTCGGCATCCAGCAGCGCGCTGGCGGCGAGCGGTTCGCTCAGGTCCTTGGCCAGGGCATGGGCCACGTCGATCCGGAAGCCGTCCACGCCCCGGTCGGACCAGAACCGCAGGGTGGCCAGGAAATCATCGCGGACTTCACGGTTCTCCCAGTTGAAGTCCGGCTGTTCGGGGGCGAAAAGGTGCAGATACCACTGCCCGTCGGGCACCTGGGCCCAGGCGCTGCCACCGAAGACCGACTGCCAGTCCGAGGGCGGGGAGGCGCCGTCGGGGCCGGTCCCGTCGCGGAATATGTACCGTTCCCTTGCCGCCGAGCCGCGGGGCGAGTCCAGTGCTTCACGGAACCAGGCGTGCCGGTTGGAGGAATGGTTGGGGACAATGTCCACAATCAGCCTGATCCCGGCCCCGTGCAGGGCCGCGGCCATCTCGTCGAAGTCGGCCAGCGTGCCCAGACGCGGATCGACGTCGCGGTAGTGGTCGACGTCGTATCCGCCGTCGGCGAGCGCGGAGGGATAGAAGGGACTGAGCCAGACGGCATCCACGCCCAGGGCGGAAAGGTAGGGCACCTTGGCGGTGACGCCCCGGAGATCGCCCAGCCCGTCTCCGTCGGAATCCGAGAAACTGCGCGGATACACCTGGTAGACCGCGGCCTGGCGCCACCAGTTCGGATCGGCAAGCGGATCGGCGTCGGAAGGAAAGGGCTGCGGGGTTGAAGTCAAGGCGATCCTTTGCGGGAAGCGGGAAGCGGGAAGCGGGAAGCGGGAAGCGGGAAACGGGCGTGGTTGGACTCTACTCCCGCCCCCGGAGCAGCAGCAGCCTGCGCTCGTGCCGGTTCTTCGCCAGGTCCGCCGCCCGGAACTCGGCCCGGGCCTCGGCGTCCCTGCCCCGCCGGGAAAGCAGCTCCCCGTGCACGCTCCGGGCACCTCCAATGCGCCACAGCGCATCGATGCGGCGCCGGATTGCTGCTGCGTGCTCCGGGCCGGCGGCTACCGGTGCTCGGTGCGCAGTTTCTCCTCGTCCCTGCGCCATTTTTCTTCCTTCCGGATGTACTCGTTGTCAGCGAAATCCGCGAAGTCCTCCGCCTCGGTCACCCGGCGCACTTCCAGCTTCGATCCGGGCCCGAGCGGGCAGCGGGCGGCCCATTCCACCGCTTCCTCGGGGGAAGCCGCGGAGATGATCCAGAAACCGTTAAACAGCTCGCGGGTATCCCCGTAGGGGCCGTCAGTAACCAGCGGCGAATCTTCGGAAAAGTCCACCACGAAGCCTTTGTCCGAGGAGATGTCCGCCAGGCCTTCGCCGGCCAGCAGTACGCCGGCGTTGATCAGCGACTCGTTGTAAGCGCCCATCCGGTTAATGACTTCCTCAATCCTTGTAGGCCTGCACGCCCGCGTCGGTGGACCGCATAATAAGCATGTACTTCATGGTGGACACCTTCTGTTCTCTGCTGCCACTGTGAGGACGCGGTGTTGCGTCTTCTACTATGGCGTCGAACGGGCGGCCCGGATACCGACAGCCGCGAAGAAAAATCTGTACCGTCTTCCAAGGACGTGAGGATATGGCCGAACCCTCCGGCGATGCCGAAGCGGACAGGGCGATCAAGGCACGTCTCAGGGCCATCTGGTCGCTGGGAAACTATGCGCTGGTGGCCGCCGAAACCATATCCGCCCTGGGACCCGTCCTCGTCCGGGCCACCGGCATCAGCGGCACTGACCGGGTCCTGGACGTTGCCGCGGGGACCGGAAACGCCGCCGTTCCGGCCGCGGAAACCGGAGCGGATGTGACCGCTGCGGACCTGGCGCCGGATTTGCTCAATGCCGGCAAGCGGTTGGCACTGGCCCGGTCCGTCCGGCTGACGTGGGCCATCGCGGATGCCGAGGACCTTCCCTATGCAGACGCGTCCTATGACGCGGTGATCTCCTGTGTAGGCGTGATGTACGCCCCCCACCACCGGCGGGCGGCCGCCGAACTGGTCCGCGTCTGCCGGCCGGGCGGGCGCATCGGACTGCTCAGCTGGAGTCCCGAAGGGTTCATTGGCAGCATGTTCGCTGCCCTGACGCCGTACTCGCCGCCGCCTCCGCCGGGAACGCAGTCACCGCCGCTGTGGGGCAACCGGGAGCATGTTGAGTCCCTCCTGGAGGGACAGGTGCGGGACTTCCGCGCCGAGCGACGGACCGTGCTGATTGACCGGTTCGCAACGCCGGAGGATTTCCTGGGCTTCCTCAAGGCCCACTACGGGCCCGTCATGGCGGTCTACGAATACCTGGGGTCCGGTCCGGACCGGGCGCGGGCACTGGATGGGGAACTGCTGTCCCTGGCGAGGAGATACAGCACCCAGGCCGGCGGTATGGCCATGGACTGGGAGTATTTGCTGGTGACGGCCACGCGGTCCTGACAATGGCCGCCCGGGGGAGAGGCAGGGGTTTCAGGCGTGGCCGGCGGCCGGGCCTTCTCCCGTCGGCAGCGGCAGGCGCATTAGGACCTCGTCGCGGAAGTCGTCTGCACTGAGCCGCAGGGCGCGGGGCCGGCGGCCGTACTCGGTCCAGCCCAGGCGGGCGTAAAAGGACTCCAGCCCCATGCCGCCGCGGAGCTCCAGGATCAGTTCGTCCAGCAGCAGTTCCCGGTGGGCATATCGGGCGGCTTCCTGCATTAGCGCGGACCCAATGCCCCGGCCGCGTGCCGCCGGCGCAGTCTGTACGCGGGTGATGCGGGCCCAATGGCCGGTGAGGGTGCCCGGGTTGACGGTCAGGACCAGCCAGCCGGCCAGTGCGCCGTGTTCCTCCGCAATCAGCAGCCGGGAGCCTTCGGGCGCGAGGGCGTCAACGAGCGCTGCCAGCGCCGGCTCGACGTCGCCGGTATCCACCGGCAGCATCGGGAAGCCGACGGCGCCGCCGGCATTGCTGACGTCCGTCCAGCAGTGCAGCAGCTGACGGCGCACAGCGGGGGAAAGGCCGCCGGGGGAGTCGAGCCAGGAAAACGCCACTGTCATTCGCCGGCCCCTGCGGCCCGACCTGGGCGTACGGGTGGGATGGGAGAAACCCATGCCAGCACGCCCGGGTCCTGTTCGAGCTGCGCCAAGGCAAGGTCAGCACCGGTCCGGTTCACGAAAAACAGCATACGCGGGCCATGGATTTGGGCAACCGTGTCGTTGTACCAGGCGCTGGGGGAGTTCGTCTCCGATGTGGACGGCTAGCCGGTGTCCGGTCCGGTGACTGAAACATCTGCAGCCGGCTCCGCCTGCCGCAGGCATTCGGCTATACGCTCTGCATCTTCTGCGGTGGCGTCAGACGTTAGGCTGAGGCCCAGGTATGTGGAGGGATAGTCCGCTGACTGGAATGCTTCCTCAATGAAGGGATCCTCCAGGCATGCCTCATCGGTGCCGGACCGGGTTCCGGCAACGCCCACGGCCCATCGGTCCGGGCGTCCGCCGGGGCTGTCCACTCCGCCGGAGCCGCATGCAGCCATGACCAGTACGACGCCGCATGCCGCGGCAGCGGTAAACCAGCGGTGGATGACCATGGCGCCTTCCTGGAGGACGGACGTTTGCCGTGAGCCTAATGCCTGCCAGCGGTCGCGGCCAGCAGGGGTTCCGGCGGGGTCCGGGGGAGCCCTTCCAATGCGCTAGTTGACATAATGTGGATTATCGGCGTTTATATATGGTCCGGGGAAGAGGCCTGGAGCCTTATATCCGGCCTTCGGTACATATGACTGCTTTTGCGCCTGATCCCCCGGATTTTCAGCGGAATTCACCGGATTGACAGTACTGGCAGTCCGGCGGCCTTGCCTTCCTGACGCCGCTGCGCAAACTGCCCGTGGATCGGCCTCGGCGTCAGGGCCTGAAAAACGGCTGACCTGGTCACGCAGATTTCCGTCCCCGGACGTCCCGCAGCATGCTCCTGCGTGAGTTGACATAACGTCCCCTGCAAGCTGCCGGAGGCGCTTTTGCCAGTTGACATAACCGCTGACATAACCGCCCAGAGTCGATGGCGGCATCCGCTGTCCCCCGGGAACGGCACCGGCGGCGGCGGGATCCGGGCCGGCACGGCGTTCGCCAAAACGGGATGTTGGTCACTTTGACGCTATATTTCGCCGCCACGGGCCCGCCGCGGCTGTACCGTTTGGTGCAGCGACTTTGATTGCCTATATGATCTACGCTCAAACCCCCCCAAATCAGGAGATATACACAACAAAATGGCTACCGATTACGATGCCCCGCGCGTCAAGGAAGAAGACCAGCCGACAGACTCCCTGGAGGGACTGAAAGCTCAGCAGCGCGGCGGAGCGATGACTGCCGTCATTGATGTCGAAGAGTCGGACGCGATCGACGGTTTTGACCTTCCGGGTGCGGACCTCTCCGGCGAGGAACTCCTGATCAAGGTTGTTCCCCCGCAGGCCGACGAATTCACGTGCATGTCCTGCTTCCTGGTCCGCCACCGTTCGCAGATTGCCCGCGAAAAGAAGAACGGCGAGGCCTTCTGCCTGGACTGCGAAGGCTAAGCTCTCCCCTGCTTGGATCAGCCGGGTTCCGTCCACGAGGCGGGGCCCGGTTTTTTGTTGCCCGAAACGCCCGCTGCCTGCCGGTCCTCCCCCGGTCCGGGGCTAGGATTTCGGGATGAGCAATCCACTTCCCGCCTCAGCCCGGCAGCTTGTTCCGGCAGACCGTGCCCTGGTGGAGCTTGCCCGCCGGACCATCGATGCAGTCACCGACGCCGGCCCGGACGAGGACGGTATCCACACGATGGGCGCCGCCGTCCGGACAGCCGACGGCGGTACATATGCGGGCGTGAACCTCTACCACTTCACCGGGGGTCCCTGCGCTGAACTGGTTGCCCTGGCGGCGGCCCGGGCAGCCGGGGCAGGGCAGCCGACCCATATTGTGGCCGTGGGTAACCACGGCCGCGGTGTGCAGAGTCCATGCGGCCGCGACCGGCAGGTGTTCAGCGATTACTATCCCGGCATCCGCGTCATTGTGCCGGCACCGGACGGCCCGGTGAGCGTCGAGGCCCGGGATCTCCTGCCGCTCGGCTTCCTTCCCCCGGCAGGGTAGGGACATGACCGCAACCCCGGCGGCCTTTCTGCGTCCGTGGGAGGCCGGCGACGCGGTTGCGTTGCACGAATCCGTCGAGGCGGACCCGGGCCTGCAACGCCAGCTGGGGGCCGGGGTGCCGGACTCGCCGGGCGCCGCAGCCTATCTGGAGTACCTGCTTGGCGCCCAAGGTGCGGGCCGGCAGGACTTCGCCGTCGACGTCGGCGGAACCGCGGCCGGCAGCGTCGGAATCAGTGCCATCGACGCCCGCCACGGCACGGCGTGGGTTTCCTACTGGCTGGGCCCGGCGGTGCGCGGCCGGGGCCTCGCCGTGCGGGCAGTGGCAGCCGCTGTGGAGTGGGCATTGACGGAAGGTGGGCTGTTCAGGCTGGAGCTTGGCCACCGGACGAACAATCCGGCCTCGTGCCGGGTCGCCATCCGGGCAGGCTTTCGGGTGGAAGGAATCGAACGGGCGAAACTCCGCTACGGGTCCCGGCGGTTCGACGTCGAAACGCATTCCCGGCTGGCCACCGATCCGTGGCCTGACGCGGTTCCGCTGCCCTGGACCGACAAACTGCCCTGGACCGCCCTGCCCGGCACCGGGCGGGAACCGGACGTCAGTCCCCCGGCCCCTCCACGTCCTGAATGACTTCGTTGCGGCGCAGGAACCAGGGGCGGTACGGCGGATCGAACCGGGCGAAGCGCGGACTGCCCACGGGCGTGAAGCCCTCTGCGGAGAGCGCCCCCAGCAGCCCGGCCAAATGGCCCCGGTAGTTGGCCTCGCTCCACCGGCCGGTAAAGGAAGCGGCAGCGCCTGTCTGCCCCGGCACCGGGATGATGCTCACCGCCGGGTCCTCCGGCACCGGTGCTGTATGTGCGGTGAGATCGGCAGGGAGGATAAAAGCCACGCTGTAGGCGCCTGGGACGGGGCTGGGCTCCAACAGCACCGGAGCCGTCATGGCCAGCGTTTCCGCGAACCGCACCTCACCGGGCGGATACGGCTCCAGTACTCCCCGGGAGGAATTCTGCCCGCTGATGTAGGCAAAAAGATGCCTGAACCCGGTATTGCCCGCGCCTTCGAACCCGGCATTCACGGTTACCTGGGCCAGGATGTGCGCCGGATAATGGCGCAGTTCGAACCCGGGGTATCGGCCCAGGACCGTATACGGCTGCTGCTCGGTCATGGTGCGGTTGAGGGTACGCTTCATGAGCGCACGAGAACAGCGTGGAGAGCACTAGGATAAAGCGGTGCCCACCGAATCCACTGCCCTGCTGCGCGACCTGGTTCTTCCTATGCTGGAGCAGGATCTTGTGCCGATTGTCCAGCTCGGACACCCCGCCCTCCGGCGTACTGCGCTGCCGTTCGACGGCGAACTGGACGCAGCCGAACTGCAGGCCCTGATCAGCCTGATGCGCAGGGTTATGCATGCCGCTCCCGGCGTGGGGCTCGCGGCACCCCAGCTGGGTATTCCGCTGCAGATCGCCGTGCTTGAAGACACCTTCGAGGTGGGCGAAGAGGTGGCGGCAGTCCGGAAGCGGTCTCCCCTGCCCTTCTTCACCATCATTAACCCCCGCTACGAGGCCGACGGCGAGAAGTCCGCGGAGTTCTATGAAGGCTGTCTGTCCTTTGAGGGATACCAGGGGGTGGTCCGCAGGCATACGTCAGTGGTGCTGGATTACACCGACCCGCAGTCCCGGCAGCACATGGAGCGGTTCAGCGGATGGCAGGCACGCATTGTCCAGCATGAAACGGACCACCTCTACGGGACCGTCTACGTGGACCGGATGCTGACCCGCTCCCTGTGCAGCAATACCGAATATGCCCGGCGCTGGGCCTCGCCGGATATCGGTGAGGCCCGGCACGTGCTCGGGTTCTAGCTCCTACACTGCCGCAGGCTCCGCGTCCCGGGCCTGGTCCCGGGCAGGATTCTGCGCCGTCGGTAGCCACCGCGCCCACCAGTCCAGCAGGTGCTCAAAACGCTGCCGGCGGTGCCAGGGCGTACCGCTGCGGGAGAGTTCGTGGTTCTCCCCCGGGAAAAGCAGCATCTGCGTGGGCACGGAGCGGAGTTTCAGCGCGGTGTAGTAGCGCTGGGCCTGTTCCACCGGGCAGCGCAGGTCATTTTCGGAGTGCACCACGAAGGTAGGTGTGCGGACGGACTCCACGCACGCCATCGGACTCTGCGCCAGCACCCCTGCCTGGTCGGTGCCGGTGTACCCGGCGCTGAAGAACCAGCCGATATCTGCGGAACCGATGAAGGACAGCGGGTCCAGGAAGCCGCGTTCCACCACCGCAGCAGTGAACCGGTGGTCGTGGGCGATGGTCCACGCCGTGAGGTAGCCGCCGTAGGACCCGCCCATGATCCCCAGCCGGCTGCCGTCCAGCTCCGGGTGGGCGGCGAGGGCGCCGTCGACATACGCCAGGACATCGGCAAGGTCATGGGTTCCCATCGCACCCTTGATGGCCCTGCCGTGTTCCTGGCCGTAGCCGGCCGATCCGCGCGGATTGCACATGAGCACCGCATAGCCCGCGCGCGTGTAGATCTGGGTTTCATCGAAGTAACCCCACCCGTACTGGGCAAAGGGACCGCCGTGGATGTTGAGCAGCACCGGATGCGGGCCGGGGCCCTCGGGCAGCGCCAGCCAGCCGTGCACCGGGTAGCCGTCGGCGGAGGAATAGGTTTCCTCCAGCGGCAGCGATGCCGGGCACTGTTCCCGCAGGGTCGCGGAGAAATCCGTGATCGTCCGGAGGCCGCTTTCCTCGACGACGGCCAGGTCGCCCGCGGTGCCTGCATCCGTGTACGTCACCACAATGGTGCCCTCAGCGGAACCGGCGGCGGTAACCACCTGCGGGCCGGAGACCAGCGTCTGCACGCCGCCCCGCGGATCCACGGAGAGGAGTTCGCCCGTGCCCCGGTGCCGGTTAAAGACAAGTACCTCAGCTGCACGATGGGGAAGGACCGTACCCTCGGCGAGGTCGGTGCCTTCGGGATCAGTGAGCCTCCGGACGTCGGTCGGATCCGCGGTCGGGGCTGCGTACAGGGCAGTATTGCGTGCCACGAAGTCCGTGCCGCTTTCCGTGAGCTCCTGGCCGAGGTAGAACAGCCACACCCCGTTGGCGCTTTCCACCGGATCCGAAACGGACAGCGGAATCCGGCCGACCGGGTTGGTCAGCTTCCGCAGTCCGGAACCATCGGTCGTGATGCTGTAAACATCAGCGACCAGCGAGGTGTCATCCCGGTCCCGGGTATAAAGGACCCGGGTCCCGTCCGCCGAGAAGACCGGCTGCAGATGATCGGCCGGTGCGGTGGTGAGCTGCCGGGCGGCAGGCACCCCGGCAGATCCCGTCTCGGTGTCCTGCCCGGCGGCCGCCTGCCCGGCGGCCGCCTGCCCGGAGGCCGCGCGCCCCCGGGGTGCAACATACGGCTCGGCGTCCAGGTCCGGCAGATCCAGCAGGAAGACCTGCGTGGGCTTGTCCCCCGTGTAACCGGTTCCGTTCATCCTGTACTTCAGCGTAGTGACCAGACGGGGGTCCTCGGCAGCGGCGGGGACGCCTTTGACGGTGCCGTACCGGCCTTCCTCAGGCACGCGGGCGGAGAAAACCACCTGCTTCCCGTCCGGGGAAAAGGAGAACCAGCTGACGCCCAGCTTCGCGTCCGTCAGCCGGACCGGTTCGCCGCTGCCCGCACCCAGCACGAATAACTGGGGCGGTTCGCCGGCATCGGCGCGCAGGAAGCCGAGGCACGCGCCGTCGGGACTGTACTTCGGCAGGCTGTCCCGGAAGCCGCGGGTGAGCCGTCGCGGGCGGCCGGCCCCGGCCAGGGGGACCCGCCACAACTGCCCGGCGTAGGCGTCGGCGGCAAAATCGGGGCGGGTCACCGATACCACGCAGTGCAGGGCGTCCGGGTGGACGGCCGGGGCGGAAAGGGAATTGAGGAGAGGCAGGTCACATGGTTTCACGCTTCGAAGCCTAATCATGCCCGGCTTCCCGGCCAACTGCCGCCTTAGGATGGACATATGCCTTCCCAGCCGCAACTCGCCTGTCCCGTCTGCGGTGGAAGGCTTGAACCGGACCCGGCGCGCCGGACGCTTACCTGCCCGGCCGGACACCGTTATGACGCCGCAAAGCAGGGCTATTTCAATCTGCTTACCGGCAGCGGCACGAAATTCCAGGCGGACACCGCCGCAATGGTGGCTGCCCGCACCGACTTCCTGGCCGTCGGCCATTACCTGCCGCTGGCGGCGGAACTCGCGCGGCTGGCCGCGCAGTCGGCGCCGGAACCGGCAGTAGTGCTCGACGCCGGCGCGGGCACGGGCTACTACCTGGCCGAGGTGCTCGCATCCCTGCCGTCCGCAACGGCGGTGGCACTGGACATCTCCAAATACGCGTTGCGCCGGGCGGCCCGTGCACTGCCGGACACGTACTGCCTGGCGTGGGATGTGTGGCGGCGGCTCCCGCTGCCGGACGGGTCCGTGGATGTGGTGCTGAATGTCTTCGCTCCCCGGAACCCTGCGGAGTTCCGCCGGGTTCTCTCGCCTGGCGGGGTTCTTGCGGTGGTGACGCCCCGGCCCGAACACCTGCAGGAAATCCGCGCTGCGGCAGGGATGCTGGACATTGCCGGCAACAAGGAAGAGGACGTCGCGGCGGCCGTCGCCCCGGGATTCACCCCCGTACACACCGGCATCTGCACCTACCCGATGCAGCTTTCTGCGCTGGACATTCGGAACGTGGCACTCATGGGCCCTTCGGCCCGGCACCTGGACGAGGCGGCCCTTGGCGCTGCGGTTGCCGCGCTGCCGGACCCGATGCAGGTCACAGCCTCATTCACCCTGCAGATGTTCCGGGCAGAGTAGGCACACCTTTACAAAACGTTATCCATCCGGTGCCCCCGGCCCTAGGTCTAAGGCAGTTATTCAGGCAGAATGAACGAATACGCCCGCAACATACCGGAGCCCGGCGCCCAGCATGACGACCCAGGCGGCGGACCGGGGAAGCCGAGGGGATATCACGATGCAGGACGTTTTCGAATGGATGCTCAGCTATGGCTGGGCGCTCTGGCTGGTGCTCTTCCTGGGCTTTGCCGCTGTTGAAGCGCTCACCCTGGACCTGTTCTTCGCAATGCTGTCGGTCGGGGCACTGGCCGCCATGATCGCCTCCCTCTTTGCCGCACCGCTTTTCCTGCAGGTGGTGATCTTTGCGCTGGTTTCCGTCCTGATGATCGGCGTGGTGCGTCCGCTGGCGCTAAGGCACCTCAGGCACAGCACCAAGGACCAGCTGTCAAACATCGACCGCCTGGTGGGCGGTCCCGCACTGACCCTCGAACCCGTCTCGGGCACGGCGGGAACGGTCAAGATCGGCGGGGAGACCTGGTCGGCACGCAACGCTGATTCCTCCACCGTGCTGCCGGCCGGCGTGCAGGTCAGCGTTGCACGGATCGACGGCGCTACCGCCGTCGTGGAAGCGGCCGAAAGCAGCGGTGCCGCGCAGCATCCTGCCCCGAACAAAAACGAAGCGCACTAACGACTCAGCCGGGACGGCGCCGCCGCACCGGAAGACAACAGCAGCAGGGTCCGTGGATCCCGCGCCAACCCGAGGGGGAATATGGGAACGGGAACAGCCGTCCTGATAGTAGTTCTAGCCGTCCTGGTGATTTTTGTCCTGGTGGTCCTGGTCAAGGCCGTCAAGATCGTGCCGCAGGCCCGGGCCGGAGTGGTGGAACGCCTCGGCAAATACCAGCGGACCCTGACCCCGGGCCTGACCATCCTGATTCCTTTCGTTGACCGCATGCTGCCGCTGCTGGACCTGCGCGAACAGGTGGTGTCCTTCCCGCCCCAGCAGGTCATCACCGAGGACAGCCTGGTTGTCTCCATTGACACCGTGGTGTATTTCCAGGTGACCGACGCCCGGGCCGCGACCTATGAGATTGCCAATTACATCCAGGGTGTGGAGCAGCTGACCATTACGACCCTGCGAAACGTTGTGGGCGGACTGAACCTGGAAGAGGCGCTCACCTCCCGGGACCAGATCAACGGCCAGCTGCGTGGCGTACTCGATGAAGCCACCGGCCGCTGGGGGATCCGCGTTTCGCGGGTGGAACTGAAGACCATCGCTCCCCCGCTGACCATCCAGGATTCCATGGAAAAGCAGATGCGCGCCGAGCGGGAACGCCGCGCCACCGTCCTGACAGCCGAGGGCTCCAAGCAGTCGCAGATCCTGACCGCGGAAGGACGCCGGCAGGCGGCCATCCTCGCCGCCGAAGGCGACGCGAAGGCCGCGATCCTGCGCGCCGACGGCGAGGCCCAGGCCATTGCGAAGGTCTTCGGTGCCATTCACAAGGGGAACCCGGACCAGAAGCTGCTCGCCTACCAGTACCTGCAGACCCTGCCCAAGCTCGCCGAAGGCAGCTCGAACAAGGTCTGGATCATTCCCAGTGAACTCGGTGAGGCCCTGAAGGGTGTCGGAAGTGCGCTGGGCGACTTTGTGCCTGATCCCAAGCAGCATTCCGCCAACGGTTCCGTTTCGGCACAGAACGGAACAGCCCCGTCCGGCGCCTCGGATCCGGCGGACTACGCCTAAGCCCCTGTGGTAGCCGGTGGCAGTTCACAGCCGGTATAATTGACTGTTTGCCGGGCAACGGCCGCCAAACGCGGCGGGAAGCACCGGGAACAACAGTACCGGGAACAGCGGCGGCGTCGTCGGCGTTGTTCCAAAGGCAACAGGCGGCCAGGGGTGGCCGGCCGGACGCCCACCCGGGATGACAGGGCGACGGCACCGGCATGACAGAGGGTCCGCCAGCGGATCCAGCGTATTGATGAGGGAGAAAAGATGAGCGATCGTAGCCTGCGGGGTATGCGCCTGGGCGCGCAGAGCATGGAGACTGAATCCGGCGTGGAGCCGGCTCCCCGCCAGCGGGTGGAATACCGCTGTGAGGACGGCGAGCGTGTTTTCGTAACTTTCGCTGCCGAAGCGGACATTCCCCCGGTCTGGATTTCCAAGACCGGCAAGGAAGCGCTTCTGGTCGACGGCGAGAAGCCGGACACCAGCAATGACAAGCCGGTGCGTACGCACTGGGACATGCTGTTGGAGCGCCGCAGCATCGAGGAACTCGAGCAGATCCTCCAGGACCGCCTGACGATCCTGCGCGAACGCCGCGGAGAGCGTACCAGCGCCTAGTCTTCCTGCGTTCCACCGGGCCTCGGCCCCGGGAAAGAAAAAAGCAGGGCGGCCGCCTCTATGGCAGCCGCCCTGCTTTTTTTGTGCCCGGAGACCTAGCCGCGGCCGGTCAGCTTTTGCCATCTGGCCGAGAGACCCCAGCGGGTGACGTTGGCGATGGCTTCCACCACAATGTTGCCGCTCATTTTGGAGGCACCGAGTTCACGCTCCACGAACGTGATGGGCACCTCGGTGATCCGCAGACCCATCCGGGCCACCCGGAAGGTCATATCCACCTGGAACCCGTAGCCCACGGACTCCACGGCGCCAAGATCCAGCTGCTCCAGGGTGCCGCGGCGGAAGGCCCGGTAGCCGGCGGTGATATCCCGGACCGGGATGCCGAGCATAAGACGGGAGTAGGTACTCCCGGCGCGGGAGAGCAGCTTCCGGCGCAGCGGCCAGTTCACCACAGTGCCACCCGGCACCCAGCGCGAGCCGATGACCAGGTCTGCACCGGCCTTGGATGCGGCAAGCAGGCGCGGCAGTTCCTCGGGGCGGTGCGACCCGTCTGCATCCATCTCGACGAGGATGTCGTAACCGCGCTCCAGTCCCCACCGGAAGCCTGCGATGTAGGCGGCGCCAAGGCCTTCCTTGCCCCGGCGGTGCAGCACGTGCACCTGGGGGTCCGTGGCGGCGATTTCGTCGGCATAGGCGCCGGTACCATCCGGGCTGTTATCGTCCGCAATCAATACATCCGAATCGGGGACGGCATTCCGAAGACGCTTGAGCGTTATGGGAAGCGACTCGATTTCGTTGTAAGTAGGGATGATGGTCAGGACACGCACTCGCTAAGCCTTTCGTGGACACACGCCGCCGCTGTTCGCGGCCGGCACGGGGATCTCTCCCCCGGCAGAGTACCCAGTATATGGGAGTGCGTGTTGGTGTCCTTCCGCCCCGCAGCCCGGAGTCGCGCACAACCGGGCGGGTCCAGCCGTCTTCGGGCCAGTACCGGCTCAATGCCGGGCCTGTTTTCTACTGACGGTTGAACCCACCCGAGTGCGCTAATACTGGACCCGGTGACCGGCGGCCTGCGGCATACACGAGACCCCGGCGCGTTTTACTGCGGCCCTTGCAGCGCGGTCACGGCCGATCCGGGCAACACAAAAACGACGGCCGGGTGTAGCCGGACAAAGCCTCTGTGCGCCTTCGAAACGGACGGTTCCGACTGCGGTTCTCATAGCCTACGTGCTGACCCAAAACTGTCAATAAGGCTGCTGACTAGGTCCTATCCTGCATTGGTGCAGGTCAGGAGCACATTCTGCGGTCCATTCATCGGCCGGGTTTTTTGAGGTTCCGGCCGCTACGCGTCCAGATCCGATACACGGTACAGCTCGGTGCCGTTATGGACGGTCTGCAGGCAGCGCGGGTCCTCCCCGGTATCAAGGGCCGGAAGCAGGGGCGTGCCTGCCCGGGGATCCGTGCTCCATGCCGACACATTGGCATCAGGGGTCTGCACCATTAGTTCCTGCACCTCCCAGACGGCAAAAGATGCCGGCGCGCCGGGAGCGAGTTGGCCGAGCATGAAGTTGCTCTCACCTGCCGCGCGCCAGCCTGCCCGGGTGTGTCCGATGAACGCCGCCCGGGCCGAAACCCGTTCCCGCGGGTTCGAGTGGAAGACGGCTGCCCGTACCCCGGCCCAGGGATCCACGGCCAGGACCGGGGTGTCCGAGCCCAGGGCCACGGGAACACCTGCGGAGAGCAGCGAAGCCATCCGGTTCATTCCCCGGCTCCGGTCCCCCAGCCGCTGCTCGTACAGCCCGCCCGGGGCACCCCAGGCGGCGTCAAAGCCCGGTTGCAGACTGACGCCCACCCCGAACCGCAGCAGCTCGGCGATAGCCGCATCATCGGTCATTTCGGCATGCTCGAGCCGGTGATGGGCCGCGCGGATGGCTGCCTCCCCCACTGCGTCGGCGGCAATGCGCAGCCCCGCCAGGGCAACGTCCATGCCGGCGTCGCCGATAACGTGGAAGCCGCCCTGCAGCCCGGCACGGGTCATCAGCTCCAGGTGCCGGCCCACCTGTTCCGGTGTCAGGTACACGGTGCCGGTGCTGCCCGGTTCATCCGCATAGGGCTCACGCAGGGCTGCCGTCCTGGCACCGATGGAACCGTCAATGTTCAGGTCTCCGGCCAGGCCGAGCAGCCTGCCCTCAAAGAAATCCAGCAGCCCGGTGACCTGCGCCTCGGTCTCCACCAGCTGGCCCCAGTACGGCAGCACCTGCGGCAGCACAGAGTCGGACAGAGGGCCGTCGAGTCCAAGGAGCCTGCGCAGATCCTCGGGGGGCGCGATGTGCGGGGCGGCCATTTCCGTCACGGCCACTACGCCGCGGGAGGCTGCATGCTTCAGCGCTGCGACTTGGAAAACCGCACGCTGGTCCGGGCCGATGGCTCGGGAGACGGTCCGTGCGGCTTCGTGGGCGGCGCGGACCACAAAGCCGTTATTCCACCCGTCGTACTCCTGGAGCTGCATGTCGGCTGCGAGGGTGCCTGAAACCACCGCGCAGTGGACATCGGTGCGGGAGAGGTAAACCGGCCGGTTGCCGGAGGCTGCATCCAGTTCCGCGGCGGTGGGGACCCGGCGTTCGGGCCAGGACGATTCATCCCAGCCGGAGCCGAGGATCAGTCCAGCGGTGTCCCTCGCGTAGCGGCTGACCCGCCCGAGCAGGTCGGCCAGGGAAGTGCATCCGCTGAGGTCAAGGGTTTCGAGCGACATGCCCAGCTCGGTGGTGTGGACATGCGCGTCCACGAATCCGGGTGCCACCAGTGCGCCGTGCAGGTCCACCACGCGCATCCTGCTGTCCTGGATGGAGGTGGCGGCATGTTCGGAACCCACCCATGCCACGGTGTCGCCGTCGACGAGCATCGCGGTGGCGAAAGGGTCAGCGGCACTGTAGACCGAGCCGTTGCGGTAGAGCGTCAGGGTGGGGGCGCTCTGGATGGGACTGCCGTTCAAGGACTCACCTGTTTTCTGTAGAACTATTGGTACAACGAGACGGGACGCGGGTTAGCCCACGTTGGAGTAGGCGACGACGCCGCGCCGCACCAGGGCAATGGCGTCGAGGAAGCGGCGGCGCATTCCCGGCGGCAGGTCAGGCACCTTGGCCAGCTGGTCCAGCAGGTCAATCACCTGCTTGGCCCAGCGGACAAAGTCCCCGGCCGCCAGCTCGGTGCCGTTCAGGGCCACCTGCAGGTGCTTGCCCTTGACCCACTTGTACATCGGCCAGACCAGGCCCAGTTCGGGTTCCCCGGTCTCCGGAAGGCGGGATGCCTCTTCCACATCGGTCAGCTCGGACCACTGCCGGATGACGGTGTCCACCGCGACTTCCAGCGAGATGCTGGGCATCTTGGGCCGCAGGCCGCGTTCCTCGCGCTTGGCTTGGTAGACCAGGGCCGTGGCAAGGCAGGCGAGCTCGGCGGCGTCAAGGTCGTCGAAGGCCCCCTGTTCCAGTGCCAGCGCGACCAGCAGGTCCTTTTCGCCGTAGATCCGCCGCAGTTTCTGACCGGCCGGTGTTACGGCGTCCGTGCCGGAGGAATCCGGGGCAACATAGCCGTAGCGGGTGAGGACGTCACAGACCCGGTCAAAAGTCTTGGCAATCGTGTTGGTCCGGCCGCGGATCTGCCCCACGAGGTTGTCGGTTTCCCGGCGAAGCTTCCACCAACGCTCTGCCCAGCGGGCATGGTCCTCCCGTTCGCTGCAGCCGTGGCAGGGGTGCGCACGCAGCTTGCGGCGCAGTTCGGCGATGGCCTTTTCCTGCCGTTCGGTTCCGGCCGTGTGCAGCGTATTGGCGCGTGCAGCGGCAGGCCGCGGCGGCCGGTGGTCGTGCAGGGCGTTCCGGAGCGAGGACGCGAGGTCGCGCCGGTCCTTGGGTGAGCGGGAGTTAAAGGACTTGGGAATCCGGATGTGCGATACGGCCTCCGCGGGTCCGTCCAGGTCCATGCTGCTGATCCGCCGGAGCTGCTTGTCTTCCGTCAGGACCGCGGGGCGCACCTCGTGCGCCGAGGCATCGACGTCCAGGACCACGGCATGCCCGCCGATGCGGCCGCCGGGAATGAGGATGATGTCACCCGGCCGCAGGTTCTCCAGCGATGCGGCGGCGGAGCTGCGCCTGTTCCGGGCACGGGTCTTGGAAGCTGCGGATTCCAGGTCCGAGAGTTCACGGCGAAGCGCCGAGTACTCGTTGAAGTCACCGAGATGGCAAGTCATCGCCTTCTCGTATCCGGCCAGCGATTCCTCACGGGAACGTACCTGCTTGGCCAGGCCCACCACCGAACGGTCGGCCTGGAACTGGGCGAAAGAGGATTCAAGGATCTCGCGCGCCCGTTCCCGCCCGAACTGGGCAATGAGGTTGATGCTCATGTTGTAGGTAGGCCGGAAACTGGAGTTCAGCGGGTAGGTCCGCCGCGACGCCAGGCCGGCTACCGCCGCGGGATCCGTACCGGGCTGCCAGAGCACCACGGCATGGCCTTCGACGTCGATTCCGCGGCGTCCGGCGCGGCCGGTGAGCTGGGTGTACTCCCCCGCGGTGATGTCCACGTGGGCTTCCCCGTTGAACTTGTCCAGCTTTTCCAGGACCACGGAACGCGCCGGCATGTTGATGCCCAGGGCGAGTGTTTCGGTGGCGAAGACGGCCCGGACCAGGCCGGCGGCGAACAGGCGTTCCACCACTTCTTTGAAGGTCGGCAGCATGCCGGCGTGGTGGGCGGCGAATCCGCGGACCAGGCCTTCGCGCCAGGTCCAGAAGCCCAGCACCTCCAGGTCATCCTCCGGGATGTCCTGGGTGGCCTCGTCCACTACGCGGGCTATCTCCCGGCGTTCCTCCTCGGTGGTCAGCCACAGGCCGGCGTCCACGCACTGCCGGACGGCGCCCTCGCACCCGTTGCGGGAAAAGATGAAGGTGATCGCCGGCAGCAGGCCGTTGCGGTCCAGCTGCGCGATGACCTGCGGACGGGACGCGCGCGGGATGCGGGCAATCTGCGGACCGCCGTGTCCGTGGCCGCCGGGACGGTTGCCGCGGTGGCGGTCGCTGCGGCCGCCGCGGGAGGAACCGCGCGGTCCGCCCCAGTGCCCGCGCTGGCTCACACGGGATTCAGCCCGCGCCAGTTCCGTCAGTTCGGGGTTTACCCGGTAGCGTTCCTTGATCCCGGGCTGTTCACCTGCAGCCTGGTCGAAGGAGACATCGGACTCAAACAGGTCGTAAATGTCCCTGCCCACCATCACGTGCTGCCAGAGGGGAACCGGACGGTGTTCGGAGACCACCACATCGGTGTCCCCCCGCACGGTGTCCAGCCAGGCACCGAATTCCTCGGCGTTCGAGACAGTGGCACTGAGCGAGGCAACCAGTACGTCGGACGGAAGGTGAATGATCACTTCCTCCCACACGGCACCCCGGAAACGGTCCGCCAGATAATGCACTTCATCCATCACTACGTAGCCGAGGTCCATGAGCGCATCGGAATCGGAGTACAGCATGTTGCGCAGCACTTCGGTGGTCATCACCACCACGTCGGCGTCGGGATTGATGCTGGTGTCCCCGGTGAGCAGGCCCACGCGTTCACTGCCGTAGGCTGCCGCCAGCTCGGTGTATTTCTGGTTGCTCAGGGCCTTGATGGGAGTGGTGTAGAAGGCCTTCAAACCCTTTTCGAGGGCAAGGTAGACGGCGAACTCCCCTACCACCGTTTTGCCTGCCCCGGTCGGGGCGGCAACCAGGACACCGCGGCCGGCTTCGAGGGAACGGCAGGCTTCGGTCTGGAAGTCGTCCAGATCAAAGCCGAGTGACTGTTCGAAGATCCCCAGAGAGGTTTTCTTGTGTTCGGAACGTTGTTTTGCGGCGAGATACCGCTCCGAAGGAGACGTCATAAACCCAGCCTATGCTGTGTCTGCCCGGCACTGCGCCATATCATCGGTGGGCGAACGCGGACCGGGCCGGTCAGAGCTCGTGCACGGGTGTGGCGGTGTTGACCCCGGCGGCCACCTCGGCTTCCCGGGCCGCCTGCCGGCGGATCCGCCGCTTGTCATTGATTAGGCAGATACCCACGGCCAGGGCGAACAGCACCAGCAGGGGCGCGGCGAGGTAGAACATGCTCAGGGCATCCGCGCCGGGGGCTGCCATGGCCGCAAACAGGCAGATCACGAATACGGTGATCCGCCAGTACTTCAACACGGTTTTTCCGGCGAGCAGCCCTGCCAGGTTCAGTCCGACAAGGAACACGGGGATCAGGAAGGCGATGCCGAAGGCCAGCAACAGGCGCAGCACGAACGCCAGATAGACGGATGCGGTGATGACGTTGGAGCCGCCCTCGGGGGTGAACTCCGTCAGCACCCGGACGGCATTGGGCAGGATGAGCCAGGCCAGGTAAACCCCGGCCAGGAACAGCGGCACCGCGGCCGCGAGGAAACCCAGGGCCGCCCGGCGTTCCTTGGACTTAAGTCCGGGTGTGACAAAGGCCCACGCCTGATAGAGCCAGACCGGGCTGGAGACCAGCAGGCCGATAAAGACCGACACCTGGATCATTTGGTCGAAGGGTGTTGCGACACCCTCGAAGTTGATCGTGGTGAAGCGGCCGTCGCTGTTGCCCGCATCAAGGAGGGGCTTGGTCAGGGCTTCAAAAACGGGCAGGTACAGGAAGAAACCGCCCACGGTGCCCAGGACCACGGCGACGGCGGCCTTGACCAGGCGGTTGCGGAACTCCCGCAGATGCTCCTTGAGGGCCATCCGCCCTTCAGGGTTGGATTTGCGCCCTTTACGCAGCGCCACGGCTGCTAGCGGCTGGTTGGCGGGTTACCCGCGGAATCCGGGGACCCGCCGGGGGTGCCGGACGGCGGGGTCTGGCCGGGGAAGAACGTCTGGGACGGTGCCTGCTGCTCAGGGTTCACCACGTGTCCCTCCACCGGGTCGGTGGAAGGTTTGGGGTCTTCGTCCTTCATCTGGCGAACCTCGGACTTGAAGATGCGCAGGGACTGACCGACGCTCCTTGCCAGGCCCGGAAGCTTCGGCGCGCCGAACAGCAGGATAGCCAGTACAACAATGACGATGATTTGCCAGCCTTCAAGCCTCATGGCGGGGTCCTTTCGTTGAGCGATAATTCTATGTCAGAGATCCGGGAGATCGCGCCATGCGCGCGGTTGTCCCTTGGCCCTGCGGCGTTCGATCCGCCGCTGCCGGCGGGTTTCGCGGCGTGCGGCCTTGCCTGCCTCATAAGAGGTGCGTGCCGCCGCGGGATCCATGAAGATCCCGCCGGAGTCCTCCGCCACGACCGTTGACGGCACCGTCTCAGGGACGCTGAAGGACAGTTTGGCTGAAGCGGTTTCGAACTCGCGCACGATGCCGAGGAACCGTTGGAAGAGCCGGTAGCCGATCAGGGCGTAGAAAGCCGCCGCGCCTGCCGCGAGGGCAAGCCAAATGAGTATCCAGGACCACCAAGGCATACCCCCAGCATAGTGGAGTCTGCTGTGCGCAAACGCAACGGTTCCTAGGCGGGCGGATAGTTCGCCGCAGCCTCCCTCAGCCACGCCTGCGTTGCGGATCGCAGCTCCGGCGGCGAAGCCAGGGCCGCGGCACCGCCCAGCCGGGCAATGAACGCCGGGATCCAGCCGGTATGGGCTGTGCGCAACTCAACTGCCGTCCTGCCGTCGGGCAGCTCCGCGCGCCGTTCGGCGTCGTACGCTTCAGCGACCCAGAGGGCCGAGGGGTCCAGGACCAGCACCACGAGGCTGTCCAACGGCCCGGGCGTAAAAAGGTTCGTCGGGAAGGCTGTATCCGTTTCGGGGGCGTGGGTCAGTGCCGGGCCGTTGTCCCGGACGCCGTGGATGCGGTCCAGCCGGAAGTGGCGGGTTGCTTCGGCCCGGTGGCACCATGCCTCCAGATACCAGGTGTTGTCCACCGAGAACAGGCGCCGCGGATCCACCGTCCGGTCGGTCAGTTCGTCGCGGCTGGGTACCAGATAGCGCAGTTCCAGCTGGCGGGCGCCGGCGATGGCGTGCTGCAGCTGTGCCAGCACGGGACCGGCAGCCGAGTCATCCAGCCGTGCCGCGACGGCGGTTCCCACCGCGCCGGACTCCCCCGCCGCCGCGGCCAGCTTCTCCAGGGCGCTGGCGACGGACGCGGAGGAGCCGATGCCGGGGAGCGCCGACAGGGTGTCCAGTCCGACGATCAGTGCCGCGGCTTCGTCCATCCCGAAACGTACCGGTTCGGAGAGGTTGTCGGCGTTCTCAATGTAGATCCGGTCATCATCGAAACTGACATCCATCAGGCCGTTGGGGTAATGCCGCGGTCCGCTGACGAAGAGCAGGTTCAGGTCCTTGGCCAGCTGCTCCTTGCTCACTCCGAACACGGCGGCGGTTTCCGCCATGTCCGCGCCCTGGTTGGCGAGGACGTAGGGCACCAGGTCCAGGAGCCTGGTGAGGTGGTCCTGTGCGCCGGAGGCCTGCCGGTGCCCCGGAGCCGGGGGCTCCTGAAGTTTGAATGCCGGCAGCGGTTTGTCCTGGGCGTCAAGGGCCGCGGTGAGTGCGGCACGGACCCTGTCCACGTACTCCGCGGGTTCGACGGCGACGGCGGCGGCCCCCAACGCGGCCGTGTCGGCGGCCAGTGCGTCAAGGTCACGGACCCGCAGGTGCAGCCGGTCCCGGCCCGCGCAGCCCTCGGTCACGGCGTCGGCCTCCAGGCGCAGTGCCGTACCGGATCCTGCGCGCACGTCCACGACTGCCGGGGTGGGGGGAAACACGCTGTCAAGCGAGGCCAGGGACGCGTCAATGTCAAAGTCCGCAGGCACGGTGTAGGTTCCCGGCCGCAGCCGGACGGGACCGTCCATCCGCGACAGCCGGAAGATCCGCTCGGCGTCGCGGTCAAGGTCGTATCCGGCCAGGTACCAGTGGCCGAAGCGGCTGCCCATGCCCCAGGGCTGCACGCGGCGCGTTGAGTTCTCCAGGGCGCCGGCCGGCCGGTAGCTGAACGTGACCGGGGTGCGGGTGGTGGTGGCCTGCCAGATTTCGTCGAAGTGCGGGTCATTGGTGCGGATGGTCGGCTGGAGTGGAATCCGGCCGGCGTCTTCGGGCAGGACGCCGCGGGCCTGGAGTTTGCGCAGGGCGCGGGCCGCCGCGGAGCCCAGTGAGGCCTGGTCCCACATGCGCGCGGCGAGCCCGAGGACCGCAGATTCCTCCGGGGTGAACCGGACCCCGGGGAGCCGGTACGCGTCCTGCCGGATCCGGTAGCGCTGGATGGTGTTGTCCTCGAACATCGGGTCCTCGCTGTAGGACTCCACGGGGATCCCCTGCTCGCGCAGGAAGGCCTTGTCCCGGTCGAACAGCTTCTCCCGGGCTTCCGGCGAGGAAGCCTCGGCATACAGTTCGATCTCTTCGAACAGCTCGTGCTTGGTGAAGCCCCTGCGGGTGGAGAGCAGGGCAATGACCAGGTTCAGCAGGCGTTCGGTTCTCTTGGCGGACACGGGAGCTAATCTACCTTCCTTCGGACCCGGACAAACGACAAAGAGCGGAACCGCCGTCGGGGATGACGGTGGTTCCGCCCTTTGCGGAGGGGTCGGATCAGCGGACGCCGAGCAGGTCCACGACGAAAATCAGGGACTCGCCCGGAGCCACTGCGGAACCGGCGCCCCGGTCGCCGTAGGCCATGGCTGCCGGGATTTCCAGCCGGCGGCGGCCGCCGACCTTCATGCCGAGCAGGCCCTGGTCCCAGCCCTGGATAACCTGGCCGACTCCCACCCGGAAGTCCAGGGGCGTGCCCCGGTTCCAGGATGCATCGAATTCCTCGCCGGTGGAGAAGGCGACGCCCACGTAGTGAGTGGACACCGTGTCACCGGCCTTAACTTCCTGGCCGTCACCCTCAACGATGTCCTCAATAATGAGCTCAGTGGGTGCGTCGTGGGCCGGGAAATCAATCTCCGGCTTCTGACGGTCGTATTCGCGCTTTCCGAATGACATGGTGCTCCTCGCGGTTGAGTCAGGTGTGTCTGGTGAATCAGGTGTTAAAGGCTACTTGACTTCCTGGATGTCCACGACAAATACCAGCGGACCGGACGGGCTGCTGCCGGAGGCCGGGTCACCGTAGGAGAGCTCGGACGGCAGGACCAGGAGCACCTTGGACCCGGCCTTCTGGCCGGCCAGGCCATAGGTCCAGCCCGAGATGACGTTGCTCAGCGGGAACTCGGCGGGTTCGCCCCGCTCGTAGCTGGAGTCGAAGGTGGCGCCGTCGCGCAGTCCTACGCCGAGGTAGTCAGCCACAACCGTGCCGGACGCTTCCAGCACCGGGCCGTCGCCTTCCTCAAGGACCTTCACAATCAGCTTCTCCGGCTCTTCGGCACCTTCAGGGATGGTGACCGACGGCGTTCCGTCCTCCGCGAAGGTTACTTCCGGCAGCTTGCCGTCAGCACTGAGGGCTTCGACTTCCTCCTGGGGCATCAGCAGGCTGCCGTCAGCGTTCCGCGCGGCGGCTTCATCCTGTGTCAGCGGCTTCACGGTGTCCTTGGCGTCGGTGACAGTGAAGACGAGGAAGTTCTCTTCACGGCCCATCTCTTCGTCAGCCGGGATGTAGTACGCGAAATCGGAGCCCACGGGCGCGCCCAGCAGGGCGTCATACATTTGCGAGTTGTTGGTCTTCAGGTTTTCATCCACGGCAATGCCCTCGGCCTGTTCCGCGGTGTAGGTCTCCTGGGTAATGGAACCGTCTTCGGGGTTCACAATGGCCAGGCGGATCATCGCCGTCTGTTCGGCTGCAACCTCGGCACCGTCACCGCTGTTCACGCGGGACAATGTGGGGTCTTCGGCGCTCAGCGGCTTATCAAACTCCACGGTGGGGGCTGCACCGTCCTCACCCCGTTCGATCTTGACGGAGGACAGCGGGCCGGCGTCGTTCCCTTCGTTTTCGCCGCCGGAGCAGGCGGTGAGGAACAGCAGGAAGGGAAGGAGGATGGCTAGTACTTTGCGCACAGTACTTCTTTCAGTGGTGGACAGGGCTGTGGTGCGGACGGGCACGGGGGCGCCGGGAAGCGCGGCGGTTCCCGGCCGACAGCCGGACGCCGCGCAGGACCGCAACAGGCCCACCCTAACGGGTTCTCCTGAATGAATCCTAGGCGCGGCGCGGCGGCACGGAGTCAGAGGGTGGACAGAAGCGCCTCGACCCGCTCGTCAACGGAGGCAAAGGGATCCTTGCACAGGACCGTCTGCTGCGCCCGGTCATTGAGCTTCAGGTGCACCCAATCCACGGTGAAATCACGGTTCGCGGCCTTGGCGCGGCGGACAAAGTCGCCGCGCAGCTTGGCCCGGGTGGTCTGGGGCGGCTGGTCGACGGCCTCCTTGATGTCACTGTCTTCCACCACCCGTGCCGTTTCGCCGCGAGCCTGCAGGAGATAGAACAGGCCCCGGCGCCGTGAGATGTCGTGATAGGTGAGGTCCACCTGGGACAGGCGTGCCGAGGACATCTCCAAGCCGTGCCGTTCACTGACCCGGTCCACCAGCTTCTTCTTGATGGCCCAGTCAATCTCGGTATCGATACCGGAATGGTCCCCGGATTCGATCGCGTCCAGGGTCCGTTCCCAAAGGTCCACCACGCGTCCGGTATGCCGGTTGTGCTCACCGTTGACGGCCACGAAGTCCTTGACCCGCTGCAGGTAGATGCGCTGCAGGTCCAGCGGTGTAATGGTGGAGCCGTTGGCCAGTTTCAGCGGCTGCCGTCCCGAGAGGTCGTGGGAGGTTTCGCGGATGCTGCGGATGGGATTTTCCAGCCGCAGGTCACGCATCAGCACGCCGGCCTCGATCATCCGCAGCATCAGGTCCACGGACCCGGCTTTGAGGAGCATCGTCGTTTCGGACATGTTCGAGTCCCCGGCGATGACATGCAGGCGGCGGTAATGCTCGGCGTCGGCGTGCGGCTCATCACGGGTGTTGATGATGGGCCGTGACCTGGTTGTAGCCGAGGAAACGCCTTCCCAGATGTGGTCCGCCCGCTGGGAGAAGGCATAGAGGGAGCCGGATTGGGTCTTGAGCACCTTGCCGGCGCCGACGAGCAGCTGGCGGGTCACCAGGAACGGGATCAGCACGTCCGCAAGCCGGGAGAACTCCAGCCGGCGCGGGATCAGGTAGTTCTCGTGGCTGCCGTAGGAGTTTCCGGCAGAGTCGGTGTTGTTCTTGAAAAGGTAGACGCTCCCGTTGAAGCCTTCGGCCTTCAGGCGGTCCTCGGCCTCGTCCACGAGGTCGTCAAGGATCAGTTCGCCGGCCCGGTCATGGGCCACCAGCTGCGCCAGGTCGTCGCACTCCGCGGTGGCGTACTCAGGGTGGGATCCGACGTCGAGGTAGAGGCGGGAACCGTTGGTGAGGAACACGTTGGAGGACCGTCCCCAGCTGACCACCTTGCGGAAGAGGTAGCGTGCCACTTCCTCCGGGGACAGCGGCCGGGAATCCGGTCCTGAGTAGGCAATGCCGAATTCCGTTTCGACGCCGAAGATCCTGCGGTCCATCAGTCTCCTTCCGCGCTGGACAGCAAGCGGTCCAGCTCAACGGTGTTTATCCTGCGGAAGGCCCTGACGGTCCCCCGTGTGGAGAGCGGGTCCCGGTCCAGGACGGCGACTTCCAGCAGTCCGGCACCCAGCGGTTCAGCCGGCTGTCCGGATCCGGCGCCGTCGGGCGTCCGGGTGGCTGCAAGGGCACGCACCGCGGTCCGGACCGCGGACGGGAAATCCGCGTCCTGGTTCCAGGTGCGGGCCAGCGCTTCATTGACTACCTCGGCCTGACCACCCATCACCGTGTAGTTGCTTTCATCGGCGATTGAACCGTCGAAATTCAGCCGGTACAGATGGTCGGAGAACGGGTCGGGCCCGACCTCCACCACGGCGAGCTCCACCTCGAACGGCTTTCCCTCGGTGGTAAAGACCGAGCCCAGGCTCTGCGCATAAACGCTGGCAAGTCCGCGGGCGGAGACGTCATCGCGGGAATAGGAGTAGCCGCGCACATCGGCGAACCGGATACCCGCCTGCCGCAGGCTTTCGAACTCGTTGTACTTGCCGACGGCCGCGAATCCGATGCGGTCGTAGATTTCACTGAGTTTGTGCAGTGAAGGCGAGGGGTTTTCCGCCACCAGGGCAATGCCCTCACGGCAGGTGAGGACCACCACGGACCGTCCCCTGGCGATGCCTTTCCGGGCGAAGTCCGCCCGGTCCTTCATGAGCTGTTCGGGCGAGACATAGAACTGCTGGGTCACGGTCAGGCCTCCAGTCCGGCAGCGGAACGCCGTTGGATCAGTTCGGTCGACAGGATCTGCAGCTCGCGTTCGGGGATTTCCCGGTTCCCGGCGCTGTTGACCACGTAGATCACGGGCCAAAGCCGCCGCACTACGTCGGGCCCGCCGGTGGCGGAATCGTCGTCGGCCGCATCGTAGAGCGATTCCACCGCCACCCGCACCGCTTCGTCTTCATCCATATTCGGCCGCCACAGTTTCTTCAGGGCGCCCCTGGCAAACACGGACCCGGAACCGACCGTGTGGTGCTCGTATTCCTCATAGCGGCCGCCGGTGACGTCGTAGGAGAAAAGCCGACCGGTCCGGCGCTGCATGTCGTAGCCGGCGAACAGCGGAACCACGGCGAGTCCCTGCAGCGCCAGTGCCAAGTTCGACCGCACCATCGCCGCAAGCCGGTTGGACTTGCCGTCCAGGCTCATGGGCGTTCCCTCGATCTTTTCGTAATGCTCCAGCTCCACCTGGAACAGGCGGATCATGTCCAGGGCGAGCCCGGCTGTCCCGGCGATGCCCAGAACCGAGTAGTTGTCCGCCGGGAACACCTTTTTGATATGCCGGCTGGCAATCATGTTGCCCATGGTCGCCCGCCGGTCCCCCGCCATCAGGACACCGCCCGCGTAGGTGAGCGAGACAATCGTGGTGGCCTGCGGGGCCAGTCCCGATCCGGACCCGGCTGATACCGGGCCCAGGGTCCGCGCCGAGGGCAGCAGTTCCGGGTTATGCCGGGTGAGGTGCTCGGTGAAGGAGGACGAGGGTGCTTGGTGGACGGCGGCAGCGGGGTCCCGGGGACCCATCCGTCACTGACCGCCCTTTTGGATAAAGCCGCGGACAAACTCTTCCGCGTTGTTCTCGAGGACACCGTCGATCTCATCGAGCAGGTCGTCCACGCCTTCCGTTTCTCCGCTGGCTGCGGGCGCCTCGGTTTCGGCAACGGGCGGCGGAACTGCCTCGGTTTCCTCTTGCTCGGCGGGATGCGTTCCGGTGGTTTTGCGGTCCTGGGTTGCCATGATGCTAAGCCCTTTCTTGCCCGGGGGATGAATCCTAGTCCTATGGTGCCACGGTGGCTGCTGAACCGGTCAGGAGTCTGGCCACAAAATCTTCCGCATCGGCGGAAGCGTTGAATAGTTCCTCCGTCAGCGCCCGGGTTCCGCGCAGCGGCTCCCGGGTGGGGATGCGCTGCAGCCGGCGGCGGGACGGCAGTTCGAAGATGATCGAATCCCAGCTCGCCCCGATCACCTCGCGGGGGAAGCGCTGGAGGCAGTTGCCGCGGAAATAGGCGCGGGTGTCCTCGGGCGGATGCGTGACGGCCCGTGCAATTTCGTCATCGGTGAGCACCCGGTCCATTTGCCCGCGCGCGGCCAGCCGGTAGTACAACCCCTTTTCCGGCCGCATGTCGGAGTACTGCAGGTCCACCAGATGCAGGCGCGCATCCGACCAGGCCAGGCCGTCCCGTTCCCGGTAGGCCTGCAGGACCTTCAGCTTGGCCGCCCAGTCCACCGCGCCCGCAGCTTCCAGGGGGTCCCGTTTGAGGGTTCCCACCAGCGATGTCCAGCGGGCGAGGATGTCCTCGGTGTCCGCATCCGTCCCGCCGTCCGCCCGGGCATGGGCTGCTGCTGCCTCCAGATACATCTCCTGCAGGTCCAGCCCGGTGACCATCCGGCCGTCGGCAAGTTCAACCAGCTGCTGCAGGGTCGGGTCATGGCTGATCGCCTGCAGCGCTCCCACCGGATCCCGGAGCTCGACGGCCGGCACGGTGCCGGCCTCGATCATGGACAGGACCATGGATGTGGTGCCCGTTTTGAGCAGCGCGGAAACCTCGCTCAGGTTTGCGTCGCCAATGATCACGTGCAGCCGGCGGTATTTCTCCGCCACTGCATGCGGCTCATCCCGGGTGTTGATGATCGGCCGCCGGATGGTGGTCTCCAGTCCGACTTCGGTTTCGAAGAAATCCGCCCGCTGGCTCAGCTGGAAGCCCTGGCGCTGGTTATTGGTACCAATGCCCACCCGGCCCGAGCCGACAATGACCTGCCGCGACACAAAAAACGGCACCAGGCCGCTGACCAGGCTGCCGAACGGGACGCTGCGCGGCACCAGGTAATTCTCGTGGGAACCGTAGGAGGCGCCCTTGTTGTCGGTGTTGTTCTTGTACAGGTTCACCGGGGCAAAGCCCGGCATGCGGGCAATGTGCCGCATGGCCGCCAGCACCACTGCGTCCCCGGCCTTGTCCCAGAGCACTGCGTCCCGCGGCCGGGTGACCTCGGGGGACGAATACTCCGGATGGGCATGGTCAACGTACAGGCGTGCCCCGTTGCCCAGCACCATGTTCATCAGCACCGGATTGTCCGAGGCCTGCTCCCCGTAAAGGGCGGCCGGTCCCCCGCCCTCCAGGGCGATCTGCTCGGCATCCAGCACCGGCGGATCATCGGTGAGCTGGGTGGGGTCCGCCGCCGCCCGGGGCACCGCAAACCCGCGTGCATCATTCAACGGGGCCTCGTCCGTATAATCCCAGCGCGTGCCGGAGAGGTTGCCCGCCCCGGCACGCAGGCTGGCCGCGTAGGCGTTGACAATCTGGCTGGAGAGGACGGTGGCGTTGGCAGAGGGCAGCGACGGCGCCAGGATCCCGTACTCGGTCTCGGTCCCCATCACGCGGCGCACGGTCACAGATACTGCCCCGGGTTGGCGGCGGTTTCAATGGTGCGGCCCGGTTCCTGTCCGGCCTTGCCCTGGACGATGGTCCGGATGTACGTGATCCGCTCACCCTTCTTGCCCGAGATCCGTGCCCAGTCATCCGGGTTGGTGGTGTTGGGCATGTCCTCATGCTCGCGGAACTCGTCCACGACCGCGCGCATCAGGTGTTCTATGCGCAGACCGCGCTGGTGCAGCTGCAGCAGGTCCTTGATGGCGTACTTCTTGGCCCGGTCCACGACGTTCTGGATCACGGCCCCGGAGTTGAAATCCTTGAAGTACAGCATCTCGGTGTCGCCGTTGGCGTAGGTGACTTCCAAGTACTCGTTGGCCTTGTCCTCGGCATACATCTTCTCCACGGTGCGCCGGATCATTTCGCGGACCGTGGCCACCGGATCGTAGCCGTTCTCGGCCAGGTCTTCCCGGTGCAGGGGCAGATCCGGGGTCAGGTACTTGGCGAAGATCTCGGCGGCGCCCTCGGCGTCCGGCCGCTGGATCTTGATCTTTACGTCGAGCCGTCCCGGCCGCAGGATGGCCGGATCGATCATGTCTTCGCGGTTCGAGGCGCCGATGACGATGACGTTCTCCAGCTTTTCGACGCCGTCGATCTCGCTGAGCAGCTGCGGAACAATGGTGGTTTCGACGTCGGAGGACACCCCGGTACCGCGGGTGCGGAAGAGCGAATCCATTTCGTCGAAGAAGACGACCACCGGGCTTCCGTCCGAGGCCTTCTCCCGGGCCCGGCCGAAGATCAGCCGGATGTGCCGCTCGGTCTCCCCCACGTACTTGTCCAGCAGTTCGGGGCCCTTGATGTTCAGGAAGTAGCTGCGTGCCCCCTGTGTGCCGGTCTGTTCCATCACCCGGGCAGCCAGGGCGTGGGCCACGGCCTTGGCGATGAGGGTCTTGCCGCAGCCGGGAGGGCCGTAGAGCAGGATGCCCTTGGGCGGCTTCAGTCCATGCTCGCGGTAGAGGTCCGGATGCATAAAGGGCAGTTCCACCGCGTCGCGGATCTGTTCGATCTGCGGCCCCAGCCCGCCGATGTCGGCGTAGGAGATGTCCGGTACTTCTTCCAGGACCAGGTTCTCCACTTCGCTGCGCGGGATTTTCTCCAGCGCGTAGCCG
Organism: Arthrobacter sp. MDT1-49-2; assembly: GCF_059090185.1. Classification (NCBI taxonomy): domain Bacteria; kingdom Bacillati; phylum Actinomycetota; class Actinomycetes; order Micrococcales; family Micrococcaceae; genus Arthrobacter; species Arthrobacter sp. MDT1-49-2. The sequence continues at coordinate 183,036 of NZ_JBNHFK010000001.1, forward strand.
ATGCGGGTGTCCACCGTCAGCGCGTCACCCACCCGCACTTTCTCCCGGCCGAGGGGACCGTTCAGCCGGACAACGCGCTCGTCGTCGGCCCGGCCGATCACCAGGACCCGGTCGGGTTCCAGGAGTTCCTTCACCGTGAACAGCTCACCGGCCCGTTCAAAGCCGAGGGCTGCTATGACGGTAAGGGACTCGTTCAGCAGTACCTCCTGGCCCGGGACTATCTGTCCCAGGTCCAGGAGGGGGGAAACCGCTACCCGCAGTTTGCGGCCGGACTGGATGATGTCCAGGCTCTCCTGGACGGCAGCCGCAGTGGTCACGCCCGGCTCCGCATCGCGGCGCAGGTTGACTCCGATGACGGTGCCGAAGCTGAACGGTGTGGCGCCCTCGTTCTCGAGGGCGTCCTTCAGCCGGATAATCTCCGACTTCGCGGTTTCGAGCATGGCCACAAGCCGGGCGTTGTTGTGTGTCAGGGCAGCAAGCTGCCGGTCCAGATTCCGTAGTTTGTCACGCAGGATATTCAGCTGCCGTGCTTCCGTGCTGGTTCCAGCCGCTGCGGACACGGGCCGGGTTTCCCCGGTTCCGGGTCCGGTGTTCTCGGGTTCAGCCATCATGCCGACCGCCTTCACATTGCTCTGGGTCTGTCCAACGACAGTAACCCAGGGCGCCGTGAGAAACACGGGGTCCGGCGTCTTGTGTTTCCGCGGTTACCCGTTATGGGGTGTCGGTCTCCTGCTGGAACTTCTCAGCGCTTTCCAAAGCACCCCGCTGAACGGTCGAGCTGGCGTCCCGGGCGGCCCGTCGCAGCTTGTGGGCGGAGACCTCGCGCTCGCCGACGGCGGCGGGAGTCCAGGCGTTCATGTCCTCTTCGCTGAAGTTGGTCTTGGAGGCCCGGCGCTTGGCCACAAGCCCGGTGGCGCCTTCCGCCAGCCGCCGGGCGGTCAGGAGGAAGCCGGTGTGTGCCACCATGCGGTGATCCGGCCGGACGGCGAGACCCTCCAGGTGCCAGCCCCGGACCATGGATTCCCAGCCGTCGGGTTCGGTGAAGCGGCCGTCTGCCCGGATGGCCTCTGCCGTGCGGGAGAGCTGGGTAACCGTGGCCACATAGGAGATCCACACACCGCCAGGCGCCAGGACGGTGGCAACGGCGTCGGTGCATTCCCAAGGTGCGAGCATGTCCAGGACCACCCGGTCCACGCTGCCCGGTTCCTGCGTCTTCACCACTTCGTCCTGGAAGTCGCCGAGGCTGATCTCCCAGGCCGGGTGCGGTCCGCCGAAGAAGGTCTCCACGTTGCCGCGGGCAATCTGCGCGAATTCCTCACGCCGTTCGTAGGAATGCAGGCTGCCCTGGTCGCCGACGGCACGCAGCAGCGAAATGCTCAGGGCGCCGGAGCCGACGCCGGCTTCGACTACCCGGGCGCCGGGGTAGATGTCCGCCATCGTGACGATCTGCGCGGCGTCCTTGGGGTAGACCACGGCGGCGCCGCGGGGCATGGAGAGAACAAAGTCGGAGAGCAGGGGACGCAGTATCTGGTACTGGTGGCCGGCCGTGTTTGTCACGACGGAACCTTCGGGCAGCCCGATGACGGAGTCATGCTGGAGGTAGCCGCGGTGCGTGTGGAATGCGCCGCCCTCGGTGAGGGTGATGGTGTTCCGGCGTCCCTTTTCATCGGTGAGCTGGACCCGCTCACCGGGGCGCAGCGGCCCCCGGCGGATTTCAGCTCCGTGCGGCGCTGCGTTGGTGTCCTGCTCCTGGTTATCGGAGTTCATGGTGTTTCCTTTGGTTCTTGTGCGGGTCTGTACTGCCCGGCCGGCACCGGTGAGGGGCGGGGGGGCGGGTTGGATGTGCGGTAAGGACGGCCGGCCAGCGGCCGGCTACCGGGAGGGCCGGGAGGGCTTGCCAGTTACTGCGGCGATGACCGCCGACTGGTGAAGCAGGCCGACAACCCTGCCTTCCCGGTTGATCACGGCGTATTCACCGCCGTTCAGCTTCGAAAGGTACTGCACCAGCTCCTGTCCGGAGGCGGCGTCGGGGACGTAGGCCCCAGGGGCCAGCGGCCTGGCGACGGCAGCCACCGTGACGGTGGCCAGGTGTTCGGGCGGCACCTGTGCCAGGGCACCGCGGTCCACCACCGCCTCGGGCTGCCCCGTAGCGGCGGTGACGACCACCCCGGCGTCCGGGTGGTCCCGGACCAGCGCCGCGGCGGCGGCGGCGGTGGACCCGGCGGGCAGCGAAACGGCGGGGGTCATCAGGGCCTCTGCACCGACCTGCGGCAGCCGCAGCCGCATCCTGGCATTAGCGATGGAGGCTCCGGCGCCCATCCACAGGAAACCGCACAGCAGCGCGGCCACCAGGACGAGGCTCAGCGACGGCGATTCACCGCGGAGATAGGGAGGAACGAAGAGCGCGGCCAGCAGCAGCACCACAATGATGCGTCCTGCCCAGCCGGCCGCCACGGTTCCCCGCTCCTGCGAGCCCGTAGCCTTCCAAACGGCGCTCTCCACGATCCGGCCCCCGTCCAGCGGCAGGCCCGGCAGGACGTTGAACACTGCCACCAGCAGATTCGCGTAGACAAAGATCAAGGTGACCAACTGGCCCACGCTGCCGGCCGGAACCAGCTGCAGCACGCCGAAACCGACGGCAGCCAGGACGAAATTGGCTGCGGGCCCGGCGAGGGCGACGATCAGGGAGCGCCCCGGCGTTGACCGCAGGTCACCGAACTGGGTGTGCCCGCCCCACAGCGTGAGGACAATCCTGGCGGTGGGCCAGCGGTAGGCCCGCGCGATGAGCGCGTGCGCCACCTCGTGGGCAAGCACGGACAGCAGGAGTAACAGGGCATAACCAAACGCCACGGCATAAGCGCCGATTCCGAAGTACGGGAACACCCCGCGCACCTGGGGACCGAAAACGGCGACGATCAGCGCGGCGATGATGAACCAGGAATAGGCCAGGACAATCGGCACACCGGCGATACTGCCCAGCGGTATGCCTTCCCGGCGTGCCGGGTCCGCGCTGCTCACCGGGCAGGCTCCGGAACGGCAGCGGTGAGCAGGCGGGTCAGGTCGGCGACACCGCGGCCGGCGAGTGTCTCCCATTCGTGCTCTACCGTCCCGGCCGGCAGCGGAACGAAGTTGGGTATGCCGAGGGTTACCAGCCCCGCGGCACGGGCGGACGCCGTCCCGGGCAGTGAATCCTCGATGGCGACCACACGGTCCGGGCGGAGATCCGGAACGCTCCGCGAGAGCGTTTCAAACGCCTGCAGGTAGGCCTCAGGGTGCGGTTTGCCGGCATCGACCATGTCGCCGGTGACCACCAGGTCGAAGGTGCCCGGCGGCAGGGACTGGACAATCACTTTCGCCAGGACCGGTTCGGACATAGTGACCAGGCCGCACGGAATGCCGGCGGCCTTCAGCTCGGCCAGCAGTTCGCGGGCACCGGGACGCCAGGGCACCTCCTGCCGGACCTGCTCCGCAACGCGGTTGATAAGACGGTCGACAATCGTGCGGACGGGGAGGTCAACGCCGGCGTCGCGGAGCATGCCTGCTCCGAATTCCAGGGCCTGGCCGACCATGGCCTCCGCCTGCGCCTCGGTCCATTCCACTCCGAAACTGAGGGCAAGGTCCTTCTCGGCAGCGATCCAATACGGTTCGGTGTCCACGATGGTGCCGTCCATGTCCCAGAAAACGGCCTGCAGGGATGGATCGGCGGAACTGCGGACGGAAGTGGCTGAGGCGTATTCGGGCATGTCCTCAGTCTAAGGGGCGGTGGCGGAGTGTGTTTCTTTTGCTCTGCGCGAAGCCCCGCTGCGCGGTCCTGACACGGGGTGGCCCGGGGCATAGTGTGGTCGTGTGAGCAATACCGATGGCTTTGGCGCTGCAGGCCTACAGGACCTTTTTGATGACGATTCGTCCTCGGGACGCGTGACGGTGATGTTGGCTGCGTTCGAAGGATGGAACGACGCCGGCGAAGCCGCCTCCGATGCCCTGAAGTTCCTCAGCCGGCACTGGGACAGCGAAAAGATAGCCAGCATAGACGCAGACGAGTACTACGACTTCCAGTTCACCCGACCCGCGATCAGGCGCACGGCCTCCGGCGCCCAGCGGATCAAGTGGCCGACCACGCGGATTTCCCGGGCGGAGGTGCCGGACAGCAACCTGGACATTATCTTCGTCACCGGGGTGGAACCGTCCTACAAATGGCGCGCCTACACCGCCGAGATTATTGCCCTGGCCCGGGAGCTGGACGTGGACTGCATAGTGCTGGCAGGTGCACTTCTGGCCGACGTGCCGCATTCGCGGCCCATCCCGGTCACGGCCACCTGCGAAGAGCCGGACGTGCAGGATGCCCTGAGTCTCGAGCCCTCGACCTATGAGGGGCCGATCGGCATTGTCGGAGTGGTCTCCCACATGGCGGGACTGGCGGACATTCCCTCGGTTTCGCTGTGGGCCGCGGTGCCGCACTACGTAGGGCAGGCGCCGTCCCCCAAGGCGCAGCTCGCCTTGCTCAACCGCATGGAAGAGCTTCTCCAGGTCCCGCTGGACACGCAGCTGCTGACCGAAGAGGCCGAGGCCTGGGAGCGCGGCGTGGATGAACTGGCAACCGAGGATCCGGAAGTGGCCGCCTACGTGCGCCAGCTGGAGGAAGCGAAGGACACCGCCGAGCTGCCCGAGGCCAGCGGCGAATCGATTGCCCGGGAGTTCGAGCGCTACCTCAAGCGCCGGCGCCGGGACTGACCTGCGCCGTACCTGTCCCCTGACCCTGTTTCCCGGGCCCTGTTTCCTTGGCCCTGTTTCCTTGGCCTGACCCCGGCCGGCAGCGTCCCGAGGGACGCCCACCGCCGACCGGCTAGAGCCGGATTCCCAGCAGTGCGTTGACCGCGGCGGAAACCAACTCCCCGCCGGCCTGGGTGCCCGCTTTGCCTTCTGACATGGCAGCGGATGCCCAGGCATCCACCGCCCGCAGCGCGGCAGGGGCATCCAGATCATCAGCCAGTGCTGCACGGATCTGCTGCAGCAGCGCCTTGGCGGAGTCCTCGGAGGCATGGTGCAAGGCCCTGCGCCAGTCGGTGAGGCGCTGTTCCGCCTGCTGCAACTGGTCGGCGGTCCAGAACCAGTCGCTCCGGTAATGGTGGCCCAGGAGAACCAGTCGGATGGCTGCCGGTTCGACGCCCTCGGCACGCAGCCGGGAAACGAGCACCAGGTTGCCCAGCGACTTGCTCATTTTCTCGCCGTCAAGGCCCACCATGCCCGCGTGGGCGTAGTGGGAGGCCAGCGGTGCGCCGGAGCAGGCGTAGGCATGGCCGGCACTCATCTCATGGTGCGGGAAGACCAGATCGGATCCGCCGGCCTGCACGGTAAACGGCTGGGGAAGGAAGCGCTGGGCAATCACCGAGCACTCAATGTGCCAGCCCGGACGGCCGCGCCCGAGGCGTCCCCCGTCCCAGGACGGCTCGCCGGTCCGCGCCTGCCGCCACAGCAGCGGATCCAGTGCATTGCGCTTACCCGGGCGTTCAGGGTCGCCGCCGCGTTCGGCGAAGACCGGCAGCATCTCCTCGCGGCTCATATGGGAGACCTGGCCGAGCCACCAGGCATCGGGGTCTGACGGGGCGAGTGCCGAGGCGGCATCGACGTCGAAGTAGAGATCGCCGTCGGGTTCGCCCGCAGTGCCGGGCACCCGGTAGGCGAGCCCCCGGTCCATGAGCGCTTCAACTGCGGGCACGATCCACTCAACGGACTCCACGGCACCGATGTAGTGGTCCGGGGCGAGGACGTTCAGGGCTTCCATGTCCTCACGGAAGAGCTGTGTCTGCTCCTTGGCGAGCTCGCGCCAGTCCACGCCCGTGGCAGTGGCACGCTCCAGCAGCGGATCGTCGACGTCGGTGACGTTCTGCACGTAGGTCACGGCGTGTCCGGCGTCCCGCCACTGGCGGTTGAGCAGGTCAAAGGCCACATAGGTGGAGGCATGGCCCATATGCGTTGCGTCATAGGGAGTGATTCCGCAGACGTACATGCTCGCGGCACCGTCCGGCTGCACCGTCACCTGCTTTTGGGCGGCCGTGTCATACAGGCGGATGTCATCCGAAGTTCCGGGCAGGGAGGGCAGGGAGGGGGATTTCCAGGCAATCACCTTATAAACTCTACTGCTCGCTGCTAGGCCGCGATGACGCCGAAGCCCAGCAGCAGGTAGATGCACACACCCAGCAGGATGCGGTACCAGACGAACAGGCGGTAACTGCGTGTTGAAACGTAGCGCAGGAACCAGCCGATGATGATGAAGCCCACAACAAAGGCAACCACGGTGGCAGCGCCCGTCTGCAGGGCGGTGTACGGCATGGGCTCATCCATGGACTTCACCAGTTGGAACAGTCCGCTGCCAAAGACGGCGGGTATGGCCAGCAGGAAGGCGTAGCGGGCAGCCGCCTCACGGGTGTACCCCATGAGCAGGCCGGCAGTAATCGTGCCGCCGGAACGCGAGACGCCGGGGATCAGTGCCAGCGCCTGAGCGAATCCATACAGGATGCCGTGCTTATACGTCAGCTTGTCCAAGGTCCGCTGCTGCCGCCCCACGGTATCGGCCACCGCGAGGATAATGCCGAAGACAATCAGCATGGTGGCCACGATCCACAGGCTGCGGAAGGTGTTTTCGATCTGGTCCTGGAAGAGGAGCCCCAGGACCACAATCGGCAGGGTGCCGATAATGATCAGCCATCCCATCCGGGCATCCGGATCGCTGCGGGGCACCCGGCCAACCAGGGAACCGAACCAGGATTTGATAATCCGGACTATGTCCTTCCAGAAGTACACGGCCACCGCTGTTTCAGTGCCCAATTGGGTAATGGCGGTGAACGCCGCACCCGGATCCTGTGCACCCGGCAGCAGCTCACCGACAATGCGCAGGTGGGCGCTGGAGGAGATGGGGAGGAATTCTGTCAGGCCCTGGATCAGGCCAAGGAAGATCGCTTCAAACCAATTCACATAAGAACTCTATGGCACGAACCCGATGCACCGCGGACGCGGGCCACGCGGCCGGCACTGGGGACGGAGGTGGGGACCGCTCCGCGCAATCCCGGGATTACCAGCCGGCGGTGCGGCTGCTGCCGTTGCCTTCGGCGTCCCGGGCGCGGCGGCTTTCGGCCCCGGGCAACTGCCCCTCCCCCGCAGCGTCCGGCGCTATGCCGTCGATGCTCTCGCTCCCGGTCGTGTCCTCATCCGTTTCATAGTCCTCGTCATCGTCCTCATAGATCTCCAGCGGGGTGACTTCCCCATAGGCGTCGTAAAGGACTTCCTCGTAGACTTCGAAGGCATCCGCGATTGCGAGGTACGCGTTCTCCACCACCGGATCCTTCTCGCCGCGGCGGGTCGCGGCGGCGGCAAGGTGCTCCTCCAGGGCGGTCATCAGGGACTGGAGCGCGATGCGCGGATCTATGCTCATGCACTAGACGTTAGCTGTAAAGTAGGCAAAATTGGAGGGAAATGCGCGAACAAATTCTTGCACCGGATGTCTCCCGCCGGACGGAAAACGCCCGGGACTATGAGTATCTGGTGGTATCCGTAGACCCCACTGAACCGCTCCACGAAGCGCGCCGCCGGCTCGTCGAGCACGCCGAATACGGCAAATGGGAGCTGCATCGCAGCCGAATCTACAGCGGCGGCGGCCGCCGCTTCTGGCTGCGGCGCCGGATCCTTCGGGTACAGCGGACGGCCTGAGGGCCGGTTACTGACTGTCCGCCGGGCCCAGCACCGCATTGGCCACGCTTGCGTGCACCGAGTCCTCGCTGGAGGGATGGAACATGCCGGCGAGGACATCACGGTAAAGCCGCTCCAATTCCTGGCCGCGGGAATAGGCCCTTCCGCCGGCTACCCGCACCGCGGTCTCGACAACGCCGCGGGCAGTCTCCGTGGACCGGTACTTGAGCCCCGAGAGCAGCGGGAACCAGTAGGTCCCGTGGTCCGCGCCCTCTTCCAGGTCCCGGGCAACCGCGGCAAGCTGCAGATGCACCCCGTCCATGCGCAGTGCCGCATCGGCAATCTTCCACCGGGTGTCCGGATGGGCGGAGGCCGGAACCCCGTCGGGTGAGACGCGCCCCCGGGCGGCTTCAGCAGCCAGCTGGACGGCGCGGTCGCCTATCCCGGCATAGACCGCGGAGAGCAGGGTCTCGAACATGCTGAAAATCCCGAACACAAAAGCGTCCCCGTGCGGGCCCACAGGCGTGGTCCGGACAATCCGGCCGGCCGGCACTTCTGCCTCCTGCAATCGGGTGGTGCAGGACTGGCTGGCGCGCATGCCCATGGTGTTCCAGTCATCGGCAGTGCTGATGCCTGCTGTGCCGCGGTCGGCGAATCCGAATACCAGCCGGGATTCCCCGGGATCCGTGGCATCCTTGCCGAAGATTCCCAGACGCGTCCAGGCCGGTGACAAGCTGGTGAAGATTTTGGTTCCGGTGAAAGCAAAGCCGCCGTCGCCCAGGGGTCGGGCGGAGGTGTGCGAGTCAAAAAGCACCGCCGGGTTGCCCGGTTCGGACACTCCGAAGGCGAACAGCTCCCCCGCCGCAGCCTCCCGGAGGATGAATCCCAGGGAGTAGTCTCCGCGCAGCGCCAGCAGATGGGCAACCCCGCACCAGACCAGGTGCATGTTCACCGCAAGGGCCGTGGCAGGTGCCGCAGTGGCCAGCAGCTGCTGGCAGGCCACGACGTCGGGCACGCCCATGCCCGAACCACCCTCCGATGGCGGGGTGAAAAGGGCGAGGTAGCCGGCTGCGCGCAGATCCTCCAGGTCCTCCGTGAAGAAGGAATTGGCCTCGTCGTAGCCGGCCGCGCGGGCGCGCAGGCGCTCCAGCAGGTCGGGGCTGAGGATATCAGTGGCCGGCACGGCGGCCCTCCTTCCGTTGGGGCGGTCTGGTTCAGAGCCTAGTAGTCCTTCAGCAGCCGGGAGAGCACCCGGGTGCCGAACTTGAGCGAGTCCACCGGCACGCGCTCATCCACGCCGTGGAACATGCCGGTGAAGTCCAGGTCCTCGGGCAGCCGCAGCGGAGCGAAGCCGTAGCCGGTGATACCCAGCCGGCTGAGCGACTTGTTATCCGTTCCGCCCGAGAGAGTGTAGGGCAGCACCGGTGCGCCGGGATCCTCCGCATGCAGGGCGGAGATCATGGAATCCACCAGGTTGCCGCTGAACGGGACCTCCAGCGAGACATCCCGGTGCTCGTAGCTGACGTCGATCCCCTCTCCGGCGAGTTCCCGGATGGTGGCAAGCACGGCCTCCTCCTGGCCGGGAAGGGTCCGTGCATCGATCAGCGCCTCGGCGGTCCCGGGGATGACGTTGTGCTTGTAACCGGCCTTCAACACGGTGGGGTTGGAGGTGTTCTGCAGGGTGGCACCCACAAACCGGGCCACGGTTCCCAGTTCGGCCAGGATCCTGTCCGGGTTGTCCGGGTCGAACTCGACGCCGGTCAGCTCCGTGACGCCGTCCAGGAAGGCCCTGGTGGTATCGGTCAGTTCGATGGGCCAGGGGTGGCTGCCGATGGTGGCGACGGCGCGGGCCAGCCGCGTGACGGCATTGTCCGTGTTGATCTGGGAGCCGTGACCGGCACGGCCGTGGGCGACCAGCCGGAGCCATGAAATGCCCTTTTCGGCCGTCTGCAGCAGATAGGTGCGGCGTCCGCCGATGGTGGCCGAAAAACCGCCGACCTCGGAGATGGCCTCGGTTGCGCCGTCGAACAGTTCCGGACGGTGCTCCACCGCCCAGCGCGCGCCGTAGTCCCCGCCGGCCTCTTCATCAGCGAAGAAGGCAAAGACAATGTCGCGGCGGGGCCGGGTGCCGGTGGCCGCCATGGAGCGCATGACGGACAGGATCATGGCGTCCATGTCCTTCATGTCCACGGCGCCGCGCCCCCAGATCAGGCCGTCACGTTCCTCGCCGCTGAAGGGGTCGACACTCCAGTCCTGTTTCTGTGCGGGAACCACGTCCAAATGCCCGTGCACCACCAGTGCGGGCAGCGACGGGTCGCTGCCTTCCATCCGGGTGACCACCGATGCCCGGCCGGGAGCGGATTCGAAGAGGTCGGCGGTGAGCCCGGCTTCCTCGATCAACCCGGCGGTGTATTCCGCTGCGGCCCGTTCCCCCGGGCCGGAGTTGTCACCGAAGTTGGAGGTGTCGAAACGGATCAGGTCCCGGCAGATTTCCACTACCTCGTCTTCGGCGCGGAGGTGCCCGGACGCGGGCTCGGGGCGGACATCATCGGACATGCGGTTCTCCTTCGTAGCTGTCCAGCAAGCTTAGCCAGACTGTTGGTGCGGGCGGTCACATTTCGACCCCGGAAAGTGCCCAACCGCCCTCCGGCTTGGGCCGATTCGTTGTTATCGGCAAAACCGTGTTAGAGTTTTTTCCGTTGCTTTTGAAGCTTTCAAACAGCGGAAACGCTGCGGACAAGGCAGATAAACCACTCTCTGCGCGGGTGGCGGAATGGCAGACGCGCTAGCTTGAGGTGCTAGTCCTCTAACGAGGGTGGGGGTTCAAGTCCCCCTCCGCGCACAGCGAAGTCCCCCGGGAATCCACGGATTCCCGGGGGACTTTTTTGTGCCCTGCCGCGCGTATCCCGCGCCGCCCGGGAAACGGGCCAACCGGTTGACCTTCCCGGTACTGCCGCTGCCGCCGGCATCACCGCCCGCACGCCCGGGACAGCCCCCGGGCGTGTCCACCGGAAGCACACCCCGGTACCCTCAAAGTCATGGACGGCAGTATTGTCTTCAATTTCCTGCTGGTAGTGCTCTTTATCCTTATCGGCGGGGTTTTCGCCGGAGCCGAAATGGCCCTGGTGTCCCTGCGCGAGAGCCAGATCAGCGGGATCGAGCGCACCGGCCGCCAGGGGCGGCGCACCGCAAGCCTGGCACGCAACCCCAATCTCTTCCTCTCCGCCATCCAGATCGGGGTGACACTCACCGGGTTCTTCTCCGCCGCCTACGGAGCATCCGCACTTGCTCCCGCCATTGTTCCGCTTCTGCGGCGCTGGGGCCTCTCGGCCTCCGCGGCGGAGGCCACGGCCTTTATTGTGCTGACCCTGTTCATCGCCTACCTGTCCCTGGTCTTTTCCGAGCTGGTGCCCAAGCGCCTGGCCATGCAGAATGCCGTGCGCTTCGCGCGGCTGCTCTCCCCTGCCCTGAACCTGTTTGCGGTATTGATGCGCCCCGTCATCCGCCTGGTCTCCTTCTCCACGGATACGGTGGTTCGCCTGCTGGGTGGTGATCCCCGGGTCAAAACGCCGCCCATTACCTCCCAGGAACTGTGGGACATGGTCGCGGCCAGTCCGGTCCTGGCGGAGGACAGCAGGCGGATCCTCTCCGATGTCTTCGGTGCCGGGCAGCGCCTGCTCCAGGAGGTGATGCGCCCGCGGCCCGAAGTGCGTTTCCTGCAGGCAGACCTGACACTGGACCAGGCGCGGGCGGCGGTCCATCCGCTGCCGTATTCCCGGTACCCGGTGATCCGGGATTCACCGGACGACGTCGTCGGCTTCATCCACGTCCGCGACCTGCTGCGGGGCGACGACGACGGCGGTGCCGGCGGCGCGGGCGCGGGCGGAGCGCGAACCCTCGCGGATATTGTCCGCCCGCTGCTGTTCCTGCCCGGGACGGCCACCGTAGTGCCCTCCCTGTCGCGGATGCGGTCCGAGCACAGCCATATCGCGGTGGTGGTGGATGAATACGGCGGAACGGACGGAATTGTCACCCTGGAGGATCTGGTCGAGGAACTCGTCGGTGAAATCTACGACGAGTATGACACCGGGAGGGACCCCGAAGACCGGTTCCGTAAGGAAAAGGGCCAACTGGTAGTGGACGGGGCACTGATCCTCCAGGAGTTTGAACGCCTGACCGGGATCGGCCTGCCGGAGGGCCAGTATGAAACGGTGGCGGGGTACATCCTTGAACAGCTTGGCCGCATGGCCCGGCCCGGGGACAGCGTCCGGGCGCCGGGGTGCCGGTTGGAGGTGCTGGGTGTGCGCCGGCGCCGGATCGGGGCGGTCCGGGTGATTCCCGAGACCGCTGAACAGCCGGGTGGTCCGCCGCCATTGCCTTAGCACCGTCCACCGCGCAGAATACCGACCAAATGCGGTATCGGTGAACGTCCGGAAGGACAGCCATGGCTGACATCAAAGCGGAAACCGGTCAGACCGAACTCAAGCGGGTCATGGGGACCAAGCTGCTGCTGCTGTTCATAGTCGGCGACATTCTCGGAACCGGCGTGTATGCCCTGACCGGTCAGGTGGCCGGTGAAATCGGCGGAGCGGCGTGGGCGCCGATCCTGCTGGCCTTCGCGGTGGCCACCATTACGGCACTGTCGTACCTGGAGCTGGTCACCAAGTATCCGCAGGCCGCCGGCGCGGCGCTGTACACGCACAAGGCTTTCGGGGTGCACTTCCTAACCTTCCTGGTCACGTTCGCGGTGCTCTGTTCGGGCATTACCTCCGCGTCCACGGCCGCCAAGTTCCTCGCCGAGAACTTCATTGTCGGATTCCGGCTGGAGTGGGGGCAGACCGGGGTCACCTGGATAGCGGTGGCCTTTATGCTGCTGCTGGCAGCGATCAACCTGCGCGGTGCCGCGGAGAGCGTGCGCTTCAACATCGTCCTGACGGCCATTGAACTGACCGGACTGCTGATTGTGATCGTCATCGGTTTCTGGGCCATGGGCCAGGGGAACGCGGACTTCTCCCGGGTGGTGGTGTTCGAGACCGAGGCGGGCAAGAGCGTGTTCCTCGCACTCACGGGCGCCACGGCCCTTGCTTTTTTCTCCATGGTCGGTTTCGAAGACAGCGTCAACATGGCGGAGGAAACCCACGACCCGGTGCGGATCTTTCCGAAAGTCATGCTGACCGGCCTGAGCATTACCGTGTCCGTCTATCTGCTGGTATCCGTCGCCGCGGTGGCCGTGGTTCCGGTGGGCCAGCTCTCGGAAAGCACAACACCGCTGCTGGAAGTGGTGCGGGCAGGGGCCCCGAACCTGCCGGTGGACCGCATCTATCCCTTCCTGTCGATTTTTGCCGTGGCCAATACCGCCCTGATCAACATGCTGATGGCCAGCCGGCTGCTGTACGGCATGGCGCGGCAGGATGTGCTGCCCCGCGGCCTGTCGCTGGTATTGCCCGGCCGGCGCACGCCGTGGTCGGCCATCGTCTTCACCACGGCCATCGCCGTCGGCCTGATCGTAGTGGTCACCAACTTCATGGGCCGGGGCACGGTGACGGCTTTGGGCGGAACCACGGCACTGCTGCTGCTGGGCGTCTTCACCGTGGTGAACATTGCGTGCATTGTGCTGCGGCGGACGCCCACGGACCGGCCGCACTTCCGCTCCCCCGGCATCATGCCCTTCATCGGTGCCCTGACCTGTGCGTTCCTCATCGGTCCCTGGGCTCAGGACCCCATCGAGTACCGTATCGCCGGGATCCTCCTGCTCCTCGGGCTGGTGCTGTGGGTACTGACCTGGTTCTGGAACCGCGCGGTGAAGGCACGCAGAACACGGTTCAGCGACCCTGCGGAGTTGAGCTAGCACCGACCGTATGCACTGCCCGCACACGTCAGGAAGAAGGAGACCATGAGCGTCGTCGTCGGATACGTCCCCACACCGGAGGGCGAATCCGCCCTGAGCGCGGGCATCCGTGCGGCCCGGCAGCTGGGCACCAGGCTGATGCTGGTGAATGTGGAGAGCACCCGCGGCGCCCGGGCCGTTTCCGGTGCCCCGCGGGACTACCTCAAGGCGCTGGAGACTGTCCTGCAGGGCTCAAAGGTGCCCCACGAAGTGCTGCATCCGGTGGGGGACTTCGATTCCGCCGAGGAAATCCTCAAAGCAGCGGAAAACCATGAGGCGCGGCTGATCGTGCTGGGTCTGCGGCCCCGCACCCCGGTGGGGAAGCTGCTGATGGGCAGCACCGCCCAGCGGGTCCTGCTGGAGGCCGCCTGTCCGGTGCTCGCGGTGAAGGCCGGGCAGGCCTAGAGCTCGGCCAGTACCGCCTCAATGCCGGTGAAGGTCTCTTCGAAGGACGTGGACAGCGGCGAGAGCCCCAGCCGGATGCCGTCCGGGTTGCGGTAGTCGGGAATGATGCCCTGCTCCCAGAGCCTTGCAGTCACTGCCTTAAAGTCCGGGCCGTCAATGGTGATGTGGCTGCCCCTGCGCTTCGGATCGCGGGGTGAGGCGAGCACGACGCCGTGCGGTGCCAGCAGCGCGTCCACGGCGGTGACGGCATAGGCAGTCAGGTCAGCGGACTTCGTCCGGACGGCGTCGATGCCTGCTTCCCGGATCAGGGCAACCATGTCCTGCATGGCGAGCATGCCCAGGATCGGCGGTGTTCCTGATACCAGGCGGCGGATGCCCTCCGCCGGGACGTAGCCCTGGGCCATGCCAAAGGGATCCTTGGAGCCCAGCCACCCCTGGATGGGCTGGGAAAACTCCGGCTGGTGGCGGGCTGCTACGTAGGCCCAGGCCGGTGCACCGGGACCGCCGTTAAGGTACTTGTAGCTGCAGCCCACGGCGTAGTCGACGCCCCAGGCATCCAGTTCCGCGGGAACGGCCCCGGCGGAGTGGCAAAGGTCCCACAGGACAAGGCCGCCGGCCCGGTGCACAATGTCGGTGATGGCTGCGGCGTCGGCCAGGTAACCGGACCGGTAGGCCACGTGGCTGAACACGGCCAGCGCGGTCTGCGGGCCCACGGCGTCCGCCACCGCGTCGGCGCTTACCCCGCCGTCGTAGTCAGCGCCCACCCAGCGAAGGGTCAGGCCGCATTCGCGTGCCACGCCCTCCAGCACGTACCGGTCCGTCGGGAAGTTGTCCGCATCCAGGAGGATTTCGGTGCGGTCCGGACGGGCGGCGACGGCGGCCCGGGCAAGTTTGTACAGCAGCACGGTGGTGGAATCGGCAACGATGCACTGGCCGGCCGCTGCGCCCAGGGCCACCGCGCCCAGCTCGTCACCGAGGCGGGCGGGCAGCTCGAGCCACTCCTCGTCCCAGCCCCGGATCAGCCGTCCGCCCCACTGCCGGGCAACGAATGCCTGCAGGTTTTCGGCGGTGGCGCGCAGCGGACGGCCCAGCGAGTTGCCGTCCAGATAGGCACGGACTCCCTCCGCCGGCAGGAACCGGTCCCGGTAGCCCGCCAGCGGATCAGCCGCATCCAGTTCCTTGGCACGGAGCAGCAGGGCGGCAGCATCAATCATGGGAAAACCTTAGCAGCGGGCGGGCCCGGGGAACGGCCGTGGCCGACCTGCAGGCTGCCTTAAAGGAACGGCCGGCTGCCTTAAACCGGTCCGCCCGGTGCCGGAGGATTATCCGGAACCGGGCGGGCCAAGGTCAGGGCGGGAGATCAGGCCCGGGTGCCGGCGGCAAACCCGTCAGCCGAGGCGTCCTCCGAGGCCAACGGAACGACGGACCCCGAGAAGTGCCGGCGCTGTGAGCGCGGGTTCCAGCCGGTGAAGCTGGAACCGGACCAGGCAGTGCCCTGCTCTTCGTCGCTGATCGCCACGGCAACCGTGGCGGGCAGGAACACCGGCGACTCGAAGTCAATGCTCCATTCGAAGGGTCCCTCATGCGTCTGCACGGCATCGGCCACCACACGGGAGGCCAGGTACATGCCGTGCGCCAGGGAACGCTTCATGCCCAAGGCCTTGGCCGACAGGCGGCTGAGGTGGATGGGATTGAAGTCCCCCGAAACCCGGGCGTAGTTGCGTCCGGCATCCGCTCCCAGGCGCCATGACGCCGTCGGCAGCGGCGGGATGAACTCGGGACGGGGAGCGGATGCGGCCGGCCGGTCGATCTTGGGCAGGAAGACGCCCTTGGCCAGGTAGGTGGACCGGCCGCGCCAGAGCAGCTCACCGCCGTCGGACGTTACTTCTGCGACCAGTTCCACCTGGGTGCCGGCACGGTGGCCGTCCAGGTTCTCCGCCCACGCGGTGACCGTCAGAGGTTCCGTGTAGTGAATGGGACGGAAATGCTGGACCACGTTGCGCAGATGCACCATGCCCAGCAGCGGAAGCGGAAAGTCCTCCCGGGCCATCAGGCTCATGGCCACCGGGAAAGCGAATGTATGCACGTATCCGGTGGGCAGGTAGTCCGTGGCGCTGTGCAGGACCAGGCGCTGGAAATCGGTCAGTTTGGCCAGGTCGACGACGGCGCCGCGGACTTCATGCCGGTCGGCCGGGAGCAGCCCGGTCCCCTTGGCCGGGGACAGGCGCGACTTCGCCGCGCTGCCGACTGCACCGGCATACAGTTTGCCCAGTGCGGGGATTTCGGCGAGCTGGGTGGTGCTCATGCGCCCACCATGTTCTGGCCGCACACCCGGACCACCTGGCCGTTGACCCCGGCCGCCGCATCGGAGGCAAGGAAGGCAATGGTTTCCGCCACGTCCACCGGCAGCCCGCCCTGCTGCAGGCTGGACAGCCGACGCGCCACCTGGCGGGTCAGTGCGGGGATGGCGGCGGTCATGTCCGTTTCAATGAATCCCGGGGCAACGGCATTGATGGAACCGCCCCGCGGCGCCAGCAGCGGCGCCGTGGCCCGGACCATGCCGATCACCCCGCCCTTGGACGCGGCGTAGTTGGTCTGGCCGCGGTTGCCGGCGATGCCGCTTGTGGAGGCCAGCGACACAATCCGGCCCTCCGGGCTGAAGCCGTCCGAGGCCAGGAAGGTTTCGTTCATGCGCAGCTGCGAGGCGATGTTCACCGCGATGACGGAGCCCCAGCGGGATTCGTCCATGTTGGCAAGCAGCTTGTCGCGGGTGATGCCGGCGTTGTGGATCACGATGTCCAGGTGGCCGTAGCGTTCGGCAGCGTGGGCCAGGATCCGGTCAGCGGCGTCCTCGCGGGTGATGTCCACCTGCAGGGCAGTGCCGCCGATTTCGTTGGCCACCTTCGCCAGCTGTTCACCGGCTGCCGGAACGTCCACCACAATGACCTGCGCTCCGTCGCGGTGCAGGACCTTGGCAATGGCGGCACCGATGCCGCGGGCGGCTCCGGTCACCACTGCCACCTTGCCGGCCAGCGGCGCATTCCAGTCCGTCGGCAGGGTTCCGGCGTCGGAACCGACGGTAATGAACTGGCCGCTGACATAGGCGCTCTTGCCCGAGAGCAGGAAGCGCAGGGCAGCCGCCACGGACGGAGCTGAGGCCTGTGTCCCGTTGGCCAGGACGATGCCGTTGGCGGTGGCACCGCCGCGCAGCTCATGGGCGATCGACCGCAGAGTGCCGTCAACGCCCTGCCGCGCCGCGGCGGCGGCAGGATCCTGCGCTTCGGCAGCGGGGCGGGAAACGGTCACGACGCGGCCGCCCGGCGCGAGGTCGCGCAGGGCGGAACCGGCAGCCAGTACCGGTTCGCCAAGGTCCGTGGGTGCGGCGGCGTCGTCGAGCACGATCAGGATGGCACCGAGCTTCTCCTTCGGCATCGCGTGCCGCCGGACGTCCTGGTCCCAGGACAGCAGCAGCTGGGCCAGATCGTCGGCGCTCTCCCCCTTGCCCAGTACCAGCACGGGTCCGGGGACCAGCGGCTTCGACGGATCAAAGCGGCGCAGGATGGCGGGGCGGGGCAGTCCAAGCTTCTTGGAGAGGTCGCGGGTGATGCCCGTGTTGACGAGCTTGAGGTAGGTATCAGTCATGGTTAGCGCGCCTCCAGGATCGCGACGAGTCCCTGCCCGCCGGCAGCGCAGATGGAAATCAGGCCACGGCCCGAACCCTTTTCGTGCAGCATCTTCGCCAGCGAGGCGACGATGCGGCCGCCGGTGGCAGCGAACGGGTGGCCGGCTGCCAGCGAGGAGCCGTTGACGTTGAGCTTGCTGCGGTCGATGCTTCCCAGCGGCGCATCCAGTCCCAGGCGGGTGCGGCAGAACTCCTCGTCCTCCCAGGCAGCCAGGGTGGAAAGGACGGTGCCGGCGAAGGCCTCGTGGATCTCGAAGAAATCGAAGTCGTCGAAGGTGAGGTTGTTGCGGGCCAGCAGGCGGGGCACGGCGAAGGCCGGAGCCATCAGCAGGCCGTCCTTGCCATGAACGAAGTCCACGGCGCCGGCTTCGGCGTCCACAACGTTGGCCAGCATCGGCAGGTCGTGTTCGCGGGCGTAGTCTTCGGAACCAAGCAGCACCACGGAGGCGCCGTCGGTCAGCGGGGTGGAGTTGCCGGCGGTCATGGTCGCCGCGTCGCCGAGGGACTTGCCGAAGACGGGCTTGAGCTTGGCCAGCTTCTCCATGGTGGTGTCCGGGCGCAGGTTCGCATCCTTGGCCAGGCCGCGGTACGGGGTGACCAGGTCATCAAAGAAACCGCGGTCATAGGCAGCGGCCATGTTGCGGTGGCTGTTGAAGGCCAGTTCGTCCTGGGCCTCCCGGGTGATCTTCCACTGCGCGGTGGTCAGCGCCTGGTGCTCGCCCATGGACAGGCCGGTGCGCGGCTCTCCGGTGGACGGTGCGTTCGGGGAGAGATCCTTCGGGCGGATCTTGGCGACGGCGGCGAGCTTCTGCTTGGTGGTGCGTGCACGGGAGAGGTCCAGCAGTGCCCGGCGCAGACCTTCGCTGACCGCGATCGGGGCGTCCGAGGCGGAATCCACGCCGCCGGCAATGGCGGATTCCAGCTGTCCCAGCTTGATCTTGTTGGCCAGGCTGACCACGGTTTCAAGGCCGGTGGCGCAGGCCTGCTGCACGTCATACGCGGGGGTTTCCGGCGACAGTGCCGAACCCAGGACCGCTTCGCGGGTGAGGTTGAAGTCGCGCGAATGCTTCAGGACGGCACCGCCGGCCACTTCGCCGATCCGTTCGCCCTGCAGGCCGAAGCGGGCAATCAGGCCGTCGAGGGCTGCAGTGAGCATGTCCTGGTTGGAGCTGTAGGTGTACTTGCCGCCGGAGCGGGCGAAGGGAATGCGGTTGCCGCCGATCACTACTGCCTTGCGCGGTGCGTTGGTGCTGTTTGCCGGCGTGGCTCGGGCGGGTTCGGGCTGTGCAGCCATGTCGTCGCTCTCCTTGGAATCCATGGGGGTGGGTGGAACGGTTCGGTGTGACGGTAGTTACTGTTACCCAGCGTACCTGATACGCTGAGTATCGTGAACACAGCATTGGAGGATGCATCCTCTTCTCCCCCGGCCGGGGACGGCCGCTCGCTCCGTTGGGAAGCCCACCGGGCTGAGCGCCGCCGTACCCTGATCAAGACTGCGCGCGGAGCCGTGCACACCCTGGGTTATTCCGCGTCCATGGAAGAGATTGCGGCAGCCTCGGGAACGTCCAAGTCCGTCTTTTACCGCTACTTCGGTGATAAGGCCGGGCTGCAGCAGGCGATGGGTGAAATGGCGGTGGCACGGATGCAGGACAAGATCCTCGCCGCCGGCCGCACCGCCACCTCTCCGCGTTCAGGCCTCCGCGCCATGGTGTCGGCCTATCTCCAGATGGCCGAGACTTCTCCCAACGTCTACCTGTTTGTCACCGGCCGGCTGGCCGAGGGCGGGCCGGAGCAGCAGGCAGAGACGCCGCTGTCTCATTTCTTCGAAGCCATCACCTCCATGATGGATTCGGCCATGCGGCAGTACCTGGCCGGCCGGGAGGTCCCTCCGGAGACCACCGCCACCGCCCAGTACTGGCCCTCCGCGGCCCTGGGCATGATTCGCGCCGCCGGTGAACGCTGGATCGCTGCACCCCCCAGCCCCGACAAGCCCACGGAAGAGCAAATGACCGATCAGCTCACCGCCTGGCTGTTCGACGGGATCGGTCATGACCAGGGGCGTTCGCCCCTCCCCCGTTTTTCCTCCTGATACGCCCCCAACCAGCACGAAGGACACGCAATGACGCAAACGCTTTCAACCCCGGAACGCCAGCTCCCGGCCAGTGCCGCTATCAGCGACAACGACGCCGCAGTGGTGGACACCGAATCCCTCAGCCGTGCCCTGCTGGGCAAGTGGGCGGATATCCGCCTGCAGGCACGGGCCCTGGCAGGCCAGGATGCCCTGCATACACCGGCCGGGCTGAGCCACCACGAGCACCGCGAACGGGTCATGGGCCAGCTGAAGATCCTGGTGGACGCCGGTGCCGTGCACCGCGCCTTCCCCAAGTACGTGGGCGGCGAGGACAACCATGGCGGAAACGTCGCCGGGTTCGCGGAACTGGTCACCGCCGACCCCTCGCTGCAGATCAAGGCGGGCGTTCAGTGGGGACTCTTCGGGTCCGCCGTACTGCACCTGGGCAACCGTGAGCACCACGAGAAGTGGCTCCCGGGCATCATGAGCCTGGAGATTCCCGGCTGCTTCGCCATGACGGAAACCGGCCACGGTTCCGATGTTGCCAGCATCGCCACCACGGCCGAGTACGACGTCGCAACGGAAGAATTCATCATCAACACGCCGTTCCGCGCGGCGTGGAAGGACTACATCGGCAACGGCGCAGTCAACGGCAAGGCGGCCGTTGTGTTTGCCCACCTCATCACCAAGGGCGTTGACCACGGCGTCCACGCCTTCTACGTTGAACTCCGCGATGACAACGGCTTCCTGCCCGGTGTCGGCGGCGAGGATGACGGGGTCAAGGGCGGCCTGAACGGCATCGACAACGGCCGGCTGCACTTTTCCAATGTCCGCATTCCCCGGACCAACCTGCTCAACAAGTACGGCGACGTGGCCGCGGACGGTACCTACACCTCCGCCATTTCCAGCCCCGGCCGGCGCTTCTTCACCATGATCGGCACCCTGGTCCAGGGCCGCGTCTCCCTGGACGGCGCCGCGGTGGCCGCCAGCAAGCTGGCCCTGAAGACCGCCATCCAGTACGGCACCGAACGCCGCCAGTTCAACGGCGCCTCGGATATCCGCGAAGAGGTGCTGATGGATTACCAGCAGCACCAGCGCCGTTTGCTTCCGCTGCTGGCCACCACGTTCGCTGCGTCCTTCGCACACGACGAGCTGCTGCAGAAGTTCGACGACGTCTTCTCCGGCGCGCACGACACCGATGAGGACCGCCAGGACCTTGAGACCCTTGCCGCCGCGCTGAAGTCCCTCTCCACCTGGCACGCCCTGGAGACCCTGCAGGAATGCCGCGAGGCCACCGGCGGCGCCGGTTTCCTGGCGGAGAACCGCTTTACCGCCCTGCGGGCGGACCTGGATATCTACGCCACCTTCGAAGGCGACAACACGGTGCTGCTGCAGCTGGTGGCCAAGCGCCTGCTGGCCGACTACGCCAAGGAATTCGCCGGCGCGGACTTCGGCGTGCTGGCACGCTACGTGGTGGGCCAGGCCGCCGACGTGACCGTGCACCGCACGGGCCTGCGGCGGATTGCGCAGACGGTGGCGGACTCCGGTTCGGAGAAGAAGTCCGCGATTGCCCTCCGCGATCCGCGCGCCCAGCATGATCTGCTCGCTGACCGGGTGAACACCATGGTGGCGGAGGTTGCCGGAGCCCTAAAGGCGGCCCGCGGCCTGCCGAAGGAAAAGGGTGCGGCCATCTTCAACGAGAACCAGCACGCCCTCATCGAAGCCGCCCGCGCGCACGCTGAACTGCTGCAGTGGGAAGGCTTTACCCGGGCACTGGACCGCATTGACGACGCCGGCACCCGCCAGGTCATGACCTGGGTCCGGGACCTGTTCGGGCTGTGCCTGGTCGAAAAGAACCTGGGCTGGTACCTGATGAACGGCCGGCTCTCGGCCCAGCGTGCACGCACCCTGGGCCCGTACATCAACCGCCTGCTGGCCAAGATCCGCCCGCACGCCCTGGACCTGGTGGACGCGTTCGGCTACGGCCAGGAGCACCTGCGTGCCGATATCGCTTCCGGCGCTGAGAAGGCACGCCAGGACGAGGCCTTCGAATACCAGCGGCTGCTCCGTGCCAGCGGCGCCGCCCCGGTGGACGAAAAGGTCCTGATTGCCCGCGAAAAGGCGGCCAAGAAGAAGTCCGGCAAGAAGTAGGCTTTCGGGTCCGCCCGGAAACCGTAAAGGCGCCGCCGCACTGCAGCAATATGCAGGACGGCGGCGCCTTATGCGTACCGGGGTGCTGCCCCGGCACCGGTTACGGCAGGACCGACCGGTAGACGGCCAGGGTGGCCTCGGCGATGGACTCCCAGGAGAACTCCTTGGTGGCGCGGAGCCGGCCGGCCATGCCCATCTGTTCGGCCAGGGCCGGGTCGGTGACCACGGCGGTCAAAGCGGCCGCGAAGTCGCGGACAAAAGCCTCAGGGTCCAGCGGGGTGCCGGTGCCGTCCGTGACCTGGTCGATGGGTACCAGCAGGCCGGTGACTCCGTGCTCCACTACCTCGGGTATCCCGCCGGTGGCGCTGGCCACCACCGCGGTGCCGCAGGCCATGGCCTCAAGGTTGACGATGCCCAGCGGTTCGTACACGGAGGGGCAGGCGAACACGGTGGCGATGGAGAGGATTTTGATCAGTTCGGCGCGCGGGAGCATCCTCTCGATGACCACTACGCCGGTCCGGGTACGCCGCAGGTCCTCAATCAGCACGGCTGTTTCGGCTGCCAGTTCGGGAGTGTCGGCAGCCCCCAGGCACAGGACCAGCTGCACTTCCGGCGGCAGCAGTGCCGCTGCCCGAAGCAGGTAGGGCACGCCCTTCTGGCGGGTGTTGCGGCCTACGAACACCACGCTGGGACGGTCCGGGTCGATACCGAAGGAACGCACGCCGTCGGGGTCGGCGTCCGGCTGCCACTGCACCACGTCGATGCCGTTGTGGACCACTTTGACCTTCTCCGGGTCCACGTCCGGATAGCTGCGCAGGATGTCCTGGCGCATGCCGTCGGAAACCGCGATGATGGCCGCGGCCGCCTCATAGGCGGTTTTCTCGACCCATGAGGATACTGCGTAACCGCCGCCGAGCTGCTCGGCCTTCCAGGGGCGCAGCGGTTCCAGGCTGTGGGCGCTGAGTACGTGGGGGATGCCGTGCAGCAGCGAACCAAGGTGCCCAGCCATATTGGCGTACCAGGTGTGCGAGTGGACCAGGTCCGCACCTGCCAGGCCGCCCAGGATTTCCAGGTCCGTCCCCAGGGTCTGCACCGCCGGATTGGCTCCGTCCAGTTCCGCCGGGGCCCGGTAGCTGTGCACCGCGGCTCCGTGGAAATCAGCCGGGCGCTCGGCCCCGAAGCAATGAACATGGAGATCAACTTCTCCGGCCAGGACACGGCTGAGCTCGGCCACATGAACGCCTGCTCCCCCGTAGATTTCCGGCGGGAATTCCTTCGACACAATATCTACTCGCACTAAACCAACGTAGTGCACCGGGCAACCTGTGATCTAGTGTGAAGTCAGCAGACTTACTTCCGGAAGAGGTTCAACACAAATGGCGCCAAAGAAGGTCCTGGCAGTAGTGCTTGCAGGGGGCGAGGGCAAACGCCTGATGCCGCTGACGGCAGACCGGGCAAAACCCGCGGTCCCGTTCGCGGGGCGTTACCGCCTCATCGACTTCGCACTCTCGAACCTGGTGAACTCCGGGTACCTGCAGATAGTGGTCCTCACACAGTACAAATCCCACAGCCTGGACCGGCATATCTCCGAGACCTGGCGGCTGTCCACCCAGCTGCAGAACTACGTGGCGTCCGTGCCGGCCCAGCAGCGCGTGGGCAAAAGCTGGTTCCTTGGCAGCGCCAATGCGATCTACCAGTCCATGAACCTGATTGACGATGCCCAGCCGGACATCGTCGTCGTTATCGGCGCGGACCACGTGTACCGGATGGACTTCTCCCAGATGGTGGAGGCGCACATCGCCTCCGGCGCCTCGGTCAGCGTCGCCGCGGTGCGCCAGCCGATGCACCTGGTGGACCAGTTCGGCGTTATCGAAACGGACCCTGAAAACCCCGGCAGGATTGGCGCCTTCGTGGAGAAGCCCGATTCCACGCCCGGCCTGCCCGATGACCCGGACAGCTTCCTGGCCTCCATGGGCAACTATGTCTTCAACACCGACGCCCTGGTCTCCGCGCTGCAGGCCGACGCCGAACGGCTGATCACCAAGCACGACATGGGCGGGGACATCATTCCCTACTTCGTGGAGCGCAACGACGCCGCCGTTTACGACTTCACCACCAATGTCATCCCCGGTGCCACCGGCAGCGACCACCAGTACTGGCGCGACGTCGGCACCCTGGACTCCTATTACGAGGCCAACATGGACCTCATTTCCCCGCTGCCGGCGTTCAACCTGTACAACCTGCAGTGGCCCATCTACACCCGGCAGAGCATCTCTCCGCCCGCGAAGTTTGTCCGCAGCGCGTCGGACCAGCCGGGTACGGCCATCGACTCGATTGTCTCCGACGGCACTGTTATCTCCGGCGGAACGGTGACCGGTTCGGTGCTTGCCCAGGATGTCTACGTGTCCTCCCACGCCGAAGTCACCGACTCGGTGCTAATGGATAAGGTCCACGTCGGCGAGGGCGCCGTCATCCGCCGGGCCATCATCGACAAGAACGTGCGGATCCCGGCCGGCGCCACCATTGGCGTGGACCGCGAACTCGACCTCAGCCGCGGGTTCACCGTGACGGAATCCGGGCTGACGGTGCTCAGCAAGGGCCAGCGGATCCCGGCG
Organism: Arthrobacter sp. MDT1-49-2; assembly: GCF_059090185.1. Taxonomy (NCBI): domain Bacteria; kingdom Bacillati; phylum Actinomycetota; class Actinomycetes; order Micrococcales; family Micrococcaceae; genus Arthrobacter; species Arthrobacter sp. MDT1-49-2. The sequence continues at coordinate 207,530 of NZ_JBNHFK010000001.1, forward strand.
GAAGCCCCCCGCGAAACCGTATAGGCCCACGCAGTACGCCGGGCCGGACAGGCGGCGGGGGCAGCGGATGTGAGATTCCGCCGTGCCCCCGCCGCCGATACGGGTGCCGTCCTGCTTCTCCGGTATCCTCGAAGTGCGCACTCAAGTTGCGCCGCGCCGTGAATCCGCCGGTGTCGATGAGCAGAAGGCCCCGATGAGCACCCCTGAACTGAACCCGGAAGAACTGAACCCGGAAGCAATCCAGACCGCCCTGCGCGTCCTGGCATCCATCCACGTCCTGGATGAGGAGAACCCGGATTACGTCGCGGTGCGGCGGGCAACCGCCAAGATGTTCAAGTCAGTGAAGAAGCACCGGAAGAACGAAAAGCGCAGCGCGGTCGCCGAGGCGGACCGCGCCGTCGTCGCCCTCACTGCCACCGGCGCGGCAGACCGGATCGACGACGAGACCCGCGGCGCCCAGCTGACCAGTGCCGCCCACGGGCCGTCCGCCGGGACCCTGCTGAAGCCTCGCAACTGCTACATCTGCAAGCAGCCCTACACCGTGGTGGACGCCTTCTATCACCAGCTCTGCCCCGAATGCGCAGCCTTCAGCCATGCCAAGCGGGATGCCCGCACGGACCTGACCGGCCGCCGTGCACTGCTGACCGGCGGCCGCGCCAAGATCGGCATGTACATTGCCCTGCGCCTGCTGCGCGACGGTGCGCACACCACCATCACCACCCGTTTCCCCAAGGACGCTGCCCGGCGTTTTGCGGCCATGGAGGATTCCGCGGACTGGCTGCACCGGCTGCGCATTGTCGGCATCGACCTCCGCGACCCGGCACAGGTCATCTCGCTGGCGGAGTCCGTTTCGGAAGCCGGTCCGCTGGACATCCTGATCAACAATGCGGCCCAGACCGTCCGCCGGTCCGCCGGCGCCTACCGCCCGCTGACCGAGGCCGAACTGGCACCGCTGCCGGACGGTCCCATGCCTGAGCTGGTGACCTTCGGCCACACGTATGACGCGCACCCCACGGCCCTGGCCGGTTCGGTTGCGGCGCACCCTGTGCTGGCCGCCGACGCCGTCACCTCGCTGGCACTGACCGCCGGCTCCTCCTCGCTGGCCCGGATGGAAGCCGGCACCGCGATTGACGCCGGCGGGCTGGTCCCGGACACCGCGCCGATCAACAGTTGGACGCAGGTGGTGGACCAGGTGGATCCGCTCGAAATGCTCGAAGTGCAGCTGTGCAACGTTACGGCACCGTTCCTGCTGGTGAACCGGCTCCGGCCGGCGATGGCGGCTTCCCCTGCCCGCCGGAAATACATCGTGAACGTCTCCGCCATGGAGGGACAGTTCTCCCGCCGCTACAAGGGCCCCGGCCACCCGCACACCAATATGGCCAAGGCGGCGCTGAACATGCTCACCCGCACCAGTGCCCAGGAAATGCTGGACACCGACGGGATCCTGATGACCGCGGTGGATACCGGCTGGATTACCGACGAGCGTCCGCACCCGACCAAGGTCCGTCTGGCCGAAGAGGGCTTCCACGCCCCGCTCGATCTGGTGGACGGTGCGGCCCGGGTGTATGACCCGATTGTGATGGGCGAAAACGGTGAGGACCAGTACGGCGTCTTCCTGAAGGACTACAAACCCTCACCCTGGTAGGAGGGAGCGGCGCGCACCGCGGCGCGCCACCAGCCGCTGCAGTGCCTTGCCGATCTCGGAGACCACCAGCACCGAGGCGCCCACTGCGAGGCACAGGAACCACTGCGCGGAGGTCAGCGGCACGGTGTCGAAGAAGCCCTGGAAGATGCTCAGCTGCACCACCAGGACCTGAAGTACCACTACGGCCGCCAGCGAACCCCAGATGGCCCGGTTGGTGAGGGTGATCAGCGAAAAAACGGAGCCGGTTTCGGAGCGCACATTGAGCAGATTAAACACCTGGTAGAAAACGAAGGTGGTAAACGCCATTGTGGTGGCGAAGTTTGCGCTGCCGGCGCTCTCGGGGAACATCCTGGGCGCACTGACCAGCACGGCACAGGTGCCGATGGCCATCACTGCTCCCAGCATCGCCAGTACCGCAATCCGCCGCCCGGTGAGCAGCGGCTCCCCGGCACGCCGGGGCGGGCGGTTCATCACCCCCGGATCCGTTTTGTCCACGCCGAGGGCCAACGCCGGCGGTCCGTCCATGATGATGTTCACCCACAGAATCTGCAGCGCCGTGAACGGTGCCCCGCCGGCAAAACCGAAGGTTGCCGCCGCCAGGAAGATGAGCACGAACCCCCAGGCCGTCGTGAGCTGGAAGCGGACAAACTTCACGATGTTGTCGTAGATGCCCCGGCCTTCCTCGACCGCCGCCACAATGGTGGCGAAGTTGTCGTCCGTCAGGATCATCCGTGCCGCACCCTTGGACACGTCGGTACCGGTGATGCCCATGGCAATGCCGATGTCGGCGCGCTTCAGTGCCGGTGCGTCGTTCACGCCGTCGCCGGTCATGGCCACGACGTAACCGTCGGCCTGCAGTGCCTTGACCACACGGATCTTGTGCTCGGGCGAGACCCTGGCCAGGACCCCCACCTCGGGAGCCTCGGCCTGCAGCTGCTGATCGTCCATGGCATCCAACGCTGAACCGGCCAGGGCCTTGCCGCCGATCCCCAGGTCCCTGGCAATCGCCGAGGCCGTCACCAGATGGTCCCCGGTAATCATGTGCACCTCAATGCCCGCGGCCTGGGCACGGGAAATCGCCTCGCCGGCTTCCTGCCGGGGCGGGTCAAGGATGCCCACGATGGCGTACAGGACCAGGTTCGCCGCCTCGGCAAACAAACCCTCGGGGCTCCCGGGCAGCGGCGCGTCGAGAACCCGCCCGGCCACCGCCATGGTCCGCAGCCCGGCCTTCGCGAGCGAGTCGACGTCGCCCAGGATACGTGCGCGCTCGGAAGCGTCCAGCGGCACCGGACCGTTTGCGCCCATCAGGAACGCGGTGCGCTCCAGGACCACGTCCGGTGCGCCCTTGACGTTGCAGTGCACGGGTGCGTCCGGAGCCTCGCTGCGGTTGAAGGTGGCCATGAACTTATAGTCGGAATCGAACGGGACCTCGGCGACGCGCCGGTGCGTAGCGCGGGCCCCCGCCACGTCAATGCCGCCCTTTTCCGCCAGGACCACCAGCGCCCCTTCAGTGGGATCTCCGGTGAGGCGCCCGTCCTCCACCGAGGCGTCGTTGCACAGTGCCATGGTCAGGTACGCCTCGATGAACGCCGGGACGGACTGCCCGTCCGGGCTGAGGATCTTGCCCTCGGTGGAGTATCCGGATCCGGTGACTCGGAAACGGCTGCCCGTCGGGGAATACAGCCGCCGGACCGTCATCTCATTGAGGGTCAGGGTTCCGGTCTTGTCGGTACAGATCTGCGAGGTGCTGCCGAGGGTTTCCACGGCCGCTAGCTGTTTGATGATGGCTCCGCGGGCCGCAAGGCGGGAGGCACCCATGGCAAGGGTGAAGGCAACGACGGCGGTCAGCCCCTCCGGAATGGTCGCCACCGCCAGCGAAACGGCGGTCAGGAACAGGTCCTCCCAGCTGTCCCCGCGCAGCAGCCCCAAAATGAACACCAAAGTCACGACGGCCAGGGCAATGTAGGTCAGGACGCGGGCGAGCTGGTCAATGCTGCGCTGGAGCGTGGTCTTTTCCTCGGCAGTACTGCCCAACAGGTCCGCGATGGTACCGATCTGCGTGTTCATTCCGGTGCCGGTGACCAGCAGCACCGCCCGCCCGCGGGTGACGTCGGTGTCCATAAACAGCAGGTTGGTGCGGTCCGCGACGGGAAGCTTCGGGTCCGAGAGAGCCGCTGCCACCTTGTTGGAGGGCCGGGACTCCCCTGTCAGCGCCGCCTCCGCCACCTGCAGGCGGACGGCTTCCAGGAGCCGCCCGTCGGCGGGCACGGTGTCTCCGGCCTCCAGCAGCACCACGTCCCCGGGCACCAGGGCGGTCCGCTCCACCGTGGTCTGCGTGCCGGAGCGCAGGACCCGGCACTCATCCACGGCGGCTTTGCGCAGTGCTTCGAGACTGGATTCAGCGCGCTGCTCCTGCACGTAGTTCAGCGTGGTGTTCAGGATGATCACCAGCAGGATCACCACCGGGGTTTCCCATTCCCGGGACACGACGGCGCTGACGACGGCGGCAATGATCAGGACGATGGTCAGCCGGTCCGAAAGCAGCCGGAGGACTTTCCGCCACGCCGGAACCTTTTTGCCCGCTGCCAGCTGGTTGGGCCCGTAACGCGCCGTTCTCTCCCGTACCTCGTCCTGATTGAGCCCTGCGGACGGATCGGTGCCGAGCTCGGCCGCTACCTCTTCCGCGGGATAGAGCCACGGGGCCGCGAGAACCGGCCGTTCCGCCGGAAGGGACCGCTCGGAGGGGACGTTTTCGGCGGCGCGACCGTTGTTTTGCGTGCTCATGGGCGCTTCCCTGATGCTCGAGAATGGTAACCAATGGTAACAACGCCGGGCAGCGCAACAGTACGCTGCGCGGGCTTGCGGCGTGCGCGGCAGCGAACTGCTTTGGTTATATGTGCCGGCTGGGGCAGGGTATAAACGTGCCCGATTCCCCCACTGACCCTCCCCGCCCGCGCGACCCCGCAGGCCGGCGGCCGCCCCGAAGCTTCGCCGTCCTTAATCGGGCCGGGCTCAGGAACGCCGCGCCCGGGCTGCTGGCTGCGGCGGCCGCCGTCGCCCTGGCGTACCTGCTGCATCTGCTGGTACCGGCTGTTCCGGTGCTCACCGCCGCCGTGGTCCTGGGCCTGGTGGCAGCGAATGTGCCCGGTACGGCTGCCGCAGCGGCGGGCCCGCTCAAGCCGGGGCTGGCGCTGGCTGCACGGAAGTTCCTGCGTCTCGGCATTGTGCTGCTGGGCCTCAAAGTGTCGCTGGTAGACATTGCCGGCCTCGGGTTCGGCGCGCTGGTGCTGGTGGTGCTGCTGGTCCTCGGTGCGTTTGCCGGTACCTACGCCATCTGCCGGTTATTCCGGCTGCCCGGTGATGAACCCATCCTGATTGCTGCCGGGTTCTCCATCTGCGGGGTCTCGGCGATCGGTGCAGTGTCCGCCGCCCGCCGGACCCGCAGCGAGGACACCGTGGTGCCGATTGCCCTGGTGACCCTCTGCGGGACCCTTGCCATCGCTGCCCTTCCGATGGCAGGAACACTGCTGCACCTCGACCCGCTGGTTTTCGGCACGTGGGCCGGCGCGTCGGTGCATGACGTCGGGCAGGTGGTGGCCACGGCCCAGACCGCCGGCACCGCCGCTCTGGCCGCCGCGGTGGTGGTGAAACTGGCCCGGGTAGTGCTGTTGGCGCCCATGACGGCCGCCGTCGGACTGCAGGCCCGCCGGTCCGCCCGGCGCTCGGGTGCCGGGGCAGGCCCGCGTCCACCGCTGGTCCCCCTGTTTGTGCTCGGTTTCCTGGCGCTGATCCTTGTACGCACCTTCGAGCTGCTGCCCGCTCCGGCACTGGAAGCGGCGTCGGTGCTCCAGGAGCTGCTGTTCGCCGCGGCCCTGTTCGGCTTGGGGGCCGGGGTGCGGGTCCGGGCGCTCTTTGCCTCCGGTATCCGTGCCGTCGCCGCTGCCCTGGCATCGTGGGTGCTGGTGGCGGGTCTGGGGCTGGGCGTGGCACTGGCAATCGCCGGCTGAGCGCATCACCGGCTGGGCGCAGGGCTGCCACTGCTTTTGGCGTCCGCAGCACACCACCGGTAGCACCGTCCTGGGCCCGGAATCCGTCCCTCCACTTGTGGCAGCCAGGCACGCACCTTAGTGTCCAACGAGGAGGAGCATAGCCATCCCACCAGGAACGGAAGGCGGGTTTCCGCGCGCCGTGGATTGGAGCCTGCATGGCCTCGGATGCCCGCCCGCCGGGGATGAAGCCGGAACTTCCACCCGGCCAGGCCGCCGGATCCCGCAGTGAGGGGGCAGGGCGCAGCGGCCTTCCTGAAAACGAGGACGGCGCAGGCCCCCGCGGTGACGGAACAGGCCCCGCCAGCGAAGGACCTGAATCAGGTGACGCCTCAGAACCCCGCGGGGACGGACGCGGCCGCCGGATGGCGGGCCGGCCGACCTTTGCAGGCCGCCTGCCGGCAGTGGCCGGACTGGTCTTCTGCGGACTTGCCGCCTGGTCCCTGATCGGCAACCTGATCAGCCCCCACTACGGAATTTCACAGTACTCCCGGGGCTGGGCGCTGGCCGCCGCGGCCGCCGTCCTGGTCCTGATGACCGGCCTGTACCTGCTGGAGCGGCGTGCGGCCAGCCTGCTCTCCCGGCACGCCGGCCTGCGGATCCTGCTGCGCGTTTTCCTTTGGGCCGGGATTTTCGCGCTCCAGGTCCGGCTGGTGTTTGCCGTCTGGCTGCCCGCGAACTGGGATTCCTATGCGGTCTTTGAATCCGCTGCCGGGCTGGCACAGGGAACACAAACCTCCCTCCCGCCCTACTTTGGCATCAACCCGAACAACGCTCTGCTGGCGCTGCTGCTCTCCGCATACTTCCGCTTTGTCATGGCCCTGGGCGTCACGGACCTGGCGATGGCGGCCGCGTTCCTGAACGCCGTCGTCCTGTATAGCGCAACGGTACTGACGTACTGGGCGGCACGGATGCTCGCCGGCAGCCGCGCGGCCATCCTGGCCCTGCTGCCGCTGGGCATCTTTGTGCTCTATTCCCCGTGGGCGGGCGTGCTGTATTCGGACACCGTGGGAATGGTGTTCCCCGTCCTGATCCTCTGCCTTGTGCTCGCCGCCGGCCGAAGCCGTGCCTGGCAGGTCCGGATACCGCTGTGGATCTTTGCCGGGGCTGCCGGCGCAGTGGGGTACGGGATCAAACCGACGGTGCTCATCTGCCTGGTGGCCGCCGGCCTCACCGCGCTCTGCATCCTCCTGTCGGACAGGCAGCGCGCCTCCGGTCTCCTGGCGGGACTGGCCGTTGTCACGGGCAGTTTCCTCGCAGCGTACGCAGGTATCAGCACTTTTGAACGGCACAGCACGGCAGTGCCGGACCGGGACCCTGCTCTGCCGGTCACCCATTTCCTCAAGGTGGGAGCCCAGCAGGCGCCGGGTCCGCACGGGCCTTACTACGGCAGCTACAACGAGGCCGATGCGGTCGCCACCGTGAATATCGCGGACCCGCAGGACCGGTTCCGGCAGGGCCTGGAGGTCTATGCCGCCAGGGTGGACGCCATGGGGCTGGCAGGCTACGCCGGGTTCCTGAACCATAAGCTGCTGTGGATCATGGGCGACGGGTCCTTTTTCACCTGGGGTGAGGGAACGCTGGACGGCGATGACTTTGTCTCCGACCGTCCGGCGGACCGGGCCGTCCAGGACTTCTTCGGCAACACCCGGCCCACTTTTGGCTGGAGCCTGTCCCTTTGGCAGGGCGCCTGGTTCGCCGTGCTTGCCCTGGCCGCGGTGCCCCTGGTGTACCGGACCCCCGGCCTGCTCCGCCCCGAACTCTCCGCCCTGCGGATAGCCCTGCTGGGCCTGCTGATGTTCCTGCTGCTCTCCGAAGCGAGGGCACGTTTCCTGTACCTGTATGCCCCGTACTTTATTCTTCTGGCCGTCGTCTCCTTTCAGGCCCTCGGCGACAGATTCCTGCAGCGCCGGGCCGGCGCACCGCGCTCCGGAACACCGCCTCCCGTGCCGCCTCCCGTACCGGCACCCGGCCGGCACCCGGCCGGCCCCGGCCGGAACGGCGGACGCCGGAAACGCCGCGGAAGTGATTGAATAAACAGGTGTCCAACCAGAATCTGAGCCGTGACGAAGCCGCCCGGCGCTCCCGCCTGCTGTCCGTGACCTCCTACAACGTCCATCTGGACCTTGGCAATGCCGAAGACGCCGATGCCGCAGGGTTCCGGTCCACGAGCACTATCGTGTTCAGCTGTTCCGAACCGGGGGCCGCCACCTTCCTCGACTTCATCCACGGCGGGATTTCCTCCGTGGTGCTGAACGGCCGGGAACTGGACCTGGCCGCCGCCGTTGACTCGTCGCGCATCCACCTCCCCGACCTGCAGGCCGAGAATACCGTCACCGTGGACGGTACGGCTCTGTACAGCCGCAGCGGCGAAGGCCTGCACCGGTTCCTGGACCCTGCCGACGGGCAGACGTACCTGTACACCCAGTACGAACCAGCCGACGCACGCCGGGTCTTCGCCAATTTCGAACAGCCGGACCTGAAGGCTTCCTTTGCCTTTTCGGTCACCGCCCCTGCCGGCTGGCAGGTAGCTTCGAACGGGGTTGAAACCTCCCGCACCCCGGCGGGCGACGGCGCCCTGAGCCGCTGGGAGTTCGCACCCACGCAGCGCATTTCCACCTACATCACCACCGTCCTGGCTGGCCCGTACCATCGGGCCGAGGATCAGTGGTCCCTGACCCTCGAGGACGGCACGGAGCTGCACGTGCCGCTGGCGGCCTACTGCCGGTCCTCACTGGCGGAGTACTTCGATCCGGAGAACATCTTTGCGGTCACGAAGCGCGGCCTGGACTATTTCCACCGCCTCTTTGCCTACCCGTACCCGTTCGGCAAATATGACCAGGCCTTTGTGCCCGAGTACAACCTGGGGGCCATGGAAAACCCCGGCCTGGTGACCTTCACGGAGGCGTATGTTTTCCGCTCCCGCGCCACGGAAGCCCAGTACGAGGCACGTGCCAACACCATCCTCCACGAGATGGCCCACATGTGGTTCGGTGACCTGGTCACCATGCAGTGGTGGGACGACCTGTGGCTCAAAGAGTCCTTCGCTGACTACATGGGAGCCCTCGCCGTGGACCGGGCCACGGACTTCACCAATTCCTGGGTGAGCTTCGCGAACCGGCGCAAGGCCTGGGCCTACGTGCAGGACCAGCTGCCCACCACGCACCCCATTGTCGCGGACATCCCGAACCTGGAAGCGGCGAAGCAGAACTTCGACGGCATCACCTACGCCAAGGGCGCCTCGGTGCTCAAACAGCTGGTGGCCTACGTCGGGTTCGACACCTTCATCGAAGCGGCACGCGGCTACTTCCGCGACCATGCCTTCGGCAACACCACACTGGCGGACCTCCTTGCGGCCCTCGAGGCTGCCTCCGGCCGGGACATGGGCCAGTGGTCGCGGCAGTGGCTGCAGACCGCCGGGGTGCCGGTGCTCGTGCCGGAGACAGAGACTGACGACGCCGGGAACTACACCTCCGTGGCGATTCGGCAGAACGCGCCGGATCCGGTGAGCGGGGAACAGGTTCCGCGCCCGCACCGGCTTCGCATCGGACTGTACGACTTCGACGACGCAGGGTTCCTGGCGCGTACCGACAGCATTGAAGTGGATGTTGCCGGCGCACGGACCGAGGTGCCCGAGCTGACCGGGAGAAACCGCCCGGCGCTGCTGCTGATCAATGATGAGGACCTGACGTACGCGAAGATCCGCTTCGATCAGCACTCACTGCTCACGCTGATGGAATCCCTGCACCTTCTCACGGATCCCCTGGCCCGGGCCATCAGCCTCTCCGCCCTGTGGAACAGTGTCCGCGACGGCGTGCTCAGCGCCCGCGACTATGTCCGCCTGGTCCAGCGGGTGGCCCCGCAGGAGCCCGGTGCAGGGGTGCTGCAGGTCCTGCTGGACAACGCGCTTACCGCCGTGGAGTACTACGCACCGGCGTCCCTCCGGACAGAGCTGCGCGAGGAGCTCTACACGGCCATCGTCCATGCGCTGCATGATGCAGGGGCAGGCAGCGACCGCCAGGTAATCTGGGCCCGCGCCGCCGCGGCGGCAGGACGGCGCAGCACCACCCATCATGACCTGCTCCGCGGACTGCTGGACGGGAACACGGAGATCACCGGGCTGACGGTGGACTCGGATCTGCGCTGGCGTCTCTGGCTGGCCCTGGCCGCCACCGCCTCGGCGACCCGCGCGGAGCTGGACGCGGAGCTGGAACGGGACAACACGGCGTCGGGCCGCGTTGGCTACACCACCGCTGCCGCAGCGTTCCCTGAGCCTGCGGTCAAGGACGCTGCCTGGCAGGCTGCCGTCCATTCGGATGCCCTGTCCAATGAGCTGCTCTCTGCCACCATCGCCGGCTTCACGCTGGGCAGCCACAACCTGCTGGACGGCTATACGGAGGACTATTTCTCCTCCCTCGCCGGAGTGTGGGCGGGCCGCAGCATTGAACTGGCCTCGCGCGTGGTGGGCGGTCTGTATCCCGGCCACCAGGACGCGGTGCCCGGCACTGTCCCGGCGGACCACCCGGTGGTGCAGAAGTCGGTCGAATGGCTGGAACTGCATCGCGATGCCCCGGCGGCCCTCCGGCGGATCATCATCGAACAGCAGGACCAGCTGCTCAGGTCGCTGCGGGTCCAGGCCGCCGCGATGTGACGGGGCAGTGACGCTAACGGGGCAGTGACGCTAACGGGGCTGTCGACGTCGAACGGGCTGGCGGCGCTATGCCGTCGCCAGCTTGGCGACCGTCAGCAGCACGGCTGAATCCTCCAGGGCCTTCAGTGAGTGCCGCGCCTGAGGCACAATCAGCAGGTCCCCGGCGGAACCGTCCCAGGTGATGCCTTCGGATGTCAGGCTGACCCTGCCCTTGAGCACATGGATGGTCGCCTCCCCCGGGTTCTCATGCTCATCGAGCACGAACCCGGACTGCAGGGCAATCACTGTCTGGCGCAGGACATGTTCGTGGCCCCCGTAGACCGTGGCGGCGCTGCGGCCGCTCGACGCCTGGCTTGCAGTTTCCATCTGCCGGCGGACGAGTGCGGTGAGTGACTTTTTCTCCATGGTCCGCAGTCTAGGCCGGACACCTGCGGGCGGGGTAGCACCCCGCCCGCACTGTGCCGCGGCCGCACCGCCGATCAGGGAACCCGGTTCAGCCACTCCTGGGTATTGAACTTTTCCTGAACCTTCTCTTCGGCGAGGGCCATTTCTTCCTGGCTGATTCCTGCCCGCACCGCACCGTACCGGGTGGTGAAGGTGTCCATCATGGTTGCAATGATGTCCTCGCGCGAGAGTCCGGTCTGGCGTTTGAGGGGATCCACGCGCTTCTTTGCGCTGGTAGTGCCCTTATCGGACAGCTTTTCCTTGCCGATCCGCAGCACCTCCACCATCTTGTCCGCATCGATGTTGTAGGACATGGTGACGTGGTGCAGCATGCCGCCGCTGCTGAATCGCTTTTGGGCGGCTCCGCCGATCTTGCCCTGGTCCGTGGCCATATCATTCAGCGGCACGTACCAGGCCTTGATGCCGAGTTTCTGGAGGGACTCCATCACCCACGCGTCGAGGAACGGGTAGGAATCGGCGAAGCTGAGCCCGTCCACCAGAGACTGCGGCACATAGATGGAATAGGTGATGGCGTTGCCGTGCTCCATGAACATTGCCCCGCCGCCGGTGATGCGCCGGACCACGGTCACGCCGTGGCGCCGGGCTCCTTCCGGGTCCACTTCATTCTTCAACGACTGGAAGCTGCCGATCACCACGGAGGGTGATTCCCACTCCCAGAAGCGGAGCGTGGGATTCCTGCGTCCGGTGCCGACTTCCTCGGCAAGCACCTCATCCATGGCCACATGCATGTGCGTGGACAGAGGCGTGGGAGGAATGATTTCCCACTGGTGGTCGCCCCAGCCGGTGGCCTTTCCCAGGGCGCGGCGCACCGCTGTGGCAACGGCCTCGGGAGAGAAGCCGAACATTACGGCGTCGGGGGCAAGGCGCGAACGCACGGCGGCGGCTATCTCTCCGAACGGAGTTTCCGCCGGGAGACCCTCAAGGGCCGCGTTGATATCCAGCAGGGCTTCGTCCGGTTCCAGGAAGAAGTCTCCGCCCAGGGAGACGTCTGCCAGCCGGCCGTCGCGGACGTCCAGGTCCACCACCACCAGCTTTCCGCCGGGGACTTTGTACTCGCCGTGCCGCCGGGTGCCGTGCTGCTCTTCGCTTGCCATCAAGGACTCCTCTGCTGGAACCGGTTTCGGAACCGGACGGCCCCGTGACGGGGAAAGGCCCGCCGGGCAAATGCCGACGGACCTTTCTCCAAGTACTGCTCTTTATCCCAAATGGGTTACTTCTTGGCGCCGAAGCCCTTGAAGCGGGCGTTGAAGCGCTCCACGCGGCCGGCGGAGTCCATGATGCGCTGCTTGCCCGTGTAGAACGGGTGCGATGCGGAGGAGATTTCCACCTCGATGAGCGGGTAGGTGTTTCCGTCTTCCCACTCGATCGTCTTGGAGGAGGTGGCGGTGGAGGCCGTCAGGAAAGCGGTGTCGGACGCCAGGTCACGGAAGACAACCGGTGCATACTTGGGGTGGATATCAGACTTCACAGTTTTACCTTCTTTTGGTGCCTGGATTTTGCCAGGCACAGGTGGTTAAAAGCTTTAGCGGCCGGACTTTTCGGCCAGCAACCCATACTAGCGCATCAGTGCCTGCGCATGGAAACGGCCACGGGTGCGGCGTCAGGGAGCCGGCAGGGTGCCCCACTGGGAGTTTACGGCGGTAATCCGCGAGGAAATTCCCTGGTTCAGTCCGAGTATCTCAATCCGTTCCGGCCGGTAGTAATCATCCAGGTAGACGGTAAAGGAGCCGGCCGGTATTTCCACCCTGGAAGCAGAGTCCGGGGCCGCCGTAGGGTCGGCGGCGTCGAGGCTGCCGCTGATCCGGGTGAGGACCGCGCCGCCCAGCGGCTGGGCATAGGCCACCTCCACGTGCCCGGCGGCGGCAACCATTCCGGCCATCCGCTCCGGCCGGACGGTCAGTTCGGCGGCGTCTGCCATGACGGCCGCGTAGGCTTCTTCCGGCGTGCCGTCCGGGTTCGCCGTGATGGCGGTGCCGGCTTCGCGCAACTCCCGGCGGCCCTCGCGGATGCTGACGTGAACGTCCAGCTCCTTGTTTTCCAGTTCCAGGGCAAACTCCGGGCCGGTGGCGAAGGCCACAGCGTAGGTGCCGGTAGGAAGCCAGCTGGTTTCCGTTTCCAACACCTGCACCGCTCCCCCGCCGGCAGTCATGGCGGCAGCGAGGCAGTCCCCGGCTTCGGCGGCAGGCATGGGTTCCGCCTCGCGGCGCAGCAGCCACTGGCAGGCGTCCTGCACGGGCTCGGGCATGCCGATCTGGCTGCCCGTAACGCCTACGCGGGCCGGAGCCGTAGGACTTGGCGGGGCCGGTGTCGGAGTCTTGGCCGGGCCCGGCGGAACGGTACGGGCCGGTGCCGTACGGGATGCCAGGGGCGTGGCCGATGCGGACTCTTCACGGGTGCGCAGCTGATCTGCCGTCGGACCGCAGGCCGTGAGTGGAAGGAGCAGGGCAGCGGCGAGGCCCAGGGCAAGGCCCGGTCTTCTGATCGCACGGCTTTCCATGGCGGCTCCACTGGCATTTCCACGTGACTGGCTGGGCACAGTCTGGCACCTGGATCGCCGTAGGGTAAGAGCAGGGAGCCTGGCGGTCCGTTACGGACGGCACTCCCAGAAGGCCACGGCGCTGGCGGCCGCCACGTTCAGGGAGTCGACGCCGCCGCTCATCGGGATGCGCACGGCCAGGTCCACGCCCGCGAGGGTGCTCTCGGAGAGTCCGTCCCCTTCGGTGCCCAGGACCAGGGCCAGGCGTTCGTCGCGGCGTGCGCTGAGTTGGTCCAGCGTCAGGGAATCCTCGCGCAGGGCCAGCGCCGCAGTGACGAAACCGGCGTCCCGCAACTGCTCAAGCTGGCCGGGCCAGTCCGTCAGGCGTACCCACGGCACCTGGAACACGGTGCCCATGCTGACCCGGATGGCGCGCCGGTACAGCGGATCCGCGCAGCGGGGCGTCACCAGCACGGCGTCGACCTGGAGCGCCGCGGCGGAACGGAAGATGGCTCCGATATTGGTGTGATCGACAATGTCTTCCAGGACGGCAACCCGCCGGGCCGTCTCCAGCAGAGCCGCCAGATCCAGCGGGGCGGGCCGTTCCATCGCGGCGAGGGCGCCGCGGTGCAGATGGAACCCGGTGATTTCCTCCAGGATGTCCGCCGTGCCAACGAACGCCGGAACGTCCGGGAAACGGTCCAGGATGTCCTGCAGGTCCGGCAGCCACTTCTCCGCCAGGAAGAAGGATCGCGGCCGGTGCCCGGCGTCGACCGCCCGGCGCAGCACTTTGGAGGACTCGGCAATATACATGCCTTCAACGGGTTCCCGGCGGCGCCGCAGCGAGGTGTCCGTGAGGGAGGTGTAGTCGCTGACGCGCGGATCGTCGGCGGAGCTCAGGTACTGAAGGCTCACCCGTGCACCGGTCCTAGCTGCGGCGGGCGGTGGCGAAGTACCGTCCGCCGTCGCGGCGCAGCTCCAGCGGCAGGTCAAAGGCGGTGCTCAGGTGCTCTTCGCTAAACACGTCGTCGATGGGACCCGCGGCCACTACCCCGCCCTCGCGCAGCAGCAGCGCGTGCGTGAAGCCGGTGGGCACTTCCTCGAGGTGATGCGTGACCAGCACCATGGCGGGGGCTTCTTCGTCCCGAGCCAGTTCCCCAAGGCGGTAGAGCAGGTCTTCCCGGCCGGCCAGGTCCAGGCCTGCTGCGGGCTCGTCGAGCAGCAGCAGTTCCGGATCCGTCATCAGGGCGCGGGCAATCTGTACGCGCTTGCGTTCGCCTTCGCTGAGCGAGGAGAACCGGCGGTTCATGAAGGTGGACATGCCCCAGTCATGCAGCAGCCGGAAGGCGCGGCGTTCGTCGAGCTTCTCGTACTTTTCACGCCAGCGGCCCGTCATGCCGTACGAGGCGGTGAGCACGACATTAAGAACTGTTTCATCCTCGGGAATCTGCCCGGCCAGGGCGGCCGAGGCGAGGCCGATGCGGGGGCGGAGTTCGAAAACGTCGACGGCTCCCAGCACTTCCTCGAGGATCCCCGCAACACCGCGGGTGGGGTGCATCCGGCCGCCGGCAACCTGCAGCAGCGTGGTTTTGCCTGCGCCGTTGGGTCCCATGATGACCCAGCGCTCCCCCTCCTTGACCTGCCAGTTCACGCCGTCCAACAGGGCCTTGCCGCCGCGAACCACGCTCACGCCGGCAAATTCAAGAACATCACTCATAGCACTAGACACTAGGCTAAAGAAAGGGACATTGGCGAAACGATACGCCGCCGCGGCCGCTCCGAGGACGGCCCGGGAGTCCGGTACCCATCAGGTGCCACGCCTTGACAAGCAGAACGGATGCCATGCCGAACGCCCCCGAATACAGTGTCGTCAGCTACGGACGAGACATCTCCGACGCCTACCTGGGCGCCGTCCAGGGTGCGGTCACGGGTCTTGGGGCCCGGATCCTTGAACTGGAGAACACCGGCGGCGACGGGTACACGGTCTCCAAGCTGTATGTCGCGTACGACGGCGGCCTGGACCGCCTGCGCGCGGCTGTCAGTACTGCGGCGGCGTCGGTGCCCGTCCGGGCGGGCGGGGAACAGAGTGCGGTGGTGCCGCCCTCCCTGCTTCAGGATGCGCGGAAGCTGCTGGTCATGGATGTCGACTCCACCCTGATCCGCCAGGAAGTCATCGAACTGCTGGCCGCGCACGCGGGACGCGAAGCGGAGGTGGCTGCCGTGACCGAGGCCGCCATGCGCGGAGAACTGGATTTTGCCGCGAGCCTGCATGCCCGCGTGAAAACCCTGGCCGGACTCCCGGCGTCCGTCATCGACGAGGTCGGAGCCCGGATTGAGCTTTCCGTCGGGGCGGAGGTACTGGTCAAGGAATTCCTGGCCGCCGGCCACGGGGTGGCTGTGGTCTCCGGCGGCTTCAGCCAGGTGCTGGATCCGCTGGCTGCCCGTCTTCAGCTGACGTTCTCACGCGCAAATCTGCTGGACATTGAGGACGGCGTGCTGACCGGCAGGGTCAGCGGTGCGGTGGTGGACCGCGCGGTCAAGGCACGGTCGCTGGCCGAATGGTCTGATCAGCTGGGTGTCGCCCCGGAGCACACGGTCGCCGTGGGTGACGGCGCCAATGACCTGGACATGCTGGCGGCGGCCGCACTGGGTGTGGCGTTCAACGCCAAACCGGCTGTGCAGGCCGCCGCGGATGCCGTGCTGAACCTGCCCAACCTGGACGTGGTGCAGCACTTTGTGAAGCTCTAGGCGTTCTCGCCGGCTTTCAGGTAGTCAGCCCCGCCCACGTACTCGGTGTGCCCCGACGGCACGTCAGCGGTGGCCATCCGGGCCACTTCGGCACCGAACTCGGCCACCGAGTACAGCTTGCCGGCCTCCTCGCGGCGGGCTTCGATGGCTCCGGGGTTGGCGCGGTCCAGCAGGGTGGCCGTGACGGTCCCCTCGATCATGTCGCCGGAGACCACCACCAGCGAGATGCCCTTCTTTTCCAGGTCCGGCAGAAGGGCCCGCAGGGCGTCCTCGCCGGCACGCTTGCTCAGCGCCACAGCCTCGTATTCGGGCATGGTGGGTACCGACTTGATGAAGTGTGCCTGGTGGCTGGTAACAAAGACCACGCGGGAACCGGCGGGCATTACGTCCAGGGCCGCCCGGAGCATGTTGACCTGCGCATCGCGGTTCAGCTTCAGTGCGTAATCCTCACCCATGCCGGTTTCCATGCCGCCGGAGGCGTTCAGCACCAGGACGTCGAGCCCGCCGAAGCTCTCCTGCGCCGCGGCGACCAGGGCGGCGGGGCCTTCGGGGACGGTCAGGTCCGCACCCACGGCGACAGCGCGGCCGCCGTCGGCCTCAATGGCCGCTACCACCTTGTTGGCGCGGGGCGCCTTCTGCCGGTAATTGACGACGACGCCGGCACCTTCAGCAGCGAGGAACTTCGCCACCTCGGCTCCGATACCGCGTGAGGATCCGGTGACAATGGCGGCTTTGCCCTCCAGCAGGCCCATGGGAACTCCTTTTTGTAGAAAGTGTCTAAGTGTGATGCTCCAAAGCCCATCCTGCCAGCCGCCGGTCCCGGGAACAGTTGAGGAAACCTCCAATGAATCCGGGACCGGCCATTACCTGCGGCTAATGTCCCATGCCC
Organism: Arthrobacter sp. MDT1-49-2; assembly: GCF_059090185.1. NCBI lineage: Bacteria > Bacillati > Actinomycetota > Actinomycetes > Micrococcales > Micrococcaceae > Arthrobacter > Arthrobacter sp. MDT1-49-2. The sequence goes on from NZ_JBNHFK010000001.1 coordinate 224,450, forward strand.
AGGCCGCCGTCGACCGGGATGACCGCACCGGAAATGTAGCCGGCTTCGCTGCCGGCAATCCAGCGCACCACGTTGGCAACTTCCTCGGGCTCGGCAAACCGGCCCGCCGGAATGGAGGAAAGGTAGTTCTTCTGCGTGTCCTCCGGCAGGGCCTTGGTCATATCGGTGTTGATGAACCCCGGTGCCACAACGTTGGCCGTGATGTTGCGGGAACCGAGTTCCCGGGTGAGGGACCGCGCAATGCCGATCAGGCCGGCCTTGGAAGCGGCATAGTTGATCTGGCCGGGTGAGCCGTAGAGCCCGACCACCGAGGAGATCAGGACCACCCGTCCCTTCTTCATCCGCAGCATGCCCTTCGATGCTCGCTTGATGACCCGGAAGGCGCCCGTCAGGTTGGTATCCACAACGTCGGTGAAGTCGTCTTCGCTCATCCGCAGCAGCAGGGTGTCGCGGGTGATCCCGGCGTTGGCCACCAGAACCTCCACCGGCCCGTGGGCGGCTTCGACTTCGGTGAAGGCGGCGTCCACGGATGCCATGTCCGTCACATCGGCCTTCACTCCCAGCATGCCTTCGGGGACCTCGCCGCTGCGGTACGTGATCGCTACGCGGTCACCGCCGGCGAGGAAGGCCTGGGCAATCGCCAGTCCGATCCCGCGGTTTCCGCCGGTGACCAGGACGCTGCGGCCCGACTCGTTTTCTGGGGAGTTCTGCAACGGGTATTCCTTCTTTCAACGTTCGGCAGGGGTGCCTCGATCCTACGCGGGGCTGAATCAACTTCTACAACGCCGCTGGGAGTGAGAGAATGGACGAACCTGTTTGGAGAGTGATGACAAAGCACACAAACCGCGGCGACAGCGTTCCCAGAATTACGGCTGCACCCACCCCCCACACCGATGACATGCACGCCCGCATGCTCAAGTACGGCGTATCCATGGGCATCCGTGTGGTCTGCCTGTTCCTGCTGTTTTTTGTGCACGGATGGCTGCTGTGGGTGGTGATTGCGGGCGCCGTCGTCATCCCGTATTTTGCCGTCATCCTCGCCAACGGCGGTTCGGATACCAGGAACATGACCGCCTCCGACGCCATGATCTCGCAGCCTCCGGCTGCGGCCGTGGAAGCCGCGGCGCCGGCAGCTACAGACCGGACTGACACTCCCGAAACCAGCGTGGTGCAGGGCGAGATTATTGATAACGACGACGAAGACAAGGCTCCGCCCACCGCATGAACCTCCTAGACTCACTCTCCGGCTCGCCGTCGCCCGATCAAGGGACTCCGGTCTGCTCGCGGAAGGCCTGCCGGAATGACGCCCGCTGGCAGCTGCTGTGGAACAACCCGCGGATTCACACCCCGGAGCGAAGGAAAACGTGGCTGTCCTGCGAGGACCACCGCGGCTGGCTGGAAGAGTACCTGCGCACCCGCGGGCTCTGGAAGCAAACCCTCCCGTTGGCCGCCGATGCCGGCCCTGGCCCGGCCGGATCCGGGAAAGGCGGGCAGGAGTAGATGTACCGTTTTCTTCTCTCCAGCCGCTGGCTCGGCTGGTTTGTTCTCGTTTGCATTTTTGCCGCGGCCTGCGCCTGGCTGGGATCGTGGCAGATGGACCGCCGTGCGGCCTCGCTGGCGGACACCGGCCGGATCGAGGCCAATTACGACGCCGACCCCGTCCCGTATACCGAGGCCGAGAGGTATTTCGACAGCTTTGAGGAATCAGTCGAGTGGCTGCCGGTCCGCTTGGAAGGCAGCTACGACTCCGCCGAGCTGCGGATCATCCGCAACCGTCCGCTGAACGGCCGCGCCGGGTATGAGGTGGTGGTGCCGCTGAAGCTCGATGATGGCACGGCTATTGCCGTCAACCGCGGCTGGCTGCCTATCGGCAATGATGAGGCCGGCCGGCCGGACACCATTCCGGCGGCACCGGAGGGACGGGTGAGCGTGGTGGCCCGGGTGAAGCCGGCGGAACCGGCACTGGACCGCAGCGCTCCGGAAGGACAACTTCCCTCCATTGACCTGGCCGCCTACGCCGCGCAGCTGGACTACCCGCTGCACCAGGGGTCCTACGGCCTGATGGCCAGTGAGGACCCCTCGGTGGCCGTGGTGCCCGAAGCCGCTCCGCGGCCCGAGGTGAATGAGGGTCTGCACCTTTCCTACGGCCTGCAGTGGTACGCCTTCGGCCTGATGATGTTTATCGGACTGGGCTATGCTGCCCGGCAGGAAGCCCTGAACCGGTACTACGGGCGGATTGAGGACGAGGAAGACGACGACGACGAAACGATCTCGGCGTACCCGGCACCTTCCCGGCGCCGTCCCCCGCGCAGGAAGCGGCGCCCGACCGGCGAAGAGGAAGAGGACGCAATCCTGGACGCCCAGGGGTTCTAGCTGACCGTTTGGCACCCAGGGCGCCAGCCCGGTTTTACCCGGGGGCTAAAAGACCCGGATGGGGATCTCCGCCGGGTCCGTCAGCAGCGACTCGATCTCATCGTCGAGCTTCACCAGCGTGATGGATGCGCCGGCCATGTCCAGGGAAGTGCAGTACTCCCCCACATAGCTGCGGCCCACGCTGATGCCCAGCTCCGCAAGGCGCTTGTGCGCCAGCCCGTACAGCAGGTACAGCTCGCTGATCGGAGTACCGCCAAGACCATTGACCATCAGCGCCACGCGGTCCCCCTCTACGAAGGGCAGATCGCGTACCACCGGGCCGAGAAGCTCCTCAACAATCCCGTTGGCGTCCATCATTTGGGCCCTGCGCCGGCCGGGCTCGCCGTGGATGCCGACGCCCATTTCAATCTCGTCTTCGCCCAGCTCGAACAGCGGGCTGCCCTTCGCCGGAGGGGTGCAGGCGGTCAGGGCGACACCCATGGTCCGGGTCACCGAATTGACCTTCTCCCCGATGCGGATCACTTCATCAAGGTCCGCCCCGCGCTCGGCCGCAGCGGCCACGGCCTTGATGACGAAGAAGTTGCCCGCAACCCCGCGCCGGCCGATCGTGTAGGTGGAGTCCTCGACGGAGACGTCATCGTTGATGAAGAGCGTCTTGACCTCCATCCCCTCGGCGGCGGACATCTCCTGCGCCATTTCGAACACCATTTTGTCGCCCGTGTAGTTATTGACCAGCAGCAGCACGCCCTTGGGTGAAGCCATGAGTTTGGTGGTTTCGTACACGTAGTCCAGCGGCGGCGCTGCGAACACGTCCCCGGGGCAGGCGGCGTCGAGCATGCCCTTGCCGACGATCATCACGTGCGCCGGCTCGTGCCCTGAGCCCGAGCCCTGGATGATGGACACCTTGTCCTGGTTCGGTGCGTCGGCACGCATAATCAGGTTGTACTCCGGCACGTACTTCAGGGTGTCCGGGTTCGCGAGGGCAAGTCCCTCAAGCATATCCGGGACGAACTGCTGGGGATCATTGACAAACTTTTTCATGAAGGGCTCCACGTCTTTGGGTAATGGGAGGGACAGAGGGAAAAAACGGGCGGAAGGTTGTCAGGGCCAGTCGGCGACCATGCGTTCGACAATGACGGCGACCGCCGCCGCCCCTGCGTCCGGGGAACCGATGCTGCGTTCTCCGCTGTAGCTGGCCCGGCCCCGCCGGGCTTCCAATGCCGAGGTTGCATCGGCGCACTCGCGGGTCTTGGCGGCGAATGCGGCACGGCACTCAACCGGTGACGCGCCCGCGGCGAGTTGGCGCTCAAGTTCGTCGGTCGCGGGTATCAGGGCATCCAGCAGGGTCTTGTCGCCCAGCTCGGCATTGCCGCGCGCCCTAATGCCGTCGGTGGCCCCGCGCAGCATGGCGACGACGGCGGTGCCGTCAATCGTGTCCGTTGCCTTTGCAGCCGAGGATGCCCGCAGGAAGGCAGTACCCCACAGCGGACCCGAAGTTCCGCCGATCCTGCTGGAGATGGTGAGCGCTATCTGCTGCAGGAAGGTGGCGACGTCGTCGCGCTTGAACGTATCCCAGTCGGCCAGGACCTTCTCGAAGCCGCGGGCGAGGGAGTACCCGAGATCGCCGTCGCCCACCACGGCGTCAAGATCGCCGAAGTGCTTCTCCTTGTCGACGGCCGTCTGGGCCAGGGAACGGACGACGAATTCGACGTCGGCCAGATCGTAGGTGCTCATGGTGTCTCCGTTTCGTGCGTCGTGGCAGGGAACGCAAGCAGCTTCTGCAGGGTGGCGAGGGTGACAGCGCCGCCCGGGCCGATGGCATACGGATCGGTGAGGACTTCGGCCCGCTCTCCGTCCGGATCACCCAGTGAGGAGACCACCAGTGCTGCGCCGCCGAAGTCCTCGCCGCGGGTGAAGCCACTGACGGTCACCACGGTACGAATCCCGGCTCCGAGGGCGGCTCGCAGTCCGTTGGCACTGTCCTCAACGACAAGCGCGTCCTGCGGCCCGATGCCGAGCTGCTCCAACGCGAGGAGGTAAATGTCCGGCGCAGGTTTCTTCGCGGAGACCACGTCTCCGGCGAACACGGAGAACTGCGCCGCGAGATCGTCCCCGACGGCGTGTGTAAGGACGGCCCGGACAGCAGGTTCCGCCGAGGTGGAGGCCACGGCAAGCGTCCAGCCGGCGTCATGCGCTTCCCGCGCAATCCGGGCGATGCCCGGCCGTGCGGGCATCACGCCGCTTTCCACCAAATCCTTGTAGATTTCGGTCTTGTGCTGATGCCACTGCAGGATGGCGTTGTTTACGGCATCTTCATCCGGCAGGCCCAGGGATTCAGCGACCGCCGGTGTCAGGATGCTGCGCATGCGCTCTTTGCCGCCGCCGATCTTCACCTTCTCCGCATACTCCTGCACCGACCACTGCACCGGAACCCCGAAGTCGGCGAAGGTCCGGTTGAAGGCGGGCAGATGCCCGTACTGTTCGGTGTCGGCGAGGACGCCGTCACAGTCGAAGATGAGGGCGGGCATGGTCAGCGGCCGCCCTTGCCCGCGCTGCCGAACCTGGCACAGAGGCCGGTCACCATCGAGACGACGTCGCCCCGGGTGTGCCGGAACAGCGACGGCGGATCCCATTTGCTGTTCCGTTCGGCCTCTTTCAGGAAGGCCAGGCTGGACTGCATGTACGTTTCCTTGAGCGCGGTGGAGATGTTGACCTTTGCGCAGCCGCGGGCGATAAGGTCCGCGAACTGTTCGGCGCTGAGGCCGCTGCCGCCGTGCAGGGCAATGGGTATGCTGCGTGCCTCGACAATCTGCGTGACGCGTTCGGCATCGAGCACAGGTGCTGATTTGTAGCTGCCGTGGGCGTTGCCGATCGAGGGGGCGAAAACGTCGACCCCGGTGGCGTCTATGAAGGCCAGGGCCACCTCCAGGCTCTGCTGCCTGGAAACGTCGTCGGACCCGTGGTCGTCCTCGACGCCGGTGATCGCCTCGATCTCCCCCTCCACCTGGGCTCCGTAGCTGCGGGCCTCGGCGACCACCTCGATGGTCTGGCGCTGGTTTTCCTCAACGGGGAGGTTGGAGGCGTCGAAGAGCACCGAGTTCCAGCCGGCCTTCAGGCATTCGGTGACCACTGCACGGTCGGGGCAATGGTCGAGGTGCAGGGTGACGGGCACCTCGATGCCCCGCGTCATTGAGTGCCACATATCGAAGAGGACCCGGGACCCGACGCTGCGCACGGTCTTGACCGAGGTCTGCAGGATCGCAGGCGAGTTCGCCTCCACCGCTCCGGCGAGGACCCCCTCCATGGTCAGGTCATTGAAGATGTTGATCGCGGGCACGCCGTAGCGTTCCCGGAACGCCGGTTCGACAATGTCTTTCAGCGGTACAACGCCCACAACGCATCCTCCTGGCTTGGCTTCTGCCCACGCTAGGCGTGCCGGAGCCGGGCAGGTATGGGGAGTATCCCTCCCTCCACGTGGGGGTAACCCCCACCTCGCCGGCACGCGACGGCGGTGGTTGAATGGGCCGCGGCGGCTCCGGCAGCTCCGTTTTTTCTCCATTTCAATGACGAAGGACACCCATGCCCCAGGGATCAGTTTTAGAGACCATCACCGCCGAGGAAGCCCGCCGCGTGATCGACGCCGCCGCAGCCAAGGCGGCAGAGATCGGCCAGCCGATGGACATCGCCGTGGTCGACGCCGGCGGCAACCTCAAGGCGCACCTCCGGATGGACGGCGCCAACATCGGCAGCATCACCATCTCGATCAACAAGGCCTACACCGCCATCGCGTTCCAGGGCGAGACGGCGGACCTGCAGGGCGTCACCCGTCCGGACGGACCCATCTTCGGGTTGAGCGATGCGCACGGCGGCCGGCTCGCCGTCTTCCCGGGCGGCATACCGCTGGTGCGGGACGGAAGCATCATGGGCGCCATCGGCGTCTCCACGGGCACGATCGAGCAGGACCAGGAGGTGGCCACCGCGGGAGCGGCCGCCTACTGAGGCACCTCCTGCCTGCTGAGGGACTTCCTGCCTAGTGCAGGGTCGCCAGCATGGTGCGGTTGCGGGCACCGGTCTTTCGCAGCATCGCACCCACGTGCTTCTCCACCGTCTTCGCCGAGATCCCCAGACGAGTGGCGATCTGCTTGTCCGCCAGGCCTTCCGCCAGCAGGTTTCGCACCTGGCCTTCCCGGGCGGTCAGGCGGGCGGAAGCCGCCGTCCCTCCACGGGCCTCCGCGAGACGGCTGAGTACCGCGCCGTCCAGGAGTGCATCCCCGCGAGCAGCCGCGACAACCACGCGGGCCACTTCCGCAGCGGTCGAAGAAAGCGGGACGAATCCGCGCACGCCCGACGAGGCTGAAAGCGCCAGCAGCTCATCCGTCGGGTCATCGGTAAGCACAACGACGGGTCGCTCGACCGTGTCGCCACCCATCGCCCGTGCCGCCGCGTAGCCCCTGAGGAGGACGTCGTCGAGGACGATCATGTCCGGCTGCAGCAGCGACACCGATTCGGTGAGATCCTCGATGGTGGCGGCTTCGCCGAGAACCTGCACTGACGGTTCGGAACATTCCAGCAGCCGGAGAATTCCGGCCCGGATGAGCGGACGCGTACAGGCCACGAGGACTTTCCAGCGTTCCCGGGACTCATCTCCGTTGGAGGAGTAGGGCACCTGAACACGGACGGCCGTGCCCCAGCCCGGTGTGGAGTCCACCTGCAGCTCGCCGCGCAGGTAGTGTGCACGGGCGGCTATTCCGTGCAGCCCGAGCCGGTTGCCCTGCATGCTTCCCATGGCGGTCCCGGATATCGGGTGCTCGAATCCGCACCCGTTGTCCTCCACCACTACGCCGACACCTGTTTGGTTGTAGAAGATTCCGATCCGACAGGTGGCGGCACGGGAGTGGGCGGCAACATTGGCCACGGCTTCCTGAATGACCATAAAGAGCTGGTGGGCCACGACGGGCGCCAGATTGTGCTGCTGACCGGAGACAACGAGGGAGAAGTCGATGGGAGAACCTGCACTAACGGCGTTGAGTTCCTGCCGGACGGCTTCCACCAGCGTGCTGCCCGCGAGGCCGGCGGCAGCCAGGCCACGCACGGTCCGCCGGACCTCGAAGAGGGCTTCATGGGCGAGTATCCGGGCGGAGTCGATGTGCGCACTGGACGGCCAGCCTGCCGGCGTCGCCTTGTCCGCGCGGTCGAGGTTGAGCAGGAGTGAGCCCAGCGACCGGCCGATGGTTTCGTGGACTTCCTGTACGGCACGTTCCCGCTCCCCCGCTATCGCAGCCTCACGCTCCTTCGCTGCTGCTGCCTGATGGAGCCTGCTGTTCATGATGGCGATCGCGGCGTGGTTGGCAAAGAGTTCCACGAGGGCGGCTTCTTCGATGCTGAAGACACGGCCGGGGCCGTTGCTGAAAATGGCGAAGGTGCCGATGATGGCGCCGCCCCAGGCAATCGGCACACCGATAACGGCGCTTCCCCAGCGCGGATCCCCGGTGTCGATATGTCCGTGGGGCACGGACGCGTAGCAGTCGAGGATAACCGTCCCGCGCGTTGCCACGATCTGGCCGGTCAGCCCTTCAGACAGCGAGAATGTCTGGCCCTGGTGGCAGCCGACCCCCTGGTCCACTTCCTTGCGGTAGTACCCTTCGCTTTCATGCACGATGGAAATGGATCCGCTTTCGCAGCCGAGAAGGGCCACGGCGTGACCGAGCACGCGTTCCAGGAGCGGCACCAGGTCGAACTGTCCGGCAAGGTCGCCGGCAAGTTCGGTGATGCGGTCCAGCCCCGTGAGCGGGGCATGGCCGCGGCGGGGGCGGATGATGCTGTGCGTGGGAAGCTGCTGCATGGACGGCACCTGTCTCCTGCTGCGGCGCAACGCTGCGCGCGGGACTTCAGAATAGCCTGTCCGTATCCCTGGCGCCCGGGGGTGCGGTACAGGTATGCAAAACGGCCCCGGACGTATGCGTCCGGGGCCGTTTCGGGCAGTTTCGCGGGTGGCCCTAGGCCAGCGTGACCAGGTCCAGGTAGTTCTCGTTCCAGTGGTCCTCGTCGCCGTCGGGCAGCAGGACAACGCGTTCCGGATTCAGGGCCGCAACGGCACCTTCATCGTGGCTGACCATCACCACTGCGCCGGTGTAGTTGCTCAGGGCACTCAGGATTTCCGCGCGGGAGGCGGGGTCCAGGTTGTTGGTGGGCTCATCCAGGAGCAGCACGTTGGCCGAGGAGGCAACAATCGTGGCCAGCGCCAGACGGGTCTTTTCACCACCGGAGAGCACTCCGGCCTTTTTGTCGACGTCGTCGCCGCTGAACATGAACGAACCCAGGACGCTGCGCACCTCGGCGTCATCCATGTCCGGCGCGGACGAGCGCATGTTCTCCAGGACCGTACGTTCCGTGTCCAGGGTTTCGTGCTCCTGGGCGTAGTAGCCCACCTTCAGGCCATGGCCCGGAATGATCTTTCCGGTGTCGGGCTGGTCCACTCCTGCCAGCATCCGCAGCAGGGTGGTTTTGCCGGCACCGTTCAGGCCCAGGATGACAACCTTCGAGCCGCGGTCAATGGCCAGATCCACGTCGGTGAAAATCTCCAGCGAACCGTAGCTCTTGCTCAGGCCTTCGGCCATCATCGGGGTCTTGCCGCAGGGGGCAGGATCCGGGAAACGCAGGGCTGCCACCCGGTCCGTGGCGCGCACGGCGTCGAGCCCGCCCATCAGCCGGTCCACGCGCTTGAGCATGCTCTGCGCAGCGGAGGCGCCCGAGGCGCGCGCCTTCATCTTGTTGGCCTGGGCCAGCAGGATGCCGGCCTTCTTCTCGGTATTGGCACGTTCACGCTTGCGGGCGCGCTCGTCGGTCTCGCGCTGGATCTTGTAGCGCTTCCAGTCCATGTTGTAGATGTCGATGGTGGCGCGGTTGGCGTCCAGGCTGAAGACCTTGTTGACGGTAGCGTTGAGCAGTTCCGTATCGTGGCTGATCACAATCAGGCCGCCGGTGTGGTTCTTCAGGAACTCCCGCAGCCAGGCGATGGAATCGGCATCGAGGTGGTTGGTGGGCTCATCGAGGAGCATTGTGTCGGCGTCGGAATACAGGATCCGGGCCAGCTCCACGCGGCGGCGCTGGCCGCCGGAGAGGGTGCTCAGCGGCTGGTTCAGCAGGCGGTCCGGCAGGGCCAGGTTGGCGCAGATGGTGGCGGCTTCGGACTCGGCTGCGTATCCGCCGGCGGAGAGGAACTCCGCCTCAAGCCGGTCGTAGCGGTTCATGGCCTTGGAGGAGATCTTCGGGTCATCGCTGGCCATCTCGTCCTGGCACTTCTTCAGCTGCGCGGAGACCTTGTCCAGCCCGCGGGCGGAGAGGATCCTGTCGCGGCCCAGCTGCTCCATGTCCGGGGTGCGCGGGTCCTGCGGCAGGTAGCCGATCTCTCCCACGCGCTTGACGTGTCCTGCGGCGGGCAGTGCCTCGCCGGCCAGGACCTTGGTCAGGGTGGTCTTACCGGCACCGTTGCGGCCCACGAGGCCGATCTTGTCTCCCTTGTCTACACGGAAAGAAACCGCTTCCATGAGAAGGCGTGCGCCTGCGCGCAGCTCGAGACCAGATACGGAAATCACTCAGTGAACCTTTCGAAGGCGTTTGGTGTTGCTTGATGACGCTGCGCGGAGAGCGGGCCTCGTACCGGGTGGGAATCCACCGAGGCGGGGGTCACAGGGACCGGTTGGGAAGGCCTTGTTGGCCGGAACAGCCTTCCCAGTCTAGCCGCACGGACCGTTTTGTAGAAAACCTCCAATGGAATCGCCTCTCTGCGCCGCTAGTGTTCGAAACATTGAACGGTCCGTTTTTCTTCCATCCCGGGAAAGTGCAGCGATGAACAACACCCCCAGCAAGGCCGTTGACCCGGTATCGCCTGTTCCCGGCGGCACCGGAACTGCGCCCACGACGACGGCGCCTGTTCGGCAGCCGCGCCTGAGCCGGACCTGGACGGCCACAGACCTGTCGCTGATCGCAGTGTTTGCGGCCCTGACGGCGGTCTTCTCCCTTCTTCCCGGCCTTCCGCTGGGTGCCGGAGTGCCTCTGACCCTGCAGACACTGGCCGTGATGCTGACGGGGATCATCCTGGGGCCCGTACGGGGAGCTGCAGCGGTGGGGCTGTTCCTGCTTGCCGGGCTGGCGGGCCTGCCGGTCTTCAGCGGGTTCCGCGGGGGGCTGGGTGTCCTGGCGGGGCCCTCGGCAGGATATCTGCTGTCCTTTCCCCTGGCGGCAGGGGTGGCGGGCCTGCTGGCAGGTGTGGTGCTTCGCCGGTTGCGGCGGGCCCGGTTTGTGTGGTTGTTCGCCGTCGCCATGGCCACCAGTTTCCTGGTGGTCCACCCGGCCGGGATCACCGGCCTGATGATGAATGCGCATCTGGGGTTCGGCCCGGCACTGGCCGCCGATATGGCGTTCTGGCCGGGTGACGTGCTGAAAAACCTGCTGGCGGCGGCCGTGGCCGTCAGCGTGTTCAAGGCTTTCCCCCGGATGGCCGCCCCGGGCCGGCGAAAGCGTCCCTGATGCCGGGGATCGTCCTGCGGGACGTCACGGTGCTTGCGGCGCCATCCGCGCAGGAGACGGAAAACCCCGCGCCCATCCTGCACCCGTTCTCCCTGGAACTGGCCAACCCGCGCACGGCCGTGATCGGCGCCAACGGGTCAGGGAAATCCACGCTGCTCAAATTGCTCAACGGCCTGGTGCTGCCCGACTCGGGTTCCGTCACAGTGGACGGGCTGGACACCGTACGCAAGGGCGCCGCTGTGCGTCGCCGGGTGGGCTTCGTGTTCACCGACCCGCTCTCGCAGCTGGTAATGCCCAGCGGCCGCGACGACGTCGAATTGTCGTTACGGGCTTCGGTGCCCAACCGGGTGGAACGGCGCCGCACCGCCGAAGCCCGGCTCGCCGCGCTTGGTCTGCTGGAGCTGGCGGACCGCAGCATCTACGACCTGTCCGGAGGTGAGCGCCAGCTGATGGCGCTGGCCTCGGTGCTTGCCGCGGAACCGGACATCCTGGTTGCCGACGAACCCAGTACGCTGCTGGACCTGCGCAACACCATTCGGCTGCGGGAGGTTTTCGCGGGCCTGCCCCAGCAGATCATCTACACCACACATGACCTGGACTTTGCCGCTGACGCGGACCGGGTCCTGGTGATGGACCACGGATCGGTGGTATTCGACGGCGCGCCCCGTGAGGCTGTGGCCGCCTACCGGGCACTGGCCATGGGCGTCCGGTGAAGCGCCGCGCCGGCCGCAGCGCGGCAACCGACCTGCTGGGCGGTTACCGCCTGGGGCGATCCCCTGTGCACACGGCCCCGCTCTGGCTGAAGGCGGCCATCCTGGCAGGGTTGTCCGTCACGGTGCTGGTGCTGGCCTCCCCCGCCATGCTGGGCGGCGCCGTCGTACTCGTTGGCCTGCTTTACGCCGCGGCGGGGATGCTGCCCCGAATGCTGCAGCCGTTGCGGCTGATGTGGCCGCTGCTGGTGGTGCTGGGGGCTTTTCAGGCGTGGACGGCCGGGCCGGTTACCGCCCTGGTGGTCAGCGGAAACATTGCGTTTTGTGTGGTGGCCGCCCGGTTGCTGACCCTGACCACACCGCCGCAGGTACTCATGGACGGGCTGGTGTCGCTGGCCCGGCCGCTGCGGTTCGCCGGAGCGGATCCGGAACGCTTCGGTCTGACACTGGCCCTGATGCTCCGCAGTATTCCGTTCCTGCTCGGTTCGGCGCGTGACGTGCGGGAGTCAGCGATGGCCCGCGGCCTGGAACGCAACCCGCGTGCGCTGACGGTCCCGGTGGTCATCCGGGCGGTCGCGTACGCGCGGCAGACCGGAGATGCCCTCGCCGCACGCGGCCTGGGCGAGGGTTCACCGTCCCGGCAGCAACGCGTCCCGTAACGGAAGCATGCTGACGGCCGGGGATAATCGGGAGCATGAGTTTCAACGAAAATGCACAGCTGGATTCCTCGCGTGTCAGTGACCGGCGGGGCAAAGGCAAGGGTCTCGCCGTCGGCGGCGGACTGGGCGGCGGACTGCTGCTGATTCTGTCCCTGTTCTTCGGTTCGGACGTGATCGACGGGCTGGGGCTGAGTGACGGCGGGTCCGTGTCCGCCGGGCAGGGGCAGTCCCAAAGCATCGATACGTGCCTGAACGGTGAGGATGCCAACGCCCGGCTGGACTGCCGCATCCTGGGTACCGCCGAGAGCCTGGACAGTTTCTGGGCCCCGTATCTGGCGGACTACGGCATGGAATACACCGAGCCGGGCGTGGTGCTGTTCACCGACCGGACCTCCACCGCCTGCGGTTCAGCCACCAGCGCTGTCGGCCCCTTCTACTGCCCCGCCGATCAGCAGACCTATTACGACACTGCGTTCTTCTCCGACCTGGTAAGCCGGTATGGTTCCTCCGGCGGGCCGCTGGCGCAGGAATACGTGGTGGCTCACGAGTTCGGCCACCATATCCAGCAGATCACCGGCTCCTCCGCCGGCCGTAATGCGGACCCGCAGGGGCCTGAATCCGCCTCCGTCCGCACCGAGCTGCAGGCCGACTGCTATGCCGGCCTCTGGGCGCGGCACGCCGCGTCGCAGCCGGCGCCCGGGGGCGGGGAGCCGTTCCTGGCTCCGTTCACGGACATGGACATCAGCGATGCCCTCTCTGCCGCATCGGCCGTGGGAGATGACCGGATCCAGTCCGCCGTGACCGGCGGAGTGAACCCAGAGACCTGGACGCACGGTTCCAGTGACCAGCGCCAGGCCTGGTTCCTGGCCGGATACGAGGGCGGAAGCCTGGAGACCTGCGACACCTTCAGTGCCGGGGACCTGGCCAACCCGTAGGGCGGATCAGCCGCCGGCCTTCGGGAGTTCCTGCCGGAGGTCGGTGGCGGAACCGGCCGGCGATGCCGTCGGCTGGAAATGAACGGTACGGATACCGAGCGATTTTGCGGCGGCAATGTTCTGCGCGTTGTCATCAATGAAGACAACGCGTTCCGGAGCCACCCGCAGTCCGGCCAGGACATGGCCGAAAATGCGCGGGTCCGGCTTGGCGAGGCCCAGCTGACCGCTGAAATATGTCCGGTCGAAAAGGGGTGCCCAGGATGCTTCACGCCCGTACCTGACGGACATCCCGGCCGGCATGTTGGACAGCAGGGCGAGGTTGGCACGTTCGCTGCGCAGGGTTTCCAGCACGCTTAGGGTCTCCGGGTTCAGGTGCGACCACTGCGCGGCATCCAGCTCCTCCAGCACCCGGACCTGGTGTTCATCCACCGGCCGTCCAAGCACTGCCGTCCAGTAGTCGGCCGGTCGCAGTTTGCCGGCGTCGAAATCATCCCGGTGCCGCCAGTACGGGCTGGATGGCTGCGCCAGCTGCAGGCCGGCTTCCGCCTCGAGGGCGGCCCAGTCCGCCGGCGATGGAGCCGTGGAAAGCACCATGCCGTAATCGAACAGGTACCAGGACCCGGGACGGGAGAGCGTTGCCATGTCAGGCCGCGGGCTGTCCGACGTTGACTTCGGTGAAATCCCGGCAGAGCAGCCACTGTCCGCCGGTGAGCCGCCATGCCTCCATGAGCAGTGCTCTTCCGGTGACTTCCCCGCCGCTGCGGTAGGTCATTTCGTAGAAGACCACTGCCTCGTCACGGCCCCGCGGAGTTACGGTGCGGAAATCCGCGTGCACGGTGCAGCCCTGCATGTCAGCGACGGTGCCGGCAAAGCCTTCACGTGCGGTGGCTGCATCAAAGGGGGCGGTGGACGCAGCCTCCTGCCCGAGCCAGCCGTGGTAGTCGGGTGAGAGGAACTCCTCGATTGGCGCGCTGATCCCGGAGGACATGGCCTCGTTCCAGGCACTGATGTACCGGTCGTGAAAATGCGTCGTCTCGCTGCCCGTTGTGTTCCCCATGGCGTGAAGGTAGCACCGCCGGGGAATGCCGTCGCCGCGACACGCAGAAGGGCCGCCGCCGGTAGATTCCCGGGGTCGGCCCTTCATGGATGGTGCGAATACCTGCTAGATGTTGAAGCCGAGGGCCCGCATCTGGTCGCGTCCGTCGTCGGTGATCTTTTCAGGTCCCCACGGGGGCATCCAAACCCAGTTCAGGCGCCACTCGTCCACAACGCCGTCGAGGGCCTGGGCGGTCTGCTCTTCGAGCACGTCCGTCAGCGGGCAGGCCGCCGTCGTCAGTGTCATGTCGATGAGCAGGGCGCCGTCGTCGGCGTACTTCAGCCCGTAGAGCAGGCCGAGGTCCACCACGTTCACCCCCAGTTCGGGGTCAATGACGTCCTTGAGGGCCTCTTCGACGTCCTCCAGGGACGTCTGGGCCAGGTCGGAGTCGCTCATATGTTGCTCCTTCAGCTGCTCTGTGCCGCGTGTATCAGTTACGCGCCGGCTGCGGCGTTGGCGCCGGTAAAGCGGTCGTAGCCTTCTTCTTCAAGCCGGTCTGCCAGTTCGGGGCCGCCCTGCTCGGCGATGTGTCCGTCAACGAAAACGTGAACGAAGTCGGGCTTGATGTAACGCAGGATACGCGTGTAGTGCGTGATCAGCAGCGTACCCATGCCGCCCTTGGAGTGCTCACGGTTGACGCCTTCGGAGACAATCTTCAGTGCGTCGACGTCGAGGCCGGAGTCGGTCTCGTCCAGGATGGCGAACTTCGGGTGGAAGAGTTCCAGCTGCAGGATCTCCACGCGCTTCTTTTCACCGCCGGAGAAGCCTTCGTTGACGTTGCGCTGGGCAAAGTCGGCGTCAATGCGGAGGTCGGCCATGGCGGCCTTGACGTCCTTGGTCCAGTGACGCAGCGAGGGGGCCTCGCCGTCCAGCGCAGTCTTGGCGGTGCGCAGGAAGTTGGTCATGGTGACGCCGGGAACCTCTACCGGGTACTGCATGGCCAGGAAGAGGCCGGCGCGTGCACGCTCGTCAACGCTCATGGACAGGACGTCTTCACCGTCGAGAGTGATGGAGCCGCTGTCCACGGTGTAGCGCGGGTGGCCCGCAATGGTGGAGGCCAGGGTGGACTTGCCGGAGCCGTTGGGGCCCATGATGGCGTGCGTCTCACCGGTGTTGATGGTCAGGCTGACACCCTTCAGGATCGGCTTGCGGCCCTGTTCGGTCTCAATGCTGACGTGAAGATCCTTGATCTCAAGAGTAGACATGCGAGTTGGCTTTCTCCTTTGCACCGTGCGGTGCGTTACTAAGCTTTGGGGATGGAAGGCGACATGTCCGAGGGCGCCGGAAGGCTCCGGCACCCCCGGTTACGTCCTAGTAGGCTCCGGAGGCTTCGAGCTCGCGCTCGACGGCGTCGGTCAGACGCTCTTCCAGTGCGGGAACCTTGATCTGCTGGATGATCTCGGTCAGGAAGCCGCGGACCACCAGGCGGCGTGCGGTGTCCTCGGGGATGCCGCGGGCCATCAGGTAGAACAGGTGCTCGTCGTCGAACCGGCCGGTGGCGCTGGCGTGGCCTGCACCTTCGATCAGTCCGGTTTCGATCTCCAGGTTCGGAACGGAGTCGGCACGGCCGCCGTCGGTCAGCAGCAGGTTGCGGTTGACCTCGTAGGTGTCGGTGCCTTCTGCTTCCTTGCGGATCAGGACGTCGCCAACCCACACGGTGTGTGCGTCGCGGCCCTGCAGGGCGCCCTTGTACATCACGCGGGACTTGCAGTTCGGGACCGCGTGATCCACGAACAGGCGCTGTTCCAGGTGCTGGCCGGCGTCGGCGTAGTACAGGCCGAACATTTCCACGTCGCCGCCGGTGGCGGTGAACTTGGAGGACGGCGTGACGCGCACCAGGTCGCCGCCGAGGCTGACGACGACGTGTTTGAACTTCGCGTCGCGGCCGATCTTGGCGTACTGGGCGGACGCGTGCACGGCGTCCTCATCCCAGTCCTGGACCGAGACGACGGTCAGTTCGGCGCCGTCCTCGACCACGATTTCCACGTTCTGGGACAGCACGGCGGAACCCTTGTGGTCCAGGACCACAACACCCTTGCTGAACTTCTGAGCGGTGATCACGATGTGCTGCGCGGCGGGATCCTTGCTGACACCGTTGATGGTCAGCGTGACACTGCCGTCCACAACGGTTTCGGCGGGCAGGGTCACGGCGGTGGCTTCGCTGAAGTCCTCCCAGGCGGCGGCTGCGACGCGGTCCTCCGGAATGCCGGCGGAACCGATGCGGGCATCGGTGCGGGCAATGCTTTCCACGAGGACGCCGTCCGGTGCCACCACTGCCAGTTCCGGTGCGGAGCCGTTCAGGTCAGCGGTGTGCAGGCCGCGCAGGCGCTTGAGCGGGGTGAACCGCCAGTCCTCTTCGCGTCCGTTCAGTTTGCCGAAGTCGGCCCGGTGGAAGGAGGTCATCCGGCCGGCGCGTGAGCTGTCCGGGATACCCACTCCGCCGCCGTGGCTGTGGGCCTTGCTGCTGTCGCCGCCGAGGGGCGAGGAATCGTCATTCAGCGGGGAAAGGTTTTCGCCTTCCTCGGTGAAGCCGTCAATGCGGATGCGGTTGTTTTCCCGAGGGGAAGCAACCTTCGCCTTGACCTCCTCCACTGCGTTGCTGACCTTCTCGGTCACTGTTTCGACGACGTCGTTAAGCTTCGACATTAACCGACGGCTCCTTCCATCTGGAGTTCGATGAGGCGGTTGAGTTCAAGGGCGTATTCCATCGGCAGTTCGCGCGCGATCGGCTCGATGAAGCCGCGCACGATCATTGCCATTGCCTCGTCCTCGGGAAGGCCGCGGGACATGAGGTAGAACAGCTGTTCCTCGCTGACGCGGGAAACAGTGGCTTCGTGGCCCATGGTGACGTCATCCTCGCGGATGTCCACGTACGGGTACGTGTCCGAGCGGGAGATGGTGTCCACCAGCAGGGCGTCGCAGCGCACGGTGTTGGCCGAGTGCTTGGCGCCTTCGCGGACCTGGACCAGGCCGCGGTAGGCTGCACGGCCGCCGCCGCGGGCCACGGACTTGGAAATGATGGAGCTCTTGGTGTTGGGGGCAATGTGCACCATCTTGGAGCCGGTGTCCTGGTGCTGGCCTTCGCCGGCGAACGCGATGGACAGGGTCTCGCCCTTGGCGTGCTCGCCCACCAGGTAGACGGCCGGGTACTTCATGGTGACCTTGGAACCGATGTTGCCGTCGATCCACTCCATGGTGGCGCCCTCGTGTGCAATGGCACGCTTGGTGACCAGGTTGTACACGTTGTTGGACCAGTTCTGGATGGTCGTGTAGCGGACGCGGGCGCCCTTCTTCACGATGATTTCCACGACGGCCGAGTGCAGCGAGTCCGAGGTGTAGATCGGCGCGGTGCAGCCCTCAATGTAGTGGACGTAGGAATCCTCGTCCGCAATGATCAGGGTGCGCTCGAACTGGCCCATGTTTTCCGTGTTGATGCGGAAGTAGGCCTGCAGCGGGATTTCCACGTGAACGCCCTTGGGAACGTACACGAAGGATCCGCCGGACCACACGGCGGTGTTCAGCGAGCCGAACTTGTTATCCCCCACGGGGATGACGGTGCCGAAGTACTCCTGGAACATTTCCGGGTGTTCCTTCAGAGCGGTGTCCGTATCCAGGAAGATGACGCCCTGGCGTTCCAGGTCCTCACGGAGCTGGTGGTAGACAACCTCGGACTCGTACTGGGCGGCGACACCGGAGACCAGGCGGCCGCGCTCGGCTTCGGGGATGCCGAGCTTCTCGTACGTGTTGCGGATGTCCTCGGGCAGGTCCTCCCAGGTGTTGGCCTGCTTCTCCGTGGAACGCACGAAGTACTTGATGTTGTCGAAGTCGATGCCGGAGAGGTCTGCACCCCAGGTCGGCATGGGCTTGCGGTCAAAGTACTTCAGGCCCTTGAGGCGGAGGTCCAACATCCACTGCGGCTCGTTTTTCTTTGCGGAAATGTCGCGTACGACTTCTTCGCTCAGGCCGCGGCGGGCGGTGGCTCCGGCAACGTCGGAGTCGGCCCAGCCGTACTCGTAGTTGCCAATACCCTCTAGTTCAGGGTTTTTCTCCAGGATGTCTGAAATCACAGAATCCGGCACCGTGGCAGGTGCCGATGGCTTCTGGGTTACTTGATCCGTCATCACGGCCTTTCTTGCTGATGAATGGATGTGGTCTGGGTGGTCTCGGCGTGCAGGGGAACCTGCGGCGCAGATCTGGTCCGGCCCACGGGGACGTGGGTCGTACAAACGTGGCCGCCCCTGGACAGTGTGGAGAGTCTGCGGACATCCACGTCCAGAAGGCGGGCGAAAACTTCGGTCTCCTTGTCACAGAAGACGGGGTAGGCCGTGGCCAGGCCCTGGATCGGACAGTGGGCCTGGCAGAGCTGGACGCTAAGCAGCGTGCTCTTGGTCGCCGCGGCGCCGATCATGGTGGTGGACGCTACGAAACCGTCCTTGGTCAGCTCTGCAGCCAATGCCTCGGCGCGGTCCGCGGTTTCCGGCCCGGCGGCGTCGACCACCGGGCGGTACCGCTTCTCCATTTCGGCGAACCGGTTTGCAGCGAAGGCTTCGATGGCCTGCGGCCCCAGCCCGGCACCGAGCTGGCGCAGCGCCTCCGTAGCGATATCCAGATAGTCGTTGCCCAGGTACGCCTGGCCCTGGGGGCTCAGGACGTAGCGGCGCGCAGGCCGTCCGGCCCCGGAGGCGGAGTTGCGGACCAGTTTGACCTGGATCAGCCCCTTGCCGGAGAGAGCGTCGAGGTGGCGGCGCACGGCAGCGGGCGTGAAGCCCAGCCGTTCACCGAGTTCCGCTGCGCTGACCGGCCCGTGTTCCAGAACCGCACCGAGTACCTTGTCCCTGGTGCGTTCCTCCGCTTCGCGGGCAGCGCCGGGCGCGGCGGCCGCCTTGGTCTCAGAGTTACTCACAGAATACACAACACAAGCATGACCTAATCTGTTCCCCGTTTCCACTAAGGCAAGGCTTGCCATCGCGTGCCTGTCCGTGCGGGAACTACTACTACCTAAAGTAGAATATGCAGGTGCCTATCGATGAACCCTGCCTGACCATTAAAGGTCTGATCAAGGACTGCGGCCCGGTTGCTGGTCTCGACGGCAAAATGATCCGCGTACTCGCCGGCGTCGACTTCACAGCCCGCCGCGGCTCCGTGACCGCCCTGCTCGGTGCCAACGGTGCCGGGAAGACCACCACGCTTGAATGTGCCCAGGGCCTGCAGCCCATCAACGGCGGTGAAATCCGCCTGCTGGGCCAGGACCCCTACCGTGCCGATGCCCGCCTGCGCAGCCGGGTTGGCGTGATGCTCCAGGATGGCGGACTGCCGCCCTCGGCCCGGCCCGTGGCCCTGCTGGAGCACGTGGCCCGTATGTATGAGGCACCCCGGCCGGTGGCCGAACTGGTGGAACGCCTGGGCATCCGCAGCTTCGCCAACACCGGAATCCGCCGGCTCTCCGGCGGGCAGAAGCAGCGCCTGGCCATGGCCGCAGCACTGATCGGACGTCCGGAGGTGCTGTTCCTGGATGAACCCAGTGCCGGGCTGGATCCCCAGTCGCGGCAGATTGTCTTTGACCTGATCGCCGAACTGCGGGCCGAAGGCCTGGGGATCATCCTCACCACGCATCTGATGGACGATGCACAGAAGCTCGCGGACTACGTGTACATCATCGACGCCGGCAAAACCGTCGCCTCGGGCACTGTCGCCGAATTGACCTCCGCCACCGGGGCACAGGCTGAACAGCGGCTGCTGACGTTCGACGCCGAGCCGGGCCTCGATGTCACCGGTCTTGCGTCAGGGACGCTGCATCATCTGGAGGTGGCCGAAGCGGCTCCCGGCCACTATGCGCTGCGCGGTGCACTCGCACCGCAGGACCTGGCCGCCGTTGCCGCCTGGTGGGCCGAGCGGCACATCCTGCCGACCGCGGTGCACATGGCCTCCCGCACCCTGGAGGATGTATTCCTAGACCTTTCCGGAAGGACCATCCGTTGAGCGCTCCCGCCTCGCTTCCCGCGCGCATCCTTAACCAGGGCCGCTACGAAGCCGTCATGATGCTGCGCAACGGGGAACAGTTGATCCTTGCCGTGGTGCTGCCGCTCCTGGCCATGATCGCCCTGGTGGTCACTCCCCTGCTGGACGGCTACGGGACCAGCCGGATCAATATGGCCACCCCCGGGATTTTCGCTCTCTGTGCCATGTCCACGGCCTTCACCGGGCAGGGCATCGCCACCGGCTTCGACCGCCGCTACGGGGTGCTGCGGTACCTGTCCACCACTCCCCTGGGCCGCGCCGGGCTGATTGCCGGCAAGGTCATTGCCGTGCTTGCCGTCCTGGTGATCCAGGTGGTCCTCGTTTCCGTGGTGGCGCTGCTGTTTGGCTGGCGTCCGGAGCTCAGCGGGCTGGTCCCGGCAGTACTGCAGCTGTTCCTGGGCGCCATCGCGTTCACGGCGCTGGGACTGCTGGTTGCCGGGACCGTCCGGCCCGAGGCCACGCTCGCCATCACCAACCTGCTCTGGATCCTGCTCGCCGCGGCCGGCGGTATCATCATCCCCGTAGGCAACCTGCCCGGCATCGTGCAGCCCTTTGTCGAAGTCCTTCCCTCGGCTGCGCTCGGGGATGCCCTGCGCTCGGCCCTGATCGACTCGCAGTTCAATCTTTCCGCCACGCTGATTCTTCTGGCGTGGACAATACTGGGCGGCCTGGGTGCTGTCCGCTGGTTCAAATGGAGTTAGCTACCGTGTCACAGACCTCGGCCGGGGTTCCGGCCCGGCAATCCAACAGCCGCCAGCCCGCAACCGGGCGGCTCATTCGTTCACTGGCAGTTGCCTCGCTTGTAGCCAACATCGTCATTGTGGTCACCGGCGGCGCCGTCCGCCTCACCGCTTCCGGTCTCGGTTGCCCGGAGTGGCCGCTGTGTACCGCCGATTCGCTGGTCACCACCCCCGAAATGGGTATCCACGGGATCATCGAGTTCGGCAACCGGCTGCTGACCTTTGTCCTTACGGCCATCGCGTTCGCCACCCTGTTCTCCGTCTGGCGCCTGCGGGCCGAACGACGCGATCTGTGGTGGCTGTCCATCGGACTGCTGGCAGGTATCCCGGCCCAGGCCATCATCGGCGGCATTACCGTTCTCACCGGACTGAACCCCTGGGTGGTGGGCCTGCACTTCATCGTGTCCATGCTGCTGATCGTCGCCGCCGTCGTACTGGTGAACCGGGCCTGGCTCTCCGCGGAGGACCTGGCGGTGCGCCACGCGCCGCTGGCGAACAGGACCCTGCGCCCCTTGCTCGGCGCTGTCGGCGTCCTTTCCGCCATCACCGTGGTGCTGGGCGTGATTGTCACCGGTTCCGGCCCCCATGCCGGTGACCACGGAGCGGCCCGCAACGGGTTGAATCCGGACCTGATGACCCGTATCCACGTCGTACCGGTCTACCTGCTGGTCTTCACCCTTGCGGTGGCCCTGTACCTGGTCCTCCGCCGCGTTACGGATGCCCGACTGCGCAATGCCGTGTTGCTGATGACCGTCGTGGTCCTGGCGCAGGCTGTCATCGGCTACGCGCAGCACTTCCTGCACCTGCCCATCGCTCTGGTAGCCCTGCACATGCTCGGCGCCTGCCTCCTGACGGCCGCTGCCGCGCAGCTGGTCTTTGTCGGCTTCGCCAAGCAGGTCCCCGGCGGCGATTCCGTCTCCGCTGCGGCTGCGTCGCCCGTGGAGTAGCCTCCGCTGCACCGCCCGTTGAAAGGGCCGGCCCCCGCATTGAACTGCGGAGGCCGGCCCTTTTTGGGTTACGGGGTCCTGGGGCCGGCGGCGGGGCCGGGCGGGACAGGGCCCGCGGAACCCGCCCGGTCCCCCCGGAGTCGTCAGGGCCCGGTCCCCATGCCGGTCCCCCCGGAGTCGTCAGGGCCCGGTCCTCGTGCCGGTCCCCCCGGAGTCGTCAGGGCCCGGCCCTCGTGGCCTCGAGCCGCGCCGATAGTACAGATAATGGGTTTATCCGCATCGTTTAGGCCCGTTATCTGTACTAGCGGCGACAGCAGGCACGGACGAAGGCTGGAACGCAGGGAAGGCAGTCCGCTGGGGATCCGTCTGCAAGCAAGCCTGCGTGGGCACTGCCGCCGCAGCACCCGTAGCGGGCCGCCGCGCCCAAGCACCCCGCATGGGCGCCCACGCCGCAGCACCCCGTGCGGACACCCCCGCCGCAACAAACCCGGGGAAGCCCGCACGACGCCCCCCGGAAGGAGCGAATCCCGCACACGCAAAAGCGGCCGGAGCCCGAAGGCTCCGGCCGCTGCAAGGCTGTGGCTGCGCGGGTACCGCGCAGAAACCGTTCCTAGACCAGCGCGCCGCCCACAAAGGGATCCACGGCCAGGGCCAGGAACAGGATGGTGAGGTAGCTGATCGAGAGGTGGAAGACCTTCATGGCCGACTTGTCATTGAGGTCTTCACGCTGGGCCCGGGAGTGCAGCTTGTGGGACTCGGCAATGAACCAGACACCTGAGAGCACGGCAGCGCCGGTGTAAACCCAGCCGGCACCGCCGACGGGCACCAGCAGCAGCGAGCAGGCCACGGTGGCGTAGGCGTAGAGCACCACCTGGACTGACACCAGCTTGGCACCGGCCACGGCACCGAGCATCGGAACGCTGGCGTTGCGGTAATCCTCGCCGTACTTCATGGACAGCGGCCAGTAGTGCGGCGGGGTCCAGAGGAAGATGATCATAAAGAGGATGATGGCGGGCCATTCCACCTTGCCAGTCACGGCGGCCCAGGCAATCAGGACGGGCATGCAGCCGGCAGCGCCGCCCCAGACAATGTTCTGCGTGGTTCGGCGCTTAAGGATCAGCGTGTAGAAGACCACGTAAAGCAGGATGGCGCCCAGACCCAGCAGCCCGGTGAGCGGGTTCGCCCCGATCCAGAGCATGGCAATAGCCACGACGCCCAGGACCCAGGCGAAGACCATGGCCTCCCGCGGGGAGACCTCGCCCGTGACGAGCGGACGGTTTTTGGTCCGCTTCATCAACTTGTCCATGTCGCGGTCGATGTAGCAGTTGAAGGCACCGGCACTTCCTGCCGCCAGTGCACCGCCGATCATCGTAACCAGGATCAGGCCCAGCGAAGGCAGTCCCTGCTGGGCAAAGATCATGGTGGGCAGGGTGGTGACGAGCAGGAGTTCGATGACGCGGGGTTTGGTGAGCGCCACGTATGCCCGGACCTTGCGGCCCGCCGTCATCTTCCCCGAGTAGACAGGGGATTCGGCATGCTGGGTAGTCACGAAGCGATCACTGTATCCAATCTGGAACGAAAAAGTCCGTCCTCATCATAGCCTCTATCGGCTGTAGAAATCGAAGTACCGCCGCCGGTGCGTATATACGCGCGCGGCGCCGCCGCATTTCCGTGGAACAGCAGGCTACCCGGACAGGGCCCGGAGCGGGAGTGAGTACTGCCTGAATGGATGCCGCGGCCGCATGGGTAGCGGTGCCGCCCCGTCACCGGGCAGCAATAAGGCAGGCAGGAAGCACCGTCAGAGGATAAGGTTGGAGCGGACCTTTCCTGCAGCCAAAAAACGGTATCTCAGCAGCGAAAGCGACAGGCAGTATGAAATAGGTTTCCGCAGCGTGATGTTGCGAATAACGGAAGCAGCGAATTCCCCGATGGGGAATCGATCTCCTTCCGCCGTTGGTTGTAGTGGTAAAGGCGCCGGAAACGCCTGCGGTTCGCAGGGGTTTCCGGGCATGTCCGGCGCTGTACGGTGCCGGTTATCTGCACAGAGAGGGGCCCGTAAACGTGCCACATATGGAAGAGCAAGAACTGACTTGGACGGATACGGACCGCAAGGCAGTGGACACTGTCCGCGTCCTGGCCGCCGACGCCGTGGAAAAGGTCGGCAACGGACACCCGGGAACGGCCATGAGCCTGGCCCCGGCAGCGTACCTCCTGTTTCAGAAGGTCATGCGCCACGATCCGAGCGATCCCCACTGGATCGGCCGCGACCGGTTTGTCCTCTCCCCCGGGCACACTTCACTGACTCTCTACATTGAACTCTTCCTCTCCGGCTACGGCCTGGAACTGGAGGACCTGAAGTCCCTGCGCACCTGGGGCTCCAAGACACCGGGACACCCCGAGTACCGGCACACCGACGGCGTGGAGATCACCACCGGCCCCCTCGGCCAGGGCCTCGCGTCCTCCGTCGGATTCGCGTTCGCCCAGCGCCGCCTGCGCGGCCTGCTCGACGCCGACGCCGCCGAGGGCACCAGCCCGTTCGACCACACCATCTGGGTCATCGCTTCCGACGGCGACCTGCAGGAAGGCGTCACGGCCGAGGCCTCCTCGCTGGCCGGCCACCAGGAACTTGGCAACCTCGTTGTCCTTTACGACGAGAACCACATCTCCATCGAAGATGACACTGACATCGCCTTCACCGAGGACGTGCTCAAGCGCTACGAAGCCTACGGCTGGCACACCCAGCGGGTCGACTGGACCAAGACCGGTGAATACGTCGAAGACGTCAACGAGCTCTACAACGCCCTCATGGCAGCCAAGGCCGAGACGAACCGGCCCTCCATCATCTCGCTGCGCACCATTATCGGCTGGCCTGCACCGAACAAGCAGAACACCGGCAAGATTCACGGATCAGCCCTGGGCGCCGACGAAGTGGCCGCACTGAAGGAGACCCTGGGCTTCGACCCGGAGAAGACCTTCGACGTCGACGCGGAGGTTCTCGAGCACGCCCGGCAGGTTGTCAGCCGCGGCGCAAAGGCCCACGAGGAATGGAATGAAGGCTTCAAGGCCTGGCAGGAGGCCAACGCCGAGGGCGCTGCACTGCTGGCCCGCCTGGAGAAGGGCGAACTTCCCGAGGGCTGGGAAGCTTCCCTGCCCGTCTTCGAAGCCGGCAAGGACATGTCCACCCGTGCTGCGTCCGGCAAGGTGCTCTCCGCGATCGGCCCGGCCCTGCCCGAGCTGTGGGGCGGCTCGGCGGACCTCGCCGAATCCAACAACACGACCATCGAAGGCTCGCCGTCGTTCATCCCGGCCGGCAAGCAGACCAATGCCTGGTCCGGCAACCCGTACGGCCGCGTGCTGCACTTCGGTATCCGCGAACACGCCGCAGCATCGATCGTCAACGGCATCACGATGCACAGCAACACCCGGGCCTTCTCCGGCACGTTCCTGATCTTCAGCGATTACCAGCGCCCGGCCATCCGCCTCGGCGCCCTGATGGGTGTCCCCTCCATCTACGTCTGGACCCACGACTCCATCGGTCTCGGCGAAGACGGACCCACCCACCAGCCGGTGGAGCAGCTCGCTTCCCTGCGCGCCATTCCCGGTCTCGACGTCGTCCGCCCCGGTGACGCCAATGAGGTCGCCGTTGCGTGGCGGACCATCCTGGAGAACACCGAGAACCCGGCCGGCATCGTCCTGACCCGGCAGAACATCCCCACCTACGCCCGAGGCGAAGGTGCGGCGACGGCTGAGGCATTCGCGTCGGCCGAGGGCGCCGCACGCGGCGGTTATGTACTGGCCGAAGCCGTCCGCGACGGCGCCGTTGTGACGCCGGACGTCATCCTGATCGGTACGGGCTCCGAGGTGCAGCTGGCCGTGGAGGCCCGGGATGCCCTGGCGGCCGAGGGTGTGGCGGCACGCGTTGTCTCCATGCCCAGCATCGAGTGGTTCAACAAGCAGGACAAGGCCTACCGCGAATCGGTGCTGCCCAAGGACATCCGTGCACGCGTCTCTGTCGAGGCAGGCATTGCGATGGGCTGGCGCGAGATCATCGGCGACGCCGGCCGCAGCGTCTCCCTGGAGCACTTTGGTGCCTCCGCGGACTACAAGACCCTGTACCGCGAATTCGGCATCACCTCCGACGCCGTGGCCCAGGCGGCCCGCGATTCGCTGACCGCCGCCGGCGGCAGCGGCTCCGCTCCCGACGGCACCCCCGGTGCCGCTTCCGGGGCACAGTCCACCGAGACCGGCGACCAGCAGTAACCCCTTCACAAAGGAGCACCACCATGACTTCCACACCCACCGCCGCGCTTTCCGAAGCCGGTGTGTCCATCTGGCTGGACGACCTTTCCCGCGAACGGATTGTCTCCGGCTCGCTGAAGAAGCTCATCGACGAGAAGAACGTCGTAGGCGTCACCACCAACCCGAGCATCTTCGCTGCGGCCCTGGCCAACGGCGAGTCCTACGCCGCCCAGGTGCAGCAGCTGTCCCGCTCCGGTGCCGACGTCGACAAGTCCGTCTTCGAAATCACCACCGATGACGTCATCCAGGCCTGCGACGTGTTCGCGCCCGTTTATGAGGCAACCCACGGCGTTGACGGCCGCGTATCCATTGAAGTGGATCCGCGCCTGTCCCGGGATACCCAGGGCACCATCAACGAGGCGAAGGAACTCTTCGACAAGGTCGGCCGCGCGAACGTCCTGATCAAGATCCCCGCCACGCAGGAAGGCCTGCCGGCCATTTCCGCCACACTGGCTGCGGGCATCAGCGTTAACGTCACCCTGATCTTCTCGCTGGAGCGGTACCGCGAGGTCATCAACGCGTTTATGGTCGGCATCGAGCAGGCCAAGGAGAACGGACACGACTTGTCCACCATCCACTCCGTGGCCTCCTTCTTCGTCTCCCGCGTGGACGCCGAGATCGACAAGCGCCTGGACGGCATCGGCACCGACGAGGCCACCGCGCTGAAGGGCAAGGCCGGCCTGGCCAACGCCCGCCTGGCCTACCAGGTCTTCGAGGAGCAGTTCGCCACTGAACGCTGGCAGGTGCTGGCCGCCGCAGGTGCCAACGCGCAGCGTCCGCTCTGGGCCTCCACCGGCGTCAAGGACCCGGCCCTGCCGGACACCCTGTACGTCACGGGACTCGTGGCTCCGGAAACCGTGAACACCATGCCGGAGAAGACCCTGGACGCCACCGCCGACCACGGCGAGGTTACCGGCAACACCATTGCCGGCACCTACGAAGAGTCCAACGACGTCCTGGACCGCCTGGACGGACTGGGGATCTCCTACAACGACGTCGTGGAGCAGCTGGAGACCGAAGGCCTCGATAAGTTCGTGGTCAGCTGGGGCGAACTGCTCGAGACCGTTCAGACCGCACTGGATACCGCGAAAGAGGCGTAGGAAAAAATGGCCACACTGTCCTTTGAAGCAGCCGGAGCAGCACGCGCAGCAGTAGATGCCCACGTGCCCGAACTCGTGGGCGACGAAGTCGCGTCGCGCCTGGTCGCCCAGGACCCCACACTCTGGGGTCCCGACGCCGAAGCCGAGGCGTCCATCCGCCTTGGCTGGCTGAACCCCGGCGTGAGTTCCCGGCCGCTGCTGGGACAGATTGCGGCGCTTCGGGAGGAGCTCGCCGCCGAGTCGGTGACCCGCGTGGTCCTGGCCGGCATGGGCGGTTCCTCCCTGGCGCCGGAGGTCATTACCCGCTCTGCGGGAGTGGACCTGACGGTCCTCGATTCAACCGACCCGGATGTGGTGGCAGCCGCCCTGGGTGAGCGCCTGGCCGAAACCGTGATTGTGGTGTCCTCGAAGTCCGGCTCCACCGTGGAGACGGACTCCCAGCGCCGGGTCTTCGAACAGGCCTTCACCGATGCCGGGATTGATGCCAAGTCCCGCATCGTCGTGGTCACGGACCCCGGATCTCCGCTGGATGCCGCTGCACGGGAGGCCGGCTACCGTGCCGTCTTCAACGCCGATCCCAACGTCGGCGGACGCTATTCGGCCCTGACGGCCTTCGGGCTGGTGCCCTCCGGCCTGGCCGGTGCCGACATTGAGGCCCTGCTGGACGATGCGGAAATGACCGTGGAGATCCTGCGCGACGACGCCCCGGACAACATGGGTCTGGAACTCGGCGCGGCCCTGGGCGGCACCGATCCGCTGCGCAACAAGATTGTCATTGTGGACGAGGGTTCCGGGCTTGCCGGTTTCCCCGACTGGGCCGAGCAGCTGATTGCCGAGTCCACGGGCAAGCTGGGAACCGGTGTGCTGCCCGTCGTCGTCGAGCCCGGTGCACCGGAGATCGTTTGGGACGCGGCCGATATCCTGACCGTACGCATTGTCCCCGCAGACTCCGAGGCCCTTCCGGAGGGCAACCAGGTGCTGGTTGCGGGCAGCCTCGGCGCCCAGATGGTGCTGTGGGAGTTCGCCACCGCCGTGGCCGGCCGCCTGCTGCACATCAATCCGTTTGACCAGCCGGACGTGGAAGCCGCCAAGAAAGCGGCGCGCGGACTGTTGGATGCCACTCCGGAGGCCACGGAACCCGCCTTTGTCGACGGGTCCGTCGAGGTCCGCGGCCCCGCGGCGCTGCTGGGAACGGCAAACACCCTGCGCGGCGCGCTGAGCGCGCTGCTGGGCGAACTGGGCCCGGATGGCTACCTGAGTGTCCAGGCCTACCTGGACCGCGGCCGGCAGGCCGGCCTGGCCGATATCCGTGCCGGCCTCGCCGCCGCCACCGGGCGTCCGGTGACCTTCGGCTGGGGACCGCGGTTCCTGCATTCCACCGGCCAGTTCCACAAGGGCGGACCGGCGGAAGGTGTCTACCTGCAGATCACCGGCCGTCCCGCCACTGACGTGGCCATCCCGGACCGTCCCTTCACCTTCGGAGAGCTGATCAGCGCCCAGGCTGCCGGGGATGCGTCCGTTCTGGCCGATCAGGGCCGTCCCGTCCTGCGCCTGCACCTGCTCGACCGGGAGGAAGGCGTGCGCGAAATCGAAAACGTTGTAGAGTCCCTGTCCGCTGAAGGCGGTAGCAAGTAGATGACCGCAGAGGAGAAGACCGGCAGGGGAAACCCGCTCCGGGACCCGCGGGACCGGCGGCTGAGCCGGATTGCAGGGCCGTCCTCCCTGGTGATCTTCGGGGTGACCGGAGACCTGGCGCGCAAGAAGCTAATCCCTGCCGTCTACGACCTGGCCAACCGCGGGTTGCTGCCGCCAAGCTTTTCGCTGGTCGGGTTCGGCCGCAGGCCCTGGAGCAATGAGGAATTCGCGGCCCAGGTGAAGGAGTCCGTGCAGGCCTACGCCCGGACCGACTTCAACGAGAACGTGTGGAAGCAGCTGTCGGAGGGCATCCGCTTCGTTGAAGGCGGATTCGACAGCGATGAGGCGTTCGGGCAGCTCAAGAGGACCTTGGAGGACCTGGACGCCGAACGCGGTACGCGCGGCAACCATGCCTTCTACCTTTCCGTTCCGCCCAAGTCCTTTGAGCAGGTCTGCCAGCAGCTCTCCGAACACGGACTCGCCAAAACCTCGCAGGGCAAGTGGCGGCGGGTGGTGATCGAGAAGCCGTTCGGCCACGACCTGAAGTCCGCGCGTGAATTGAACAACGTGGTGGAGTCGGTTTTCCCGGCGGACTCCGTCTTCCGGATTGACCATTACCTGGGCAAGGAAACCGTCCAGAACATCCTGGCCCTGCGTTTCGCCAACCAGCTGTTCGAACCGATCTGGAACGCCAACCACGTGGACCACGTGCAGATCACGATGGCGGAGGACATCGGCATCGGCGGCCGCGCCGGGTATTACGACGGCGTGGGTGCTGCACGCGACGTCATCCAGAACCATCTGCTCCAGCTCCTGGCGCTCACCGCCATGGAAGAGCCCATCTCCTTCGATGCCGATCATCTGCGGGCCGAAAAGGAAAAGGTACTGGCCGCCGTGCGGCTGCCCAAGGACCTTTCCCGCAGCTCGGCACGGGGCCAGTACACCGGCGGCTGGCAGGGCGGGGAAAAGGTCACCGGGTTCCTGGAGGAGGAGGGTTTCAACCCCGAATCCAGGACCGAGACCTTCGCCGCCATCCGCCTGGACATCAATACGCGCCGCTGGGCCGGCGTCCCGTTCTACTTGCGGGCGGGTAAGCGGCTGGGCCGCCGAGTCACCGAGATCGCCGTGGTCTTCAAACGCTCCCCCAACCTGCTGTTCCGTGAGCACAATGATGACGACTTTGGCCAGAACGCAGTCGTGATCCGGGTGCAGCCGGATGAGGGCGCCACCATCCGGTTCGGTTCCAAGGTGCCCGGCACGCAGATGGAGGTCCGGGACGTGTCGATGGACTTCGGCTACGGCCACTCCTTCACCGAATCCAGCCCGGAGGCCTACGAACGCCTCATCCTGGACGTACTCCTGGGCGAGCCGCCGCTCTTCCCCCGCCACCAGGAAGTGGAGCTGTCCTGGAAGATCGTGGACCCCTTCGAGGAGTACTGGGCCTCGCTCCAGGAGCAGCCCGAGCCGTATGCCCCGGGCAGCTGGGGCCCGGACTCCGCCAACGAACTGCTCGCCCAAGACGGAAGGACCTGGAGAAGGCCGTGATAGTTGACCTGCCGGACACCACTACCTCCAAGGTGTCCAAGGAAATAGTTGCCATGCGTGAAAAGGGCGGCGTGGTGACTCTCGGCCGGGTCCTGACGCTGGTGGTGGACACCCAGCCCGACTTCGTCGAGGAGGCCATTGCGGCCGCCAACGAAGCCAGCCGGGAACACCCCTGCCGCATTATCGTGCTGGCGGAGGGCAGCCCCACTGACCCCACGCGGCTTGATGCGCAGATCAGGGTCGGCGGCGACGCCGGCGCTTCCGAGGTTATTGTCCTGTCCGGCCACGGGGAGCTTGCCGGTGAAAGCGAGTCCCTGGTCTCGGCGCTGCTGCTCCCCGATGCCCCCATCGTGGTGTGGTGGCCGCACGGCGTACCGGAAAACCCGGCACAGACGCCGCTGGGATGCATAGCGCACCGGCGGATTACCGACGCAGCGACGGAGCCGAACCCAAAGGAAGCGCTGCTGCGCCTTGCGGACACCTACGCAGCGGGCGACACGGACCTGAGCTGGACGCGGCTCACCAACTGGCGGGTCCAGCTGGCCGCTGTCCTGGACGGCGCAGGACCTGCGCCGGTGCAGTCCGCCGTCGTCGAGGGAGCATCGGACTCGGCCAGCACCTTCCTCCTGGCCGCATGGCTGAAGAAGGCACTGGGCGTACCGGTGGAGATCATCGAAGGCGAAACGGGGACGGGAATCCACCGGGTGCAGTTCCGGCGGCCGGAAGGCGACGTGGTGCTGGCGCGGCCGGACCAGGTCACGGCCCACCTCACCCAGCCGGGACAGCCCGAA
Organism: Arthrobacter sp. MDT1-49-2; assembly: GCF_059090185.1. Classification (NCBI taxonomy): domain Bacteria; kingdom Bacillati; phylum Actinomycetota; class Actinomycetes; order Micrococcales; family Micrococcaceae; genus Arthrobacter; species Arthrobacter sp. MDT1-49-2. The sequence continues at coordinate 255,827 of NZ_JBNHFK010000001.1, forward strand.
CAGCAGATTTCACTTCCGCGCCGCACCCTGAGGGACTGCCTGGCGGAGGAACTTCGCCGGCTGGACCCGGACGAAGTGTTTGGAGAAGTACTCACTGAGGGACTGGCAGCGTGTCTGTCCCAGGAAGGGGCCAGCGCATGAGGCACTCCCCCAACGGCGTCAGCATCCATCCGAATCCGCAGGCGCTGGTCTCGGCCATTGCGGCCCGTCTGATCACCAAACTCGTTGATGTGCAGAGCCGCCGCGGCGAGGCCACGGTAGTCCTCACGGGCGGGAGCGTGGGCATCGCCGCGCTCGAAGCCGTCGCTGCGAATCCCGCCCGCACTGCGGTGGACTGGACCCGGGTCAACTTCTGGTGGGGTGACGAACGGTTCCTGCCGCAGGGTGATCCGGAACTGAACTCCCTCCAGGCCCGTCAGGCCATGCTGGAACCGCTTGGCGTTCCCGCCGGGCGTATCCACGCGGTTGCCACGTCTGACGACGTGGCAACCGTGGAAGAGGCGGCAGCTGATTATGCGCTGCAGCTGGCCGACGCAGCCGCCGCCGAAGTGCTCGCGCCGGGATTTGAGCCCGTTGACCCGCGCCTGCCCCGCTTCGACGTGCTGTTGCTGGGGGTGGGCCCGGATGCGCACATTGCCTCGCTCTTTCCGGAAACGCCGGGGGTGCGGGCTGTCGGTGCCACCACGGTGGCGGTGCGGGACGCCCCCAAACCGCCGCCGGAACGGATCTCCCTGACCCTGGAAACGATTAACACCGCTGAAGAGGTCTGGCTGGGAGTCGCCGGAGACGACAAGGCCGGCGCCGTGGGCCTGGCCCTGGCCGGTGCCGGCCCCGTCCAGGTTCCGGCTGCCGGTGCGCGCGGGCGGACCAAGACCCGCTGGCTCATTGACCAGGCGGCGGCGGCGCAGCTCTCCCGCCGCCTGCTCGATTCCGAGCAGGCGCACGGCGGTACGGACGACGACGACGAATAACGAGCCGCACGCAGAAGGCCCCCGGCGAAACCGCCGGGGGCCTTCTGCTGTCTTTGGTCTGTTTTAGGCTTCGCCGGCGAAGCGCTGGATCAGGCCGAGTGCCACGATGACCAGGCCCCAGGACAGTGCCAGCCCCACCGTGAAGCGGTTCAGGTTCTTCTCGGCAACGCCGGAGGAACCGAGGCTGCTGGTCATGCCGCCGCCGAACATGTCCGACATGCCGCCGCCGCGTCCCTTGTGCAGCAGGATCAGCAGGGTCAGGAGCAGGCTCGTGATGGCGAGAAGCACCAGCAGGATGATCTTCAGAATTTCCACTTACGGCCTTTCGGGTGACTCATGGATTGGGGACGCCGCTGCGGCGCCCTTCAGCGGCAGTTCAGTCAGTCACCAGATGTTGTTCGAACCTGACAATATTAGCAAATTCGCCTACATCCAAACTGGCGCCGCCCACCAGCACGCCGTCCACGTCACGCTCGCCCAGAATACTGGCCGCATTGGCTGCCTTGACCGAGCCGCCGTACAGCAGCCGGGTCTTGGCCGCGGTGGCGTCGTCGTACAGATCCGCGATTTCGGCGCGGATGGCAGCGCACATTTCCTGTGCGTCCTCCGGCCCGGCAACTTCACCCGTGCCGATGGCCCATACGGGTTCGTAGGCGATGACCAGGCTGGCCACCTGCTCAGCGTCCAGGCCGGAAAGATCCTTGCGAACCTGCTCCAGGGTGTGCAGCACGTGGTCCCCGGCCTGGCGGACTTCGAGGCCTTCACCGACGCAGAGCACGGGCACCAGGTTATGCCGGTAGGCCGCCTTGAGCTTCTCGTTCAGCAGTTCATCGCTTTCTCCATGTACGGAGCGCCGTTCGCTGTGGCCGACCAGGACGTAGCTGCACCCGAGCTTGGAGAGGAACTGGCCGGAGACGTCACCGGTGTAGGCGCCGGAATCAAACGCGGACAGATCCTGCGCCCCGTACTCCACCTTGAGCTTGTCGCCCTGGACCAGGGTCTGGGTGCTGCGCAGGTCGGTGAAGGGCGGGAACACCACTACCTCCACCCGGCCGAAGTCGTGGCGTGCGTCGCTGAGCGTCCAGGCGAGCTTCTGCAGCAGCGTGATGCCCTGGACGTGGTCCATGTTCATCTTCCAGTTGCCGGCGATCAGGGGTGTACGGTCGAACTTCCCGTTCGTGGAGGTTGTCATGGTTGCTCCGGTTTCTAACTCGCGGTGCACCGGCCGTGCGGGCCGGGCGGGATGGGACATGCAGGTGCGGGCCCGCGCCGGTTACCCGGCGGCGGACCCGCACCGAAAAACTACTTATCCAGGACGGTAAGGCCCGGAAGGGCCTTGCCTTCCAGGTACTCCAGGCTGGCGCCGCCGCCGGTGGAGATGTGCCCGAAGTCGGCCTCGGAGAAGCCCAGCTTGCGGACGGCGGCCGCGGAGTCGCCGCCGCCGACGACGCTGAAGCCGGAGGAGTCCTTGAGGGCCTGCGCCACGGCGCGCGTACCGTTGGCGAAGGCTTCGAACTCGAACACACCCATCGGTCCGTTCCAGAAGATGGTCCGGCCCTTGCCGATATGTTCGGCAAACGCATCGGCCGAGTCCGGGCCGATATCCAGGCCGATGCCCGAAGCGCCGAACCGGCTGGATTCCATGGCATCGGCAGGAACGGTGGCGACGTCGGCGTCGGCGGCGAATTTATCCGCCACCACAATGTCGGTAGGCAGCACGAACTCGCAGCCGACCTCCTTGGCCCGGCTCAGGTAGCCCTTAACGTTCTCGATCTGGTCCGCTTCAAGCAGGGACGCCCCCACGTTGTAGCCCTGTGCGGCCAGGAAGGTGAAGACCATGCCGCCGCCGACCAGCAGGTAGTCGGCACGGTCCATCAGGTTCTCGATGACGGCGAGTTTGTCCGAAACCTTCGAGCCGCCCAGCACCACAACATAGGGCTTTTCGGGGTTTTCGGTCAGCCGCTTGAGGACCTGAACCTCTGTGTGCACGAGGTCCCCTTCGTAAGCGGGCAGAATCTCGGCGATGTCGTAGACGCTGGCGTGCTTGCGGTGGACGGCGCCAAAGGCGTCATCCACGTAGGCACCGTTGTCTCCGGTCAGCGCTGCCAGGTCCCGCGCCAGGGCCTGGCGTTCGCCGTCGTCCTTGGATGTTTCGCGCGGATCGAAGCGGATGTTCTGCAGCACCAGCACGGAACCTGCGGCGAGGGATCCGGCACGCGCCTGCGCACTGTCTCCGACGACGTCATCGGCGAACTCCACGGCGAACGGGGAAAGCTCGTCGAGCCGGTCGACGGCGGGACGCAGGGAATACTTTTCGTCCGGCGTGCCCTTGGGGCGGCCAAGGTGCGCCATCACGATGACTTTCGCGCCGTGCTCCACGAGCTTCTGGAGCGTGGGAATGGAAGCCCGGATGCGGCCGTCGTCGGTGACCCGGCCGTCCGCCAGAGGTACGTTCAGGTCCGAGCGGACCAGGACGTACCTGCCGTCGACGCCGTCACTGATCAGGTCGGAGAGAGTTTTGACAGTCATTTCTACCTTTGCGTGCGGTCGGTTAAAGTTTCGAGGCGACGAGGGACGTCAGGTCCACCAGGCGGCAGGAGTAGCCCCATTCGTTGTCGTACCAGCCCACAACCTTCACCTGGTTGCCCATCACCCGCGTCAGCCCGGAATCGAAGATGCAGGAGGCAGGATCGGTAACGATGTCGGAGGAGACAATGGGCTCGTCGGTGTAGCGCAGGATGCCCGCCAGCGGCCCGTTCGCGGCAGTCTTGTAAACATCGTTGATCTCTTCGACGGTGGCTTCCCGTCCCACGGTCACGGTCAGGTCCGTTACCGATCCGGTCGGAACGGGTACCCGCAGGGCGAACCCGTCCAGCTTCCCGTCCAGCTCCGGCAGGACCTGCCCGATGGCCTTCGCGGCACCGGTGGTGGTGGGCACAATGTTCAGGGCGGCAGCGCGGGCCCGACGCAGGTCCCGGTGCGGGCCGTCCTGCAGGTTCTGGTCTGCCGTGTAGGCGTGCACGGTGGTCATCAGGCCGCGTTCAATGCTGAAGGCCTCATGGAGCACCTTGGCCAGCGGGCCCAGGCAGTTGGTGGTGCAGGACGCGTTGGAGATGATGTTGTGGGTTGCGGGATCGTACTCGGAGTCGTTGACCCCCATCACGATGGTGATGTCGGAGCCTTTGCCCGGCGCGGAAATCAGTACTTTCTTGGCACCTGCGTCAAGGTGCTTCTTTGCGTCTTCAGCCTTGGTGAAGAAGCCGGTGGACTCGATGACCACGTCCACGCCGAGGTCAGCCCAGGGCAGGTTCGCGGGGTCTCGTTCGGCCAGTACCTTGATGGTTTTGCCGCCGACAACAATGTTGCCGTCCCGCACTTCAAGGTCGGCGCCCAGCCGGCCGGTCACGGAGTCGTACTTCAGCAGGTGGGCCAGGGTTTCCGGGCTGGTGAGGTCATTGACGGCGACGATGTCCAGATCCGCGTTCTGCTCCAGCGCGGCGCGGAAGTAGTTGCGGCCGATACGTCCGAATCCGTTGATTCCAACACGAGTAGTCACTTTTCTGTCTCCTTGATAGGGGGTCAATTGAGAACTGAGTGACCTCGGTAAGAAGCCACCGGACTGACTGCGGCCTGACAACCTCCGCTGGGGGAATACATCCGGCCGTGGCGCCGTGTCTCCGCCCTGCCCGATGCCGGAGCATCGGGCAGGACGGTGACCTACGGAATATCTTACGCGTCACAGTCTCCGTAGGGACCGGGACAGTGTCAGATTCGTGCTGTTGCGGTGCGGACTAGGCCGGAACGATCAGGCCCTGTGCGCCGGTGCGGGCTGCCTCGAAGCGTGCCGCGACATCGGCCCAGTTGACGATGTTCCAGAAGGCCTTGACGTAATCAGCCTTGACGTTGACGTAGTCCAGGTAGAAGGCGTGCTCCCACATGTCCAGCATCAGCAGCGGGATGGTGCCCACGGGAACATTGCCCTGCTGATCGTAGAGCTGCTCGATGACCAGGTTCTTGCCCAGCGGTTCGTACGCCAGGATGGCCCAGCCGGAGCCCTGGATGGAGTTGGCCACGGCAGTGAACTGGCCGCGGAACTTGTCGAAGGATCCGAAGAACTCGTCGATGGCCGCTGCGAGTTCGCCTTCGGGCTTGTCGCCGCCGTCCGGGGACATGTTGTTCCAGAAGATGCTGTGGTTGGTGTGGCCGCCCAGGTGGAAGGCCAGATCCTTGGAGAGCTTGGTCATGGTGCCGAACTCGCCCTTTTCGCGGGCTTCAGCCATCTGTGCGAGGGCCGTGTTGGCACCGGCTACGTAGGTGGCATGGTGCTTGTCATGGTGCAGTTCCATGATGCGCGCGGAGATGTGGGGTTCCAGGGCTGCGTAGTCGTACGGCAGTTCCGGCAGTGTGTATTCGTTCACGAAAATCCTCCGTTAAAAAAGTCGGATCGATGATCCGGACGGAATGCCCGTCCGGAAATCATGGTGCCGCCAAAAGTCAGCAGGCTTAGTCCATCCTATGCAATAACGCTATTCATCCAACATTTCCGGCGTGACGCTCGACTCAGTACCCGGAATACCCAGTTCGGCGGCCCGTTTGTCGGCCATCGCCAGCAGCCGCCGGATCCGCCCGGCGATGGCATCTTTGGTCATGGGCGGTTCGGCCAGGTGGCCCAGTTCGTCGAGGCTGGCCTGCTTATGCGCAACCCGAAGCTCACCCGCGTAGCGCAGGTGCTCGGGCACATCCTCGCCCAGGATCTCAAGTGCCCGCTCCACGCGGGCACCGGCGGCGACGGCAGCCTGGGCCGAGCGGCGCAGATTCGCATCGTCGAAATTCGCCAGCCGGTTCGCGGTGGCCCGCACTTCCTTGCGCATCCGCCGTTCTTCCCACACCATAAGCGCGTCGTGGGCGCCCATCCGGGTCAGCAGCGCGGCAATGGTGTCCCCGTCACGGATGACGACGCGGTCCACTCCGCGGACCTCGCGCGCCTTGGCCGCAATACCGATCCTGCGGGCGGACCCGACAAGGGCCAGGGCGGCCTCGGGTCCGGGGCAGGTGACCTCCAGCGAGGATGAACGTCCGGGCTCAGTGAGTGAACCGTGCGCTAGGAAAGCGCCGCGCCAGACGGCTTCGGCGTCGGCCGCGGAACCGTTGACCACCACGGAAGGCAGCCCGCGGACGGGACGGCCGCGGGAGTCGAGCAGCCCGGTTTGCCGGGCCAGCGATTCCCCGTCCTTGACCACGCGCACCACATAGCGGTTTCCGCGGCGCAGGCCGCCGCCGGACACGACAATAATGTCGCTGGCATGGCCGTAGACCTCGGCGATGGCTGAGCGGAGCCTGCGGGCGGTGGACGCAAGGTCCACCTCCGCTTCAATGACAATGCGTCCGGAGATGATGTGCAGCCCCCCGGCAAAACGCAGCATCGCCGAAACTTCAGCCTTGCGGACTGAAGATTTTTTTACCTCGAGGCGCGAAAGTTCCTCTTTTACTGCTGCGGTCAGCGCCACAAAAACACTCCTAAATCTCCCCAAACATATCGTGGAAGGCGGTCGCGAGGCGGAGCGGATCATGGATCGGACGCCCCGACGCTGCCCCCACCTTACCGAAGACCGTGCGGCCGCCCAGTTCCGCGACTGCTTCTTCGAACGCTTCCCGGTCCCCCACCACTGACGGATCCACCAGCACGGCATCCACCTTGAACTCCGGGGCGTACCGCCGGATCACGGCAAGATGGTCCACGGCACTCATCCCCGCGGTTTCCGTGGTTTCGTTGCTCAGGTTCATGGTCAGGCAACGCTTGGCGGAGGTGGCGCACAGCGCATCGCGCAGCTGCGGCAGCATCAGGTGCGGAAGTACCGAGGTGTACCAGGACCCCGGGCCAAGGATGACCCAGTCCGCAAGATCGATGGCTTCCAGGGCAGCCGGGCAGGCAGGTGCGTCAGACGGCAGCAGCCGGACCTCCTGGACATTGCTGCGGGTACCGGCGGCGGCGAGGCGGGCCTGCCCGCTTACCGTTTCCACCCGGGTGCCGGCGGCAGTCCGGCGGATCACATCGCCTTCAATGGTCAGCGGCAGCGTGGACATCGGCAGCACCTGGCCGCGGGCGCCCAGCAGGGCCCCGGCCCACTGGAGCCCGGCGACCGGATCCCCCAGCAGTTCCCACAGGGTGACAATAAGCAGGTTGCCCAGAGCATGGTCATCCAGCGAGCCGTCAACGCCGGGCCGCGAGCGGAAGCGGTGCTGCATCACGTCACGCCACGTCCTGCCCCAGTCGGTGTCGTCACAGAGGGCAGCCAGTGCCATCCGGAGGTCTCCTGGCGGCAGGACGCCGAGTTCCCGGCGCAGGCGGCCGGAGGACCCGCCGTCGTCGGCCACGGTGACGACGGCGGTGAGGTCCGTGGTCAGCAGGCGCAGGGCAGAGAGGGACGCGGAGAGACCGTGGCCGCCGCCCAGGGCGACAACGGATCCGGCCTTACCGGGTTCCTCCCGTCCCTTCGCCTCCGGTACCAGGGGCAGCGGTCCGGTAAGAAACGACATTATTCCCGCCCCAGATCCCGGTGGTGGGAGCTGACGGTAACGCGCGGAAGCTGGGCCAGGCGCTTGGCCAGCTCTTCGGTGACGGCGACGGAACGGTGCTTGCCGCCGGTGCAGCCCACGGCAATGGTGGCGTAGTGCTTGTTCTCCCGGCGGTAGCCGTCGATGACGGGCTCCAGGGCTTCCACATACCGGTCCAGGAACTCAGCTGTGCCCTTGGCCTGCAGAACGTAGTCGCGGACGTTGTCGTCCAGGCCGGTGTGGGGCCGCAGCTGCGGGACCCAGTGCGGGTTGGGAATGAAACGGACATCCGCCACGTAGTTCGCGTCCACGGGAAGGCCGTATTTGAACCCGAAGCTCATGACATTGAGGCGCAGCACAATGGGACCGGACTCGGTGAAGAGCTCGGTGACCGTGGTCGCCAGCGCGTGCACGTTCAGCTTCGAGGTATCCACAACAATGTCGGAGCTGTCCCGCAGCTCCTGAAGCACCTCGCGTTCGGAACCGATACCGTCCAGGATGCTGCCGTCTCCCTGCAGGGGGTGCGGGCGGCGGCCCTGTTCGAACCGGCGGACCAGGGTTGCATCATCCGCGTCGAGGAAGAGCACCCGGTAGGTGACGCCGGCGGCGCGCAGGTTCCGGAGCGCTTCCTGGATGTCCCGGAAAAGTTCCTTGCTGCGGACGTCGATGACCACGGCGAGCTTGGGGATGGACTGCGGCATCCGGGAAACCAGCTCGGTGAGGGTGCCCAGCATCAGCGGCGGGAGGTTTTCCACCACGTACCAGCCGTGGTCCTCCAGAGCATTCGCCGCAGTGCTGCGTCCGGCACCGGACATACCCGTGACAACGAGCAGTTCCGATTCCTCTGGCTTGACTATGGACAAGCCGTCCTCTTGCGTCATGTGATGTGATCCCATCCTGTTGCACTGCCTTGCCCTGCCCGGAAAAGGCATCGTTTCATTCCCGCGACACGCCGGTGTCCCAGCGTAGCTAAGTTTCCAGGATTTCGCCGGTGGACATGTTTACGGCAGGAGCCGCCTCCGCCTTGGAACTATCGGCCAGGCGGCTGCGCAGGTTAGCGGCCATGGCGGGCCCGATACCGGGCACCTGCTGCAGCTCCTCCTCGGATGCGGCCCGGAGTTTCTTCACCGAGCCGAAGTGCTTGAGCAGTGCCTGGCGTTTGGCGGGGCCCAGCCCGGGGACCTCGTCCAGGAGCGAGGCGGTCATGGACTTGCCGCGCTTCTGGCGGTGGAAGGTGATGGCGAACCGGTGTGCTTCGTCGCGGATGCGCTGCAGCAGGAACAGCGCTTCGGAGGCACGCGGCAGGATCACCGGGAAATCGCTGTCCGGGACCCAGACCTCTTCAAGACGCTTCGCCAGCCCCACCACCTGGACGTCGGTGATGCCCAGGTCCGCCAGTGCCTTGGAGGCCGCGGCGACCTGTGGCTGCCCGCCGTCGACCACCACCAGGTTCGGCGGATAGGCGAACTTGGTACGCGGCGCCGGTGTCAGGGTATCCGTGAGCGGCTGGACGTCGGTCGCGCCGTCGTCGAGACGGTCTGCCGGCAGTTCCTGCGGGGCATCCGGATCAGCTGCAGGGTCCGTGTTCTCCGCCAGGTAGTTGCGGAACCGCCGCGAAATGACGTCATACATGGAGGACGTGTCATCCCGTGCGGCGTCTCCGGTGATGGAGAACTTCCGATAGTCGGATTTCTTGGGCAGGCCGTCTTCGGCGACCACCATCGAGGCAACCACGTTGGTGCCCGAAACGTGGGAGATGTCATAGCACTCGATGCGCAGCGGGGCAGCGTCGAGGTCCAGGGCTTCCTGCAGCTCCTGGAGGGCGGCCGAGCGCGTGGTGATGTCGCCCGCGCGGCGGCTCTTGTGCAGGCGCAGGGCATCGGAGGCGTTCCGCGCCACGGTTTCCATCAGCGCTTTCTTATCGCCGCGCATGGGCACCCGGATATCCACCCGGGCGCCGCGCAGGCCGTGCAGCCACTGCGCCAGTTCCTCGGCGTTGGGAGGAAGGACGGGGACCAGGACCTGGCGGGGAATGCGGTCAGTGGAGTTGGCTTCGCCGTAGACCTGCTGGATCAGGTGCTCCACGAGATCTGCGGTGTCGTTGTCCTCCACCTTTTCCACCACCCAGCCGCGCTGTCCGCGGATCCGCCCGCCGCGCACGTGGAAGACCTGCGCCGAGGCCTCCAGCTCGTCCTCTTCAAGGGCGAAAATATCGGCGTCGGTGTCTTCGCTGAGCACTACGTTGTTGCGCTCAAAGACCTTGCGCAGGGCGGAAATATCGTCGCGCAGGCGGGCCGCCGTTTCATAGTCCAGTTCGGACACCGCTGCCTGCATTTCCTTTTCCAGGCTGGAGATGAACCGTTTGCCTTCACCGGCCATGAAGTCGCACAGCTCGGCGGCGAGCTGGCGGTGGTCCTCGGGGCTGATCCGCCCCACGCAGGGAGCCGCGCACTTGTCGATGTAGCCGAGCAGGCAGGGCCGGCCGGTGCGTTCGGCGCGCTTGAAGACGCCGCTGCTGCAGGTGCGCACCGGAAAGACGCGCAGCAGGGTGTCCAGTGTTTCGCGGATGGCTTTGGCCGGATAAAAGGGCCCGAAATAGCGGGTGTCCTTGCGCCGGTCGCCGCGCATCACCTGGGCGCGGGGGTACTTCTCCCCCATGGTCACCGCGAGGTATGGGTAGGACTTGTCGTCCCGGAACATGATGTTGAACCGTGGATTGAATTCCTTGATCCACGTGTACTCAAGCTGCAGGGCTTCCAGCTCGGTCCCCACCACGGTCCACTCCACGCCTGCGGCCGTGTGCACCATGGCCCGGGTTTTGGGCATCAGCCCGCGCGGATTGGCGAAGTAGGAGTTCAGTCGGGAGCGGAGGTTCTTGGCCTTGCCCACGTAGATGATCCGGCCGTGTTCGTCCCGGAAACGGTAGACGCCCGGTGCGGTAGGGATTTCCCCCGTTTTAGGCCGGTAGGTTGCTGGATCTGCCACTGTTCCATCCTACGTTCGCCGCCGCGGCGGGCCGGACGCGCCGCCCGGGTTTTCGCGGGGCGCTGAACCTGCGCTGCCCTACCCCTCGCGGGTACTGCCGGGGATTTTGTCCAGGGTCCGTTATATGGTCCTTTTATGCCGCATGTTTCGTTGCCCAAAGGGGCGAATGCCCTGATCTCATCACCTGTTCACCAGGGACTCCGGCTAGAGCTCCATTGGACGGCGCAGTCCGGAACGCAGGAGGTGGACCTGTTTGTTCTATTGCTGGACTCGAACGGAAAGGTATCCACCAACGAAGACGTCGTCTTTTACAACCAGCCGAATTATCGCAATGGTATTGCCCGCTATACAGGACGAAGCGACACTACATCGGGGCATGCACACAGAGCTGAGATATTTCTGGACCGTCTATCCGAAGACATCCACACCATCGCGGTGGCGGGCGCCCTCGATTCTGAAGAGTCCCGACTAGGTGAGCTCCGTTCTCTCGGTCTCACGCTGTCGGCCGACTCCGGAACCCTTTTTCATATTCCCTGTGAAGGATTATCCACGGAACGCGTCGCCGTTGCTGGTGAAATCTACCGCCGGAACGGCGAATGGAAGGTCCGTTCGGTCTCGCAGGGCTGGAACGGAGGGCTTCCGGACCTACTCAGGCACCACGGGGCAGTCCTCGACGAGGCGCCAGCTACAGATGAATCTGAAGTCGTGGGGCCGACCGGCGCGTATCGTCCAGCCCCTGTCACCACGCCGGATGCAAAAAAGCTGGAGGTGCTGCAGGACTTGGACCACCGTATCCGTGAACGTGAGGCTGTTCTGGCTGAGCTGGAGTCTCAAATAGTTGAGACACGCGAGATCAACCTTCTCCAAAATCTGGGTATATATGAATTCGCACATCCTCTCGAGGACGCGGTCCAGTACAAGGACCGCCTTTCCGCGCTTCGCACCTCCATCAAGGAAGCCGTGAAAGAACGAGCTGTTACCGGAGCCACGAACTGGGCGGTCAACGGGAGTCTGGCCAAAGGTGCACAGATGGTGAAGGAACAGTGCAAGCTCATGCTGAGGGCATACAACGCCGAGGCAGATAACTGTGTGCGCACCGTCCGTGCCCATTCCCTCGATGCCAACGCTGCTCGACTGGAACGTGCAAAGACGTCAATCGAGAAACTCGGCAAGAGCATGGCAATCGAAATCACCGAGGACTACCACCGGCTGCGGTTGGATGAATTGAGATTGACGGCCGACTACCATGCCAAGGTCGCCCAGGAACGCGAAACTCAGCGTGCTCTCAGGGAAGAAGCCCGTGAACAGGAAAAAGTCGAAAAGGAGCTGCAGAAGGCCCGCGACAAGATTGAGCAGGAACGTAACAAATACCTGGCAGCTCTGGCGATCGCCGTTGATAGCGGCGAGCCCGATGCCGTCGCCGCAATGCAGCAGTTCGTCGAGGAAGCGGAAGCAAAGCTTCGTGATATTGAAAACCGGCAAGCGAATGTCCGCACGGGGTACGTTTACGTCATCTCCAATCTGGGTGCCTTCGGGGATCGCATTGTAAAGATCGGCATGACCAGACGGCTCGAGCCCACAGAACGCATCCGGGAACTCAGCGGCGCCGGCGTTCCATTCCTTTATGACATACATGTCCTTTTCTTCAGCGAGGACGCGGCGGCCCTGGAGGCGGCGCTGCATCGTGAATTTGAGTCGCGGCGGGTCAACAAGGTCAATCTCAGGCGGGAGTTCTTTTATGCGTCCCCGGCAGAAGTCAAAGAAGCTGTCACACGTTTGGTGGGCGTAACAACTTTGGAATTTAAGGAAGAATCAGAAGCCAGCGAATTCAGGACCAGCCTGTCGCTAACGGAAGGCGAGTAGTGGGATTTAAGAAGAGCACGTCGATCAGAGTGATGCCCGGCGTCACTGTCCGTGTCTCCGCCAAGGGTGTCAGCGCCTATGCAGGGCGGACAAAGCTGGCGGGAACGTCGTCCTCCTCACGCAGGCCGGCTGCGAGGACGACTCCTCAACGGAGAACTGTTCCAGTTGTCCCGCCCCGCCCAACTTCGCTCCCGAAGCCGGGTTTACTCGCCCCCAAGGAAGAAAAGGCACTGTATGCCTACGCGGTGTCGGGGCAGGCCCCCGGACTTGATGGACTGGTCATGCAGCATCCCGTATACGGGCACGCAGCTGCGGCACTGCTGGGGCTCCAGCAGTTCCGCGAAGGCAACGATGAGGCTGCCGCGGTTCAACTGCATAGCGCTATCCATGGCCCGGCACCAATCGAGAGCAACCCGTTTGTCATCAAGTACCTGCCCGGCTTCAGCTATGACTTGGAAATAGCAGGTGGGGTGATAGTCAGTCTGCCCCTGACACGGGCAGCCCTAACGCTGGTGTTGGCAGAAGCCCTTCAGTCCCTGCATCGCGGCGACGAAGCAATTCACTACGTCGAGCAACTGGATCCGACCTACCCCGCACTGCTCAGCCTTACCGAGCTGTATTCCGACCGAGAAGATTGGGACGAAGTCCTCAGGTTGACCGACCGTGTCCCCGTGGATTCAGAAGTCACCGCGTTGCTTGCCCTTCTCCGATCCCAGGCCCACCTCGAACTTGGGCAGCTGGTGGCTGCCAAGGAGTGCATAAAGCCGCTGACGGCAAGCAAAAAATACTCGGAGAATATTCGCTTCAAAGCTCTGGTTCAGCGGTCCAATATCAGCCTTCAGGAGAAGGCTTATGGGCGGGCCGTTGCCGATTTGGAGAAAATCCTGGCCGAAAATTCCCAGGTGCAGGGAATCCGCGAAGCCATCGCCGGGATCGACAGGGCCAAGCTTGAGGCGGAAAGGCAAAAGGCAGATGCAGCCGCGCAAAGGGCTGCAGAAACCCAGCGGCAGCGTGAAGCAAAGGCCGCCGAGGCACAGCGCCAACGTGAAGCAAAGGCCGCCGAGGCACAGCGTGCTCGGGAAGAGCGGGCCGCTGCCAAACTTGCTCTCAAGGCTGCGCCCGTGATTCAGGCCGGAGTCATAAACCTGAGCGATGAGGTCGTGAATAGCGGGGACGTTCGGGAACCTTCGGCCCGGGAAACGCAGGACGCGAATATGGACAAGATGCCCGGCTTTTACCCAGACCCGGAAGGAGTCGCGCCTTTCCGATACTGGGACGGTCAGACCTGGACCTCACGCGTTCGCATGAAGCAATAGTCGGTCCGCGGGTTAGCAAAAGGCGCTGAACCCGTAGGGCCCTACCCCTCGGGGCGGTTGCGGTTGTAGCTGTCCGCGCGCTCCTGGCCGGTGAGTTCGGCGATGGCGTCCATGACCCGGTCCGTAGCCTGCCGGCGCGCCGGAAGGGCATGCTCCGGGCCGGTTTTCTGGAAGTACAGGGGCGCGCCGACCTTCAGGGTGAAGTGGCCGGGCTTCACGGTCTTTTTCCCTGCCGGCTGAAGGTTCTCCGTGCCGATCAGACCCACCGGGACCACAGGCGCTCCGGAGGTCAGCGCCAGCCAGCCGACACCGGTCCGCCCGCGGTAGAGCAGCCCGTCCCGTGAACGCGTGCCTTCGGGGTAGATGCCCACCCCGCCGCCGTCCTCGAGAATGTCCAGCAGCGTGCGGAGCGCTGCCACGCTGGCGGCCTGCTGGTCGCGCTGCACCGGGATGGAGCCGACGCCTTCAAAGAAGCTCTTCATCGCGTACCCCTTGAGGCCGGTTCCGGTGAAGTACTCCGCCTTCGCAAAGAACCCGACCCGCCGCGGCAGCAGCGCCTGGACCAGGACACTGTCCAGGAACGAAAGGTGGTTGCAGGCCACAATGAAGGGCCCGCTGGACGGGACGTTTTCCAGTCCCGTGATGGTGGGGCGGCACAGCCCGCCCACAAGGCCGCGGATGCTGGTCCGCGTGAGGTTATAGAGCGCCATGGAGCGCCGGTCCGTTCTGGGCGGAACGCAGCACCGCGTCCACCAGTTGCGCGGCGGTGTCCACCACGACGGCGGCACCGGCCTCGTCCAGTTCCCCGGGAGCCGCGAAGCCCCAGGAGACGCCGATGCACTCCAGCCCGTTCGCGTGCGCGCCTTCGACGTCGTGGCGCCTGTCGCCGATCATCACGGCGCCGTCATAGGTCCCGGCGTGCCGCTCCAGGGCTGCGCGGATGATGCTCCGCTTGCCGTTCAGTGCGGCAGCAGCCTGTTCATCTGCGGGTGAGCCGTGGACGGAGGCGAAGAGTGCGCCCATCTCCTGTACGTCAAGGAGTTCCACGGCCAGCGCTTCCGGCTTCTGGGTGGCCACGGCAACGGTGTGCAGGGCGCCCAGCCGCCCGACGGCGTCGCGGATCCCCGGGTACGGGCGGCTCTGCGCCATTCCGGCGGTGCGGTAACCGGCGCGGTAATGCCGGATAACCTCTTCGACCCGGTCTTCGGGTACCCCGGCGATGTCCCGCAGCGAGGTCACCAGGGCGGGTCCGACCATCCGCTGCAGGTCCGCGTCCGCCGGAACCGGAAGGCCGCAGGCGGACAGGGCGGCACGGATACCGCCGGTGATGGCACCGTTGGGATCAACCAACGTTCCATCGAGATCGAAAAGCACCAGGAGCCGGGGAGAAGTCACGGCCCAAGTTTGGCATACCGGGACGGGCTAAGGGAAAAAGGTATACCAGTAATGGAATATGTCGCCCGCGGTTATATTCCGCGCCGGTCTTGTGGCGGAGCGCCCCTAGGGTCACAACCTGGCCGGGGCTGCCCACCATCGAGTCTGCAAAAGTTACGGATATACCGCCCGAAAACGGTAAATTCTGCAGACTGGATTCCCCGAACCCGTAATCCCAGCCCGGACGCAGGAATGCCCCCGGACAGTCCGCTGAATCGGACCGCCCGGGGGCATTGCGGCATCGCCGCTGTGCCGCAGGCAGGCTACGGGATGAGGATCTCCGCAAGGAACGTTGCCGTGTGGCTTCCCTCGACCTTGGCGACCTTCTCGGGGGTGCCCGAAGCCACCACCTTGCCGCCGCCGTTACCGCCGTCGGGGCCAAGATCGATGATCCAGTCGGCACTCTTGATCACGTCGAGGTTGTGTTCGATGGTGATCACGGTGTTGCCCTTGTCCACCAGCCCCTGCAGCACCTCCAGCAGCTTGCGGACGTCCTCGAAGTGCAGGCCGGTGGTCGGCTCATCCAGAACGTAGATGCTGCGCCCGTTGGAGCGCTTCTGCAGCTCGCTGGCCAGTTTTACGCGCTGCGCCTCGCCGCCGGAGAGCGTGGTGGCCGGCTGGCCGAGCCGGACGTAGCCCAGGCCCACGTCCACCAGGGTGTTCAGGTGCCGGGAGATGGGACCGAAAGCGGCAAAGAACTCCGCCGCCTCCTCGATGGGCATGTCCAGCACCTCGGCAATGTTCTTGCCCTTGTAGTGCACCTCCATGGTTTCCCGGTTGAACCGGGCGCCGTGGCACACCTCGCAGGGCACGTACACGTCGGGCAGGAAGTTCATCTCGATCTTCAGCGTGCCGTCACCGTGGCAGGCTTCGCAGCGCCCGCCCTTGACGTTGAAGGAGAACCGGCCCGGAAGGTAGCCGCGCACCTTCGCCTCGTTGGTCTCGGCAAAGAGCTTGCGGATGTGGTCCCAGACGCCGGTATAGGTCGCCGGGTTGGAGCGCGGGGTCCGGCCGATGGGGCTCTGGTCCACGTGGATGACCTTGTCCAGCTGCTCCAGGCCCTCCACCCGGGTGTGCCGGCCGGCCACGTGCTTGGCGCCGTTGAGCTTGTTGGCCATGGTCTTGTACAGGATGTCGTTGATCAGCGTGGACTTGCCCGAGCCGCTGACGCCGGTCACCGCCGTGAACACGCCCAGGGGCACGTCCACGTTGAGGTTCTGCAGGTTGTTCTCCCGCGCCCCGACGATCTTGAGCTGGCGGGACTTGTCCACCTTCCGCCGCTTGGCCGGGATCTCGATCTTTTTGCGGCCGGAAAGGTAGGCGCCGGTGATGGAGCGTTCGTTGGTGAGCAGTTCCGCCAACGGGCCGGAGTGCACAATCTCGCCGCCGCGCTCACCGGCACCGGGCCCGACGTCGACAATCCAGTCCGCTTCATGGATGGTGTCTTCGTCGTGCTCCACGACGATCAGCGTGTTGCCGAGGCTGCGCAGCCGGGTCAGGGTTTCGATCAGCCGCCGGTTGTCCTTCTGGTGCAGGCCGATGGACGGCTCATCGAGCACGTACAGCACACCCACCAGGCCGGAACCGATCTGGGTGGCCAGGCGGATGCGCTGGGCCTCGCCGCCGGACAGCGTGGCTGCCGGCCGGTTCAGGCTCAGGTACTCCAGTCCGACGTCGAGAAGGAAGGTCAGGCGGGCCTGGATCTCCTTGAGGACGTTGCTGGCAATCTGCGCTTCCCGGCCGGTGAGGGTGAGCGTGCCGAGGAAGTCCGCTGCCTCGCGCAGCGGCAGGGCACTGATCTCGGCAATGTTGCGGCCGTTGATCAGCACGGACAGGGACGCGGGGTTCAGGCGCGCTCCCCCGCACTCAGGGCAGGCGATCTCACGCATGTACTCTTCGTACCGGTCGCGTGCGTGATCGGATTCGGTTTCCTGGTGCTTGCGGTGGATGTACTGGATGACACCCTCGAAGCCGGTGCTGTACTTGCGTTCCCGACCGAAGCGGTTGCGGTACTGGACCACGACTTTATGGTCCTTGCCGTGCAGGACCGCCTCGCGGGCCTTTGCCGGGAGTTTCTTCCAGGGCGTGTCCATGGAAAAGCCCATGTCCTTGGCCAGGCCGTCGAGCAGCCGGTTCCAGTATTCGGTGGTGGCGGTGCCGAGTGACCAGGGGGCGATCGCACCCTCCGCCAGGGACTTGGACGGGTCCGGAATGATCAGGTCCTCATCCACCTCCAGCCGGGACCCGATGCCGGTGCAGACCGGGCAGGCACCGAAGGGGTTGTTGAAGGAGAAGGAGCGCGGTTCGATTTCATCAATTGCCAGCGGGTGCTCGTTCGGGCAGGCCAGGTTCTCGGAGAATGCCCGGGTGCGGTCCTCACTGTCCTCGGGCAGGTCCACGAAGTCGACCACAATCCGGCCCTCCGCCAGGCCCAGGCCGGTCTCCACCGAGTCGGTCAGCCGCTGCCGGATGCCGTCCTTGGCGACAAGGCGGTCCACCACCACTTCAATGGTGTGCTTGATCTGCTTGCCCAGCTTGGGCGGATCGGACAGCTGGATCTGCTTGCCGTCCACCCGTGCCCTCGAGTAGCCCTTGGCGGCGAGTTCCTTGAACAGGTCCACAAATTCGCCCTTGCGGCCGCGGACCACGGGGGCGAGCACCTGGTAGCGGGTGCCTTCTTCCAGCTCCAGGAGCTGGTCCACAATGGCCTGCGGGGTCTGCCGGCTGACCGGCTCACCGCAGACGGGGCAGAACGGGCGCCCCACCCTGGCCCACAGCAGACGCATGTAGTCATGGATCTCGGTGATGGTGCCGACGGTGGAACGCGGGTTCTTCGAGGTGGACTTCTGGTCAATAGAGACCGCGGGCGAAAGGCCTTCGATGAAGTCGACGTCGGGCTTGTCCACCTGCCCCAGGAACATGCGCGCGTAGGCGGAGAGCGACTCGACGTAGCGGCGCTGTCCTTCCGCGAAGATGGTGTCGAAGGCCAGCGATGATTTTCCGGAGCCGGACAGGCCGGTGAACACGATCATGGCGTCCCGGGGCAGGTCCAGGTCAACGTTCCGGAGGTTGTGCTCGCGCGCCCCCTTCACTACCAGTCGGGACAAATCATTGGCAGTATGCGGCGCAAACGTGGTGTCCGCCGTCGTGAGAGTCGATTTAGGCACGTTTTCCACTGTAGTTCAAACAGCGATTCGAAAACGTATTCGAGCAGCGGTGTTTCGCCGCGGGCGAAGCGTGGCGCCCCTAGTGCAGTGCGGCGCGGACATAGGCGACGGCGTCGTCCGCGGAAATACCGTTGGCCCGGGCGGTGTCGGCAAAGACACGGGCGGCCTCGGCGACCCGGTGGCGGCCGGCGTCGCCCGCTGCGGCCACCACGGTTCCCGCCCGGGAGCGGGTGGTGACCACCTGGGCCTGTTCCAGCTCCCGGTAGGCCCGCGCCACCGTGTTGACCGCCAGTCCCAGGTGGCCGGCCAGCGCGCGGACCGGCGGCAGCCGGGTCCCCACGGCGAGCCTCCCCTCGTTGGCGGCATCCAGGATCTGGAGACGCAACTGCTCATAGGGGGGTACCGAACTGGCGGCGTCGATCCGGACCCACGGCAGGACACCGGGATCGGTGACGGTGGAAGGCGAGTCAGGTCCGGTGCCGGGCGCGGAAGTCATGATGCCATGCTAGTGCCCGTCCGGGGCGGATGGCGCAGCGGCAGGCTCAGCGCCACCTAGTGTTTCGACTGCCGGTCCGGCGAACTGGGAGCGGTACAGCTCGGCGTAGAAACCTTCTGCCGCGAGCAGCGCGTCATGCACGCCCTGCTCCACGATTTCTCCGTTGCGCACCACCAGGATGACGTCCGCGTCGCGGATGGTGGAGAGCCGGTGCGCGATCACGAAGCTGGTGCGGTCCTGCCGGAGCGCATTCATCGCCATCCGGATGGCTACCTCGGTGCGGGTGTCGACGGAGCTGGTCGCCTCGTCCAGCACCAGGATGGCCGGATCGGAGAGCCAGGCACGGGCGATCGTCAGCAGCTGGCGCTGGCCCTGGCTCAGGGAGCCGCCGTCGTAGCCGAGGACGGTGTCGTAGCCCTCAGGCAGTGAGCGAACGAAGTGGTCCACGTGCGTAGCCAGCGCTGCGGCTTGGATCTGCTCGTCCGTCGCCCCCGGGGCGCCGTAGGCAAGGTTCTCGCGGACGGTGCCCTCGAAGAGCCAGGCGTCCTGCAGCACCATGCCGATCCGGCTGCGGAGCTCTTCGCGGCTCAGCCGGGCAATGTCGACGCCGTCAATGGTGATGCGTCCGGCATCCACGTCGTAAAAGCGCATCAGCAGGTTCACCAGGGTGGTTTTGCCCGCACCGGTGGGACCGACAATCGCCACCGTCTGCCCCGGCTCGGCCACGAAGGAGAGGTCCCGGATCAGCGGCGCCTCGGGGCTGTAGCTGAAGGACACGTCCTCGAAGGCCACCCGCCCGCGCACCGTGCCCAGATGCTCCGGTTCCGCCGGATCCGGTTCCTGCTCGCGCGCATCCAGCAGGGCAAACACGCGTTCGGCTGAGGCGACGCCGGACTGGAGCATGTTGATCAGCCCGCCCAGCTGTCCCAGCGGCTGGCTGAACTGCCGGCTGTACTGCACGAAGGCCTGCACCCCGCCGATGGACAGCTGGCCGCCGGCCACCTGCAGCCCGCCCACCACGGCCACTGCCACGTAGTTCAGGTTCGAAATGAACATCATGGCCGGCATGATGATGCCGGAGACAAACTGGGCCCGGAACGCTGACCGGAACAGGCGGTCATTGGCGGGGGCGAATCCCTCGATCACGCGCTCCTGCTGCCCGAAGGCCTTCACCACGTCCTGGCCGGTGAACATTTCCTCGATGTAGCCGTTCACTTCACCGGTGGATTTCCACTGCGTTTTGAACTCCGCCTGCGAGCGCCGGGCAATGAGTACCGTCACTAGGGCCG
This sequence comes from Arthrobacter sp. MDT1-49-2, assembly GCF_059090185.1. NCBI lineage: Bacteria > Bacillati > Actinomycetota > Actinomycetes > Micrococcales > Micrococcaceae > Arthrobacter > Arthrobacter sp. MDT1-49-2. Next base: position 275,903 of record NZ_JBNHFK010000001.1, read on the forward strand.
ACACCGGAACGGTGACCACGGCGATCAGCGCCAGCAGCGGTGAAATGGAGAGCATCATCGCCAGCACGCCGATGATGGTCAGGACGGAGGTGACAATCTGGGTGAGGCTCTGCGAGAGGGTCTGGGCCAGGTTGTCAATGTCATTAGTGACCCGGCTCAGGACGTCTCCGCGTGACTGCTGCTGGAAGTGGGACATCGGCAGGCGGAACAGCTTGCCGTCCACATCCCGCCGGAGCCGGTACATGGCGTTCTGGACAATACGGGCGGTCAGCCGCGCCTGGAACCAGCCGAAGGCGAAGGCCGCCAGGTAGATCGCCAGCACGCCCAGCAGGATGCCGCCCAGCCGGCCGAAGTCCAGCCCCTGCCCGGGCACCACGTCCATGGCGGCGAGCATGTCGGCCAGTTCCCGCTCCCCCGAGGCGCGCAGGGCCTCCACCTGGGCGTCCTTGGACAGTCCCGCCGGCAGGCTGTTGCCGATGAACCCGTCGAAGATGACGTTGGTGGCCTCCCCCAGGATCCGCGGGGCGCTGACCGCGAGCGCCACCGAGACGACGGCGGCGAGCATCACGGCGGCCACACGGAGCCGGTCCGGTGCCATCAGCACCAGAATGCGCCGCACGCTGGCGGCGAAGTTCTCCGGTTTTGCCGTGGCGGCGGCTCCCGGGCGGCCGCGCATTCCCGGCCCGTGCCCGCTCACGCGACCTCCTCGGCGGTGAGCTGGGAGGCGACGATCTCCCGGTACGTCGGTGACGACTCCATCAGCTCGGCGTGGGTTCCCTGCCCTACTACCCGGCCCTCCTCCAGTACCACTATCCGGGCAGCATCGGTGATGGTGTTTACCCGTTGCGCGACGACGACGACGGTGGCGTTCCGGGTCTGCGGTTTCAGGGCGCTGCGCAGCCGGGCGTCGGTGGCAAAGTCCAGGGCGGAGAAGCTGTCATCGAAGAGGTAGATCGACGGCCGCACCACCAGGGCCCGGGCAATGGCCAGGCGCTGTCGCTGTCCCCCGGAGAAATTGGCGCCGCCCTGTTCCACCGGATGCTCCAGTCCGCCGTCCCCGGCACGGACGAAGTCGGCTGCCTGGGCGGTTTCCAGTGCGTCCCACAGCTGGGCATCCGTGGCGTCCGGACGCCCGAAGCGCAGGTTCGAGGCAATGGTGCCGCTGAAGAGGTAGGCCCGCTGCGGCACCAGGCCTATCCCGTGCCGCAGCGAGGCGAGGGTTACCCCGGCAATATCCTGCCCGTCCACGCTCACGGTGCCGGAGGTGGCGTCCAACAGGCGCGGGACAAGATTCAGCAGGGTGGTTTTCCCGGCCCCGGTGGAGCCGATGATGGCGGTGGTCTCCCCCGGCAGTGCCTCGAAGCTGATGTTGTGCAGCACCGGGTCCTCCGCCCCGGGATAGCTGTAGCCGACGTCGGTAAAGGTGAGCCGTCCGCCGTCGTACTTCAGCTCCGCTGCCTGCGGGGCATCGGTAACGCTGGTGCGGGTGTCCAGTACCTCGTAAATACGCTCAGCACAGACGGCGGCGCGGGGCAGCATCATGATCAGGAACATGGACATCATCACGGCCATGAGGATCTGGACGATGTAGGCGATAAAGGCTGTCAGGGCTCCGATCTGCATCTGCCCTGCTTCAATCCGGAACGCACCGAACCAGATCACGGCAACCGTGGCCAGGTTGGCCACCAGCATGGCCGCGGGAAACAGGAGTGCGAGCAGCTGGCTGATCCGCAGCTGGGTGCCGGTCAGGTCGGTGTTGGCCGCATCGAACCGGGTTTCCTCCGAGCGCTCGCGGATAAAGGCCCGGATGACGGCAATGCCCATGATCTGTTCCCGCAGGACCGAGTTCACCCGGTCGATCTGCCGCTGCGCCCGCCGGAAGAGCGGGATCAGGCGCCGCAGCACCAGGCCGATCACGATGAACAGCACCGGAAGGATCAACAGCAGGATGCCGGAGAGCGGTATGTCCTGGTTCAGGGCCAGCAGCACCCCGCCAATGCCCATGATGGGCGCGGAGACCATCATGGTGAACGTCATCAGCAGCGTCATCTGCACCTGCTGCACGTCATTGGTGGTCCGGGTAATCAGTGACGGCGGCCCGAACAGGCCTACTTCCCGGGAGGAGAACGTCTCCACGTTGGTGAACAGCTGGGAGCGGATAGTGCGTCCGGCGCTCATCGCCACCCGCGCCGAAAGGAACGTGGCAGCTATGGAACAGAGAATCTGGCCCGCCGTGACGGCGAGCATCCACCCGCCCACCTCCATGATGACGCCGGTATCCCCGGTCACGACGCCGCGGTCGATGATGTCGGCGTTCAGGGTCGGCAGGTACAGCGTTGCCACAGTCTGCAGCAGCTGCAGCGCCACGACGGCGGCTACCGTGCCTTTGTAGGGAGCGAGGTACTGCCGGACCAGCCTCAGGAGCATCCTTGCAACCTACGCCCGTCTGCGGGTGCAGACAATAGCCCCGCGGAAGCGCACCCGGGAACGGCCTCGCTAGACTGGCCCGATGGAAGATCTGCAGAACATCACCATCCGGAGCGCGTCCGTGAGCAGCATGGACAACAACGTCTATCTGCTGACCGAAAAGGACACCGGCGCCCAGGTCCTGATTGACGCCGCTGATGATTTCGCCGCCATTCAGCGTCTGCTGGCCGAAGGTGCCGCCGACGCCGCGGTGCCGGCAAAGCTGGAGCTGGTCATCACCACGCACAGCCACTGGGACCACGTCCGTGCGCTCGCCGAGACAGCTGCCGCCACGGGGGCGCGCACCGCCGCCGGCACGGAGGATATCGGGGACATCGAGGTACCCACCGTTCTTGCCCTCGAGCACGGCGACAGGATTCCGTTTGGCGGCGCCGAACTCGAAGCCATCAAGCTGCGCGGACACACGCCGGGATCCGTGGCACTGCTCTACCGCGCCCCGGGCGAACCCGCCCACCTCTTCACCGGTGACTCCCTGTTCCCGGGCGGCCTGGGCAACACGCAGAAGGACCCGCAGCGCTTCGCATCCCTGCACCGCGACGTATTCGAACGTGTGTTCGAATATCTGCCGGATGACACCGTGGTGCACCCCGGCCACGGCGCCGGCACGACCCTGGGGGCTGAGCGGCCGCACCTGGCCGAATGGAAGGAACGCGGCTGGTAGCGGAACACAACGCACGCGTGCCGTTGACCCTGCTTCATCCCCGGCCGTAGGCTCCACAAGGGGCCTGCCGGACCGATTGAGGGGGCGCAGCCGTGGCCGAACCAGCACCGCCAAAGTCCGATCCGCCGAGGGCCCCGGGACAGATCGGACTCGTAGCCTGCGTGGCGTTCGGTGTCGGCACCACGGTGGGCGGAGGGGTGTTCACCCTTTCCGGTACCGCGGTCAACCTGGCAGGTCCTGCCGCGGCCGTCAGCTACATCCTCGCGGGCCTCGTGATGTTCCTCTGCGCCCTGTCCTTCATTGTGGTTTCTACCCGGGCCGGCGACGGCGAATCCGGCTACGCCCCCGTGGGCACCATTCTGGGGCCCTTCTGGCGGTTCATCGTGATGTGGGCCTTCTATCTCAACGGCGCCACGATCATTGCCTACCTGGTGGTCTCGTTCGGCGATTACTTCAGCGAATACTTCCTCCCGGCTGCCGGCACCCTCGCGGTGGCGCTCGCCACCACCGTACTGGTCACCGCGCTGAACCTCGGCCCGACGGCGGTGGTCGCCCGGGCGGAGACCTGGATTGTCGGCATCAAACTGGCCCTGCTGGTGCTGTTCGCCGTCTGGGGACTCACGGAACTGCGGCCCCGGGACCTCGACCGGCCGCTACCGTCCGGCACCGGCGGTGTCTTCTCCGCGGCGGCACTGCTATTCACGGCCTATACCGGCTTTAACGTCATCACCAACATGGCCGGGTCGGTAAAGAATCCGCGCAAAACAGTCCCGCGCGCCATTCTGCTGACCATCCTGATCTCGGGCCTGGTCTACCTCGGCACCGTACTGGCCATGACGGCCAGCGGCATCACCACGTTTACCGCCACCGGCGTATCCCAGGCCGCCGAGGCGGTCATGGGGACCTGGGGCGGAGTGCTGGTGGCCTTTGCGGCGTGCCTGTCCACGTTCTCGGGAGCCAACGCCAATGTCCTGGGGGCCTCGGAGATCATGCTGCGCATGGTGGCCCGCGGGGATGTCCCTCCGGCGCTGGGCCGGCATACCCGCAACGGCCACCCCTACGTGAGCGTGCTGCTGCTGGGAGTCATCACCGTACTGCTGGTACTGCTGCGGGACACCACGTTTGTTGTCTCCATCGCCAACGTGGCAGCGATTATCGCCATGATGGTCGTCAGCGTGGCGGCGGCCGTCTTGGGGTTCCGCAAATGGCCGGGCGAAGGAGCACGGTTGCCGCTGGGGCCTGTGATTCCCCTCCTGGCCCTGCTGGCGGCCGGCAGCCAGCTGCCGTCCCTGAACCCGGGAGCCCTCGTCGCCGGCTTCTTCCTGACCGGGTTCGGCGCCGCCCTCTACTTCGCCCGGCTGTACGAACGCGGTGGCGCAGGCACCCGGGCGCATGCGAGCGCCCAGATCGATACGCTCAACACCCCGCTGATGAAGGCCGCACGCACCGGCACCGTACCGGATAGCGCGGATCCTTCCGGGCCGGACCGGCGCTTGCCGCCGGAAGCCTGACCTACGCCGGTTTCTGCGCCACCATGAAAATACGGCGGAACGGGAAAACCGTTCCCCAGGCCTGACGTGGGTAGGCACGGCGCAGCAGGACGGCGTATTCGGCCTCAAACCGGGACATCTCCGCTGCCGGCAGGGCAGCGATCACCGGGCGTAACGCCGTGCCGCGGACCCATTCCAGTACCGGGTCCTCCCCGGGCAGGACCTGCTGGTAGCTGGTCTCCCAGACATCGGCGTCCAGCCCGGCGTCGGTGAGCAGGGCCAGATAGTCTTCCGGTTCGGCCACGGCGTCCGCGTGTCGCAGCACTCCCGCCAGTTGCGGTGCCCACCGGGCGCTCGCCGCCAGCTCGCGCATCAGCACATGCGAGGGGGCGGTGAAGTTGCCGGGTACCTGCACGGCGAGCCACGCGGCGCCGTCGAGCTGTTTCGCCCACTTCCGCAACAGGTCCTGATGGCCCGGAACCCACTGCAGGGCGGCGTTGGAGACCACGACGTCGGTGCCTGCGCCAGGTTCCCAGTCTTCGATGCGGGACCGGACAAACTCCACATTCGGAGGTGCTCCCTCCAGTGCCCCGGCCTGCTCAATCATGTCCGCCGAGGAATCCACTCCGGTGACCTGCGCACCGGGCCAGCGGGCGGCGAGCGCTGCGGTCAGTGCCCCGGTGCCGCAGCCCAGGTCCACCACCCGCCGGGGTGAGGACGCCGCTATCCGGGCGGTGAGGTCGAAGAAGGGCCGGTCGCGGTGCGAGGAGAACTGCGTGTACTTTTCCGGATCCCATTTCATGCCGCCGAGCCTACCGCCGGAAAGGGACGGAAAACGCGACCGGCGCGGCCCCGTTAGTCTGGTATGGACATGAAACTTCTTGAGCAGCTGCCCTCCGGTCCCTCCGCCACCGCCACCATTGACCCCGACGAGACCTACACGTCCTTCCTGGAATGGGTCGAGAGCCGGGGCATGTCGCTGTACCCGGCGCAGGACGAGGCCGTGATGGAACTGGTGACGGGCAACAACGTCATCCTCGCCACGCCCACCGGCTCCGGCAAGTCCATGGTGGCCATCGCCGCGCACTTCCACGCCATGGCCCATGACGAGCGCAGCTACTACACCGCGCCCATCAAGGCCCTGGTCTCGGAAAAGTTCTTCGCCCTGTGCGAGATCTTCGGGGCGGAGAACGTGGGCATGGTGACCGGAGACTCCTCGGTGAACAAGGACGCCCCGATCATCTGCTGCACCGCGGAGATCCTGGCCAACATCGCGCTGCGGGAGGGGCCGGACGCGGACCTGGGCACGGTCATCATGGACGAGTTCCACTTCTACTCCGATCCGCAGCGGGGCTGGGCCTGGCAGGTGCCGCTGCTGGAGCTGCCGCAGGCACAGTTCCTGCTGATGTCCGCCACCCTGGGCGACATGACCCGCATCGCCAACGAACTCAGCGAGCTCACCAACCGGGACACCGTCACGGTCTCCTCCGTGCAGCGTCCCATCCCGCTGCACTACTACTACGTGGAAACACCCATCCAGGAATCCCTGGAGGAACTGCTGGCCACCAAGCAGGTTCCCGTCTACGTGGTGCACTTCTCCCAGATCGAAGCCATTGACCGGGCCCAGGCGCTGATGAGCATCAACGTGTGCACCCGCGAGGAAAAAGACCGCATCGCCGAGCTGATCGCCGGGTTCCGGTTTGCGCCCGGTTTCGGCAAGACCCTCAACCGGTTGGTGCGCCACGGCATCGGCGTGCACCACGCCGGCATGCTGCCCAAATACCGGCGCCTGGTGGAACAGCTGGCCCAGGCCGGGCTGCTGAAGGTCATCTGCGGCACCGACACCCTGGGTGTGGGTATCAACGTGCCCATCCGTACCGTGCTGATCACCGCGCTGTCCAAGTACGACGGCACCCGCACCCGGCCGCTGAAGGTCCGCGAGTTCCACCAGATTGCCGGACGCGCAGGGCGGGCGGGCTACGACACGGCCGGAACCGTCGTTGTGCAGGCACCCGAACACGTGATCGAAAACGCCAAGGCCATGGCCAAGGCACAGGCGAAGTTCGGTGACGACCAGAAGAAGCTGCGCCAGGTGGTGAAGAAAAAGCCGCAGGCCGGTTTTGTGTCCTGGGGCAAACCCAGCTTCGAAAAGCTCGTGGACGGCACCCCGGAGCCGCTGACCTCCAGCTTCAACATCACCCACTCCATGCTGCTGAACCTGCTGGAACGCCCGGGGGATCCGTTCACCGCCGCGAAGAAGCTGCTGAGCAGCAACCATGAGAGCCGCTCCTCCCAGCTGGCGCTGATGAAGAAGGCCCTGAGCATTTACCGCGAGCTGAAGACCGCGGGCATTGTCGAGGTGCTGCCCGAGCCGGACGCCGACGGCCGCACCGTCCGGCTGAAGGTGCACCTGCAGCCCAACTTCGCCCTGAACCAGCCGCTGTCCCCGTTTGCGATGGCGTCACTGGAAATCCTGGACCCGGAGAGCCCGTCCTATGCCCTGGACGTGGTGTCGGTGATTGAGGCGATCATGGAAAAGCCGCGGCAGGTGCTCTCCGCCCAGGAGAAAAAGGCCCGCGGCGAGGCGATCGCGGCCATGAAGTCCCAGGGCATCGAGTACGACGAGCGGATGGCGCTGCTCGAAGAGGTCACCTATCCGCAGCCGCTGGCCGAACTGCTGGAGCAGTCCTTCGAGGTCTACCGCTCCGGCGCGCCGTGGCTGGGCGAATTCGAACTCAGCCCCAAGTCCATTGTCCGGGACATGTACGAACGGGCCATGAGCTTCGGCGAGTACGTGGCCTTCTACTCGCTGGCACGGTCCGAGGGTGTGCTGCTGCGCTACCTCTCCGACACCTACAAGGCCCTGCTGCACACGGTTCCCCCGGAACGGCTGCGTGAGGACCTGGAGGACATCATCGAGTGGCTCGGCGAGCTGGTCCGCCAGACCGACTCCTCGCTGCTGGACGAATGGGAGGAGCTCACCTCCGGCGTCAATCCGGACGCCAGCAGCGAGCCCGTGCTGCCGCCGGTGCCGGACCGGCTGACCGCCAACGTCCGGGCCTTCCGCGTGATGGTCCGCAACGAAATGTTCGCCCGCGTGAAGCTCTTCGCGGATGAGGATGACCGCGCCCTGGGCGAGCTCGACGGCGAGGCCGGCTGGGACGCGGACCGCTGGGCCGATGTGCTGGACGCGTACTTCGAGGAGCACGACGACATTGACGACGGCCCCGACGGCCGCGGCCCGAACCTGCTGATCATCAAGGAGGTTCCCGGCAAGTGGGAAGTCCGGCAGATCTTCAAGGATCCCGCCGGGCACCTGGACTGGGGTATCACCGCCGAGGTGGATCTGGCCGCGTCGGATGAGGCCGGTGCCCCCGTCATCAAGGTCATTCACGCCGGACGGCTGGATTAGGCTGGAACCCATGCAGATCCGTCCCGCGCGCAAAGAAGATGTCCCCGTCATCCTGGAACTGATCCACGATCTGGCGATCTACGAAAAGGAGCCACACGCCGTGAAAAACACGGTGGAGGCCCTGGAAAAGAACCTCTTCGGGCCGCATCCGGCCATATTTGCGCACGTGGCAGTGGAACAGGGGCAGGTGCAGGGCTTCGCGCTGTGGTTCTTGAATTACTCCACTTGGGAAGGCGTCCACGGCATTTACCTCGAGGACCTGTACGTCCGGCCGCAGGCGCGCGGCAAGGGCATGGGCAAGGCGCTCCTGCGCACCCTGGCCGGGATCGCTGTCGAGCGCGGCTACGCCCGCGTGGAGTGGTGCGTGCTGAACTGGAATGAACCCTCCATCCGGTTCTACAAGTCCCTGGGCGCCGTTCCGCAGGACGAGTGGACCACGTTCCGGCTGACCGGGGAGGCACTGTCCTCCTTCGGCGGCTCCGCGGACTCGGACGGAGCGGCATGAGCACCCCGGTACCGCCTCTCCCCGTCCCCCACACGGCGTCGGCCCCCTACACGGTGCGCGGCATGAACGTCACCGACCACCGGTTCACCGTTCCGCTGGACCATGCCGTACCGGACGGGGAAAGCATCTCCGTCTTCGCCCGCGAGTACTCCGACGCCGACCTCCCCGCCGCCCGGGTGCGGGAACTGCCGTGGCTGCTGTACCTCCAGGGCGGACCCGGCGGCAAGGGCAGCCGCCTGCTGCAGCTCGGCGGCTGGACCAAGGCCGCTGCCAAGCACTTCCGCATCCTGATGCTGGACCAGCGCGGCACCGGGCTGTCCACGCCCGCGGACCGGCAGACCCTGGCCCTGCGCGGTGATGCCGCCGCCCAGGCGGACTACCTGACCCATTTCCGGGCGGACTCCATTGTGGCGGACGCCGAGCTGATCCGGCAGGCGCTCGGCTCGGGGCCATGGAGCACGTACGGACAGAGCTACGGCGGATTCTGTACCCTCACGTATCTCTCCTTCGCCCCGGAAGGGCTGCGGGAATGCCTGATCACCGGCGGCCTCGCCCCGCTTACCGGTCCCGCCGACCGGGTGTACGAGGCCACCTTCCGGCGCGTGGCTGCCCGCAACAACGAATACTTCGCCCGCTACCCCGGCGACCGAGTCATCGCCACACGGATAGCCCGGCATCTGGAAACCGTCCCCGAATACCTGCCCTCCGGCGAACGCCTGTCCGTCCGGCGCTTCCAGATGGCCGGCTCGTATCTGGGCGGCAACACCCGGGTGGACGGCCTGCACTACCTCCTGCAGGAGGCCTTTGTGCCCACTCCCGAAGGCGACAGGCTTTCGGATACCTTCCTGGAGACCATGCACGGCCTGGTCAGCAGGGCATCAAACCCGCTCTACGCGGTGATGCACGAGTCGATTTACGGGCAGGGCGAAGCCACGAACTGGGCCGCGTGGCGGGTGCTGCAGTCCCACCCTGAGTTCGAGCCCGCGGCCGCGGAGCCGCTGTTCACCGGTGAAATGGTTTATCCGTGGTACTTCGACGAGGATCCGGCGCTGGTGCCGCTGAAGGAAACCGCTGATCTGCTGGCGGAAAAGGCAGACTGGGGACGGCTGTACGACGCCGACCGGCTGGCACGCAACACCGTGCCCGTGGCGGCAGCGGTCTACACCGATGACATCTACGTGGACCGGGATTTGTCCCTGGAAACGGCAGCCGCGGTGAAGGGACTCCAGGTCTGGGAAAGCGCCGACTTCCACCACGACGGCATTGCCGACGACGGCGAAGCGATCTTCAACCGCCTACTGGGCATGGTGCGTGGCGCGGACGCATAACAGGCGCGCCGCGCACACCTGGCGTCACGGAGAGAGGAACAAACGCCGGATAGAGTGAGTGGATGGAAAATCGGCCCTATTACCTGGTAGCTACCGCCGGACACCCCAATTTCGGCGACGAATTCATCACCGCTTCGTGGATCAGGTACCTGGCCGAGGTGGCGGCCGAGACCGAAGTCTGGCTTGACTGTCCGGAACCCGGCACTGCGCAGCTGCTTTTTGGAGATTTGCATCCGCGCCTGCGCATCACCAACACTTTGTGGCGGGCTGTGTGGGAGGCCCGCGATCTTCCGCCGGCCGAGGCGGAGCAGCAGGTAATTCATCTCATCAGGAATCAGGGGTCCCCCCGGTATGACCTGGGGCTTGCCAAGCTCCGCGACGTCCAATCCCTGCATCTGCTCGGCGGCGGTTACGTGAACGGGGTCTGGCCCCGGCACACGGCCCTCGTCGCCGGCATGAAAGCCGTCAAGGACATTACCGGTGCGCGGCTGTATGCCACGGGACAGGGTCTCATGCCGCTGATCGGCACCGAAGCCGAGGCAGCGGCACTCTTTGACGCTTTTGACCATGTCAGTGTCCGTGACGCTCAGAGCGCTGCCGCTTACGGTCTCGAGCAGGGACTTGATGATGCGTTCCTTGGCGCCCAAGACGCAATATCGCTTGCGGCCGGCAGCCCGGCGGGCCTCTACATCTGCATCCAGAACGACATGAACGACGATGGCAGGTTCGAGAGCAACGTGGCCGTGGCACGCTCGTTGATCAACCGCTCCGCGGCGGAGGGGACTCCGGTGTACTACCTCGAGGCCATCCCCGGCGTCGACCACGCAGCCTATGCACGGCTGGCCGACTTGATTCCGGCCGACAACTTCATTCCGTTTACGGAGGTCTGGAACAAGGGGCTGCCCGTAGGATCCTCCCAGCAATGGATCACTACCAGGTTCCATTTCCATCTGCTGGCTTCGGCAGCGGGTGCCCGCGGGGTCGCCCTGAGCGTGAAGAAGGGGTACTACGACGTCAAGCATTCCTCGCTGACCGCGCTCGGCAGCGGGTGGGCGGTGGACGACGGTTCCGCATTGACCAGCCCGAATATGCCAGCCGTGAGCGGGCAGCTGGCACGCCGGCTTCCCGAGCTGGCTGCACGGAAGCGGGAAGAGGCCGCCACCCTTTACCCCGCCGCGCACCGTGCCGAGTCGCCGCTCGCAAAAACGTGGCGGCTGCGCTGGGCGTCCGGCCTGACAAGCCGCTGATGCTGCCGGCCCGCAGGGTGGCCGGCTGCCTTCGGCAAGGTCCCCAGGGGCGGCATGGACGTGCATCGAGTCGCTACACCTGAGGCGTGGCGGCTACCCCGCAGCCGAGAACAGCGTGTAGGCGGACAGCGTCAGCCCGTCGGCTATGCGGCCGGCCGCGATCAAACCGGGAATGTCCCCGAACGGAATCCATAAAAGGCCGTCTATCTCGCCGTCCAGGTCCCCGCTGCCGGCAGCGGACGCCACCGTGGCAGTGAGCACGTAGGCCGGCCCGGCCAGTAACGAGCTGTCGGCCCACACGGATCCGAGCAGGCGGAAGTCGTTACCTTCGAGTCCGGTTTCCTCGCGCAGCTCCCTGGCGCCGTCCGCAACGATCGCTTCCGAAGCAGCCTCGTTCACCGGCTCCCGGTGCTGCTGGGGGCCGGACGTGCCGAACCCGCGCGGAAACTCGAGAAACGAGCGGCCCGTCGCGGGACGCCAGTGCTCCACCATGGCCACACATCCGTTATGGACACCGACTACCACCACCCCCGGTGTTCCCTGATCGGCCACCAGTTTGTGCTGCCGCCAGGACCTGCCGTTGCGGCTGACCTCCTGCGCCCAGAGCTCCAACCGCGGCGGGCCGTCCCAGGCATAGACCAGTTCAGGTTCCTGCTGTTCTTCACTCATTGCTGCACCGCCGGGAAATGGATGTGGGCCCTCATCTTCTTTTTTCCTGACTCATGTAGTTCGAGGAACTCGGCCAACGGAACACCAACCAGCACCGCTGCAAGGGCCGAACCGACACCGGCAAACAGGCTGGAGAAGGCATCAGCGGCGACAGTGCCGATCAGCGCCGGTCCCAGGGTCAGCCCCACCCGGGTCCACGCCGCCCGGCGTGCCTGGCTGCGGCTTCTGGTGGCGTCGGCCTGCGAGACTGCGTAGGCAAGCCCGTCGGAGGTCTTCTGGCTGGGATGATCCTGCCATTCCTTGATTGCTGCCCGGGCCTGGTGGCGCAGCAGTGCATAGACCGGTGAGGGCATCCCGCCAAGCATGCCGACCAGGCTGCCGCGAATCTGGAGGGTGGAGCTGTCCTCTGCGGACGGGGTGCGCCGCCACCGGGGAATCCTCCGGGGCAGGGATTCCTGGGTGCCGGGATCGGCGCTGAACCGAAGCCAGTTGGTGCCGTGCATCGAGGCAAGGGCATCGAAGTAGGCGTTCATCCACCAGTCCCGCAGAAGTCTTTGGTGTCCGGACAGCTCGGAGGCATGCAGCCGCAGATAGGCCAGGGCGTCGGAGCGTTTCGTAGTCCCGGACAGGACCGTGAGTGCAGCCGCCACCGGACCACCATGGGCCTGCAGTGCTGCAGGGACGGGCCGATGCTCCAACGCGGCCGGCAGGTCGAATGTGCCGGACCACGGCTGAATGCGCAAACGGCCGTCATTGGCCTCGGCAAACCAGCTCTGCCACGCCCGCGCCAACCGTGCAAAAGCCCCGGTGGGTTCCTCCACCAGATGACCCGGATCCTCTGACTCTGTGGCTGCCTGAAGTTCGGCTGCGACCGTGCAGGCCACCTCCGCTGCTGTGCTCGAGCGCAAGCGGGTGCTGCTGCGCGCCCGCAGCCTTTCAGTCAGCGGTCCGCTGCCCGCGCCGAAGGCAGCCAGCGAAGAGAACTCGAAACCGGCCAGGAGCGTTGGATTCCGGGCATCCAGCATCATGGCCCGCAGGCTCTCCTCCAGCGAAGGTTTCCGCGTGGCAACAGCCAGCGCGCCGTCCAGCGACTCCGGCCTGCCGAGAATCTGCCGGATCCGGTCCGGCCCCAGAGTCAGGAAATAGGCACCGTCAAGCAACTGGGCGTCCAGCAGGAGGATGCGGCGGCTCAGCAGGTCGGCGGCACGTAGGACACCCGCGAAAGGCAGCACCTGCTCTGAATCGGCGCCCAGCGGTGCGCCGGTTGGCGGGCCACCCTCCAGGCTCCGCTGTTCGAGTGAGTCGAAGTCGAAGACGAGCGTCTGGTTCACGTCAATTATTGCGCGATGGCTGTTGCCGTTCGCCGCGGAACTGCCGCGGTTACCCTGATACACCCTGTCCCCCACCCAGTTGCCCGTCAGGGCCTGTCCATCCCCTCGGGCACAGGACCCGGGGGTACTTCCGTCGGCGGCCGCCGAAGAGCCGGCAGCCTTCGGCTACAACGGCTTCTTTGCCAGTTCCTTCACCCAGTCGGGTGTCTGCCGGCCCAGTTTCTTGTCCGTGGTGACACGCAGTTGGGCGGCTCGGATCTGGACGCGTTCCTGGTCGCGGCGGTGCGCGACGGCGGTGGCTGCCGGCCGGCCGCCATGCCTAGCTTCCGGACTCAGCGGTATCGCCTTGCTCATGCTCCGCCTCCTTCGTGGGTGACCCGTCGATACCGTCATTGTCCCCCACTATTGCGGCCGCGTCCATTAAGGTGGTCAGCGGTTCATCGGAGGCAATGCTGATGATCGCAGCCTCCTCTTCACCGGCCAGGTCGCTTTGGGCCAGCAGGTTCAGGACACCCAGACCGGTTTCCTGCCGGTGGGGATCCTCGGAGAGGGAGGCATCGATGGCCCACTGTGCCCGCGCCCACCACTCAGAGCGCCGGTCTGCTTCCCGGCGCTGTTCCAGGGCGGCCGCATCCGCCCTGCGCCGCTGATCCAGTGTTTTCCAGCCGATCACGAAGGTGAGGATGGCCGCGGCAAGCACAGCCAAGGGTCCCAGGGCTCCGAGTATTTCCCACCACGGGGTATCCACGGCAGCAGCGGGCACCGGCGCGGGGCTGGCCTGAGGGGAAACCATCAGCCCAGCCTAGCGCCGGGCAGTGACAATGCGGGTGAAGCCGCCCTAGGCGTGCCCGGCGGACTGCATCTGCCGCAGTTCCTTCTTCAGGTCGCCCACCTCGTCGCGCAGGCGGGCGGCCAGTTCGAACTGCAGCTCGGCCGCGGCCGCATGCATCTGCTCGGTCATGGAGGCAATCAGCTCGGTCAGGTCTTCCGCGGGGGCAGCGGCCAGTCCGTCCTTGCGGACAGCCTTGCCCTTGCCCTTGGCCTTCTTGTTCCTGGCCGCTTCCTCCAGCAGTGCCTTGGTATCGGCGTCCTCACGGGCCAGCTGATCGGTGATGTCGGCTATCTTCTTGCGCAGCGGCTGCGGGTCCACGCCGTGCTTCTTGTTGTAGGCAATCTGGATGTCGCGGCGCCGGTTGGTCTCGTCGATGGCGTGTGCCATGGAGTCGGTGATCCGGTCGGCGTACATGTGCACTTCACCCGACACGTTACGTGCGGCACGGCCAATGGTCTGGATCAGCGACGTGGAGGAACGCAGGAAGCCTTCCTTGTCAGCGTCAAGGATGCTCACCAGCGACACTTCTGGCAGGTCCAAGCCTTCACGGAGCAGGTTGATGCCCACCAGCACGTCAAAGGTTCCCATGCGCAGCTCACGCAGGAGCTCCACGCGCCGCAGGGTATCCACGTCGGAGTGCAGGTACTCCACCTTGACCCCGTGCTCGAGCAGGTACCCGGTGAGGTCTTCGGCCATGCGCTTGGTCAGGGTGGTCACCAGCACGCGCTCGTCCCGCTCGGTGCGGGTACGGATCTCGCCCAGCAGGTCATCGATCTGGCCCTTGCTGGGCTTGACCACCACCTGCGGGTCCACCAGGCCGGTGGGTCGGATGATCTGTTCCACGTAGCCGTCCGACTTGGACAGTTCGTACTTGCCCGGGGTGGCGGACATGTATACGGTCTGGCCGATCCGCTCCAGGAACTCGTCCCACTTCAGCGGCCGGTTATCCATGGCCGAGGGCAGCCGGAAGCCGTGGTCCACCAGCGTCCGCTTGCGGGACATGTCGCCTTCGTACATGGCGCCGATCTGGGGAATCGTCACGTGGGACTCGTCCACCACGAGCAGGAAATCGTCCGGGAAGTAGTCCAGCAGGCAGTGCGGGGCGGTGCCCGGGCCGCGGCCGTCAATGTGCCGGGAGTAGTTCTCGATGCCGTTGCAGAAACCCATCTGCTGCATCATTTCCAGGTCATAGGTGGTGCGCATGCGCAGCCGCTGGGCTTCCACCAGCTTGTTCTGGGATTCCAGTTCGGCCAGGCGCACCTGCAGTTCATCCTCAATGTTGCGGATGGCCCGCTGCATCCGGTCCTCACCGGCGACGTAGTGCGACGCCGGGAAGACGTACATCTCAGTCTCTTCATGGATGACGTCGCCCGTCAGCGGATGCAGGGTGTAGATGTTCTCGATCTCGTCGCCGAAGAACTCGACGCGGATGGCGTTTTCCTCGTACATCGGGATGATTTCCACGGTGTCGCCCCGGACCCGGAAGGTGCCGCGGTGGAAGTCCATGTCATTGCGCACGTACTGCATGGCCACGAACTTCCGCAGCAGATCATCACGGTTCATCTGCTGGCCGCGCCGCAGTGTCACCATCTGCTCGATGTACTCTTCCGGGGTTCCCAAACCGTAGATGCAGGAAACGGTGGCCACCACAATGACATCCCGGCGGGTCAGCAGCGCGTTGGTGGCGGAGTGCCGCAGCCGTTCGACTTCCTCGTTGATGGAGGAGTCCTTCTCGATGAAGGTGTCCGTCTGCGGAACGTAGGCTTCCGGCTGGTAGTAATCGTAGTAGGAAACGAAGTATTCCACGGCGTTGTTCGGCAGCAGCTCACGGAATTCGTTGGCCAGCTGGGCGGCCAGGGTTTTGTTCTGCACCATGACCAGGGTGGGCCGCTGGACCTGTTCCACCAGCCAGGCCGCGGTGGCACTTTTGCCGGTACCGGTGGCACCGAGCAGGACAATGTCCTTCTCTCCGGCGTTGATCCGTTCAGCCAGTTCCTTGATGGCGGTGGGCTGGTCACCCGCGGGCCGGTAATCGCTGACGACCTCGAAGGGCGCCACTACTCTCTTGATGTCCTGCGCAAGACTCATGTCTACAAAACTACTCCGCCCTGCGGTCAGCCGTGGTCCGCTTTGCTACGGGCTGAACGGGAATCAACCGGGCCCGGCGTCGCCCGGTTTGCTCCTGTTCAGAGGCATCAGTGTCTGTTCCCACAACCGGCGGACCGCGGCCACCAAATCTTCGGGGGTCCCGGTGTTGTGCAGGACAACGTCGGCGGCCGCCGCGCGCTCCCCGGCGGTGGCCTGCGCGGCGATCCGTGCCCGTGCCGCGGCGGGATCCATCCCGCGGTCCCGCACCATCCGGGCCAGGCGTTCCTCCTCCGGAGCTTCCACCACCAGCACAAAGTCGAAGTTTCCGGCCTGGCCGGTCTCCACGAGCAGCGGAATGTCCTGCACCAGGACGGCGTCCTGCGGGGCCTCGGCCGCCAGCGCCGCGGCAAGGGCACGTACCCGCGGATGAATGATGGCGTTGAGTACTGCCCGGCGTTCAGCGTCACCGAACACCACTGCCGCCAACGCTGCACGGTCCAGGCTGCCGTCTTCCGCAAGGACGGCGGGGCCGAAGGCGTCGACGACGGCGGCGAGTCCGTCAGTGCCGGGCTCCACCACCTCGCGGGCCAGGGCATCGGCGTCGATCAATACGGCGCCGCATTCCACGAGGGTGCGGGCCACCAGGGATTTTCCGGCAGCGATCCCGCCGGTGAGTCCAACCTTGAGCATGCAGCCCAGCCTACCGCCGGGGCCGCGGGTTCCTGGGCCGCCACAGCCGGCCCAGTAGACTAAAAGGGTGAGTGATATCGACGCGGCGGCGGGGTGCTACACCACCCTCGCCGCGGAGCACCGCTCCGAGCTGGAGATCAAGCGCTCCCGGTTCATCACGGTGCTGCGCCGGACCGAAACCGAAGAGCAGGCACGGGCCCTGGTGGCCGAGCTGCGCCGCGAGTTCCATGATGCCCGGCACCATTGCAGTGCCTTTGTCCTCGGTCCCGGACGCGAAATCCAGCGGTCCAACGACGACGGTGAGCCGTCGGGTACCGCCGGTATCCCCATGCTGGAAGCCCTGACCAAACGGGAAACGGCCGGCGGTGCCACCGACCTCAGCGACATCACGGCAGTAACGGTCCGGTACTTCGGCGGCATCCTGCTGGGTGCCGGCGGGCTGGTCCGGGCCTACTCCGAATCCGTCTCCGCTGCGCTGTCCACCGCTCCCCTGCTGGTACGCCGCCGGATGCAGCTTTATGCCGTCCCGGCCGGCCACGCCGAGGCGGGGCGGCTGGAAAACGACCTGCGGAATGCCGGCCTCAGCGTCACCGGCACCGAGTACGGGGCGGCAGGAGCCAGTATCACCGTGGCCCTGCCGGACACCCCGGGCAGTGCCGAACTTTTTCACGACCGGCTGGCAGCCTTCACCGCCGGGGGCAGCACCCCGGAACCGCTTGGAACAGAATGGATCGACCTGTGATGCAAGACCTCGCCGTGACACCCGGGTTTTCTTTCGAGAACCTCAGCCGCCGGCCGGACGTGGAAGCGGAGAACCTGCAGGCCCACGATGCTGCGGACCGGCTGATGCTGGACACCGCCGCAGACCGCCTGCGTGCGGACCCGGCCGGCGTCGTCGTCATCTCGGACGCCTACGGCGCGCTGACCCTGGGCGCAGCGGCGCTGCACGGCGTGCGGGACCTGCGGGTCCATCAGGATCCGTATTCCGGTGAGCTGGCGCTGGCGCGCAATGCCGACGCCGCCGGGATGACACGGGTGTACCGCTCGCTGCCGCTGAATCCGGCGCTCGTGCAGGGAGCGCGCACCGTGCTGCTGCGGCTGCCGCGGTCCCTGGATGCACTGGAGGAAATCGCAGCACTGATCGCGCGGCATGCGGATCCCGGGGTGGTGGTTTATGCCGGGGGCAGGGTCAAGCACATGACCACCGCCATGAACGCCGTCCTGGGGCGATGGTTCGGCTCCGTCTCCGCCGGCCTGGCCCGGCAGAAATCCCGCATCCTGACCGCAGCCGGTCCGCTGCCCGCTGACCGCCTGCCCGTGGACCGGTTTCCGCTCGCCCAGCAGCACGACGTCGGGCTCACCGCACCCCTGGAGCTGCGGGCCTACGGCGCCGCGTTTGCCGGCGCGTCCCTGGACATCGGCACCCGGTTCCTGCTGCCGTACCTGGCGCAGGCGCGGCAGGCGTCGTCCGCAATCGATTTGGGCTGCGGTACGGGGGCCATCGCCGCGTATCTGGCGCTGACCCGCCCGCAGATGCAGGTGCTGGCCACGGACCAGTCAGCCGCAGCCGCTGCCTCGGCGGCCCGGACCATGGAAGCCAACGGTGTGGCGGACCGGGTAAGGGTCCGGCGGGATGACGCCCTGGCCGGCATTCCGGATAGTTCCGCCGAACTGGTGATCCTGAACCCGCCGTTCCATATCGGTGCCAGCGTGCATGCCGGAATCGCCCTGAAGCTGTTTGCCGACGCCGGCCGAGTGCTCGTCCCGGGCGGGGAACTGTGGACGGTATGGAACAGTCATCTGGGCTATAAGCCGGCCCTGACCCGTCTGGTCGGCCCCACCCGCGAAGTGGCCCGCAACCCCAAATTCACTATCACCGTGAGCACCCGCACCTAAGCACCCGCACCTAAGCGGTCGGTCTTGCGGGCTTCCCGGCCCCCGGCCGGCGGCGTTCCTTCCCTCCGGCCTCTGAGTTCCACCCGCCCGTCCCGGTGCTGATTTCCGACGCGAGAGAGCGCTCTCTTGACAGTGACCGTTGTCACACCTAGGCTCACACGGAGATCAGAGAGCGCTCTCTCCGGCATTTTGCGGACCGGCTCTCTTTGGGTATCCGCTTTTCAGTCCCGCCCCGGCGGATCAGGCCCGGTTGCTGTCCCGGCACGGTCCACACAGATATCACCACCGGCTAGACCCACACACAAAGGAGTGACCGTGAAGAACTTTAAACACCGGGCAGGGGCGGTGGCAGGCGCCGCAGCTCTCGCATTGCTCGCCGCCGGCTGCGGCGGCGGCGACAGCCAGGCCGGAACCGCGGAGGATCCACTGGAAATCTCCATCACCACCTTCGGCACCTTCGGCTACGACGATCTCTACGATGAATACGAAGAGGCGAACCCGGGCATCAAGATCCGGCACAACAACATCGACCGCGGCGCCAACGCCCAGACGGACCTCTTCACCAAACTGGCCGCCGGGTCCGGCGTCAGCGATGTTGTGGCCATCGAAGAAGGCTGGCTCGGCGCGGTCATGGAGGTCTCTGACGAGTTCGTGGACCTGAACGAGTACGGGGCCGAGGACATCAAGGACAACTGGGTCGACTGGAAATACGAACAGGGCACCGACGCCGAGGGCCGGGTTATCGGTTACGGAACCGACATCGGGCCGCAGGGTCTCTGCTACAACGGGAAGCTCTTCGAAGCTGCCGGCCTGCCGAGCGACCGCGAGGCCGTCGCCGAGCTCTTCGGCGGCGACGACGCCACGTGGGACCGCTACTTTGAACTCGGCCAGCAATACCACGAGAAGACCGGACTCGGCTGGTACGACCAGTCCGGGTTCGTTTGGAACTCCATGGTCAACCAGATGGAGGAGGGCTACTACACTGCCGACGGCGAACTGAACATTGAGGACAACGCCGCCATGAAGGAACAGTTCATGCAGCTCGCTGCCGGCACCGAGGCCGGCCTGTCCGGCAATGAGAAGAAGTGGGACTGGGGCAAGGGCCGTGCCTTCACTGACGGTTCCTTCGCTACGTTCGTGTGCCCGGGCTGGATGCTCGGCACCATCCAGGAACAGCTTGAATCAGCCGGCGGCAGCGAAGACTCAGGGTGGGACTTCGCCGATGTCTTCCCCGGCGGAGCGTCCAACTGGGGCGGCGCGTTCCTCTCCGTTTCGGAAGAGTCCGAACACAAGGAGGAAGCAGCAAAGCTGGCCGCGTGGCTCACTGCCCCCGAACAGCAGGTCAAGCAGTCCGCCGCAGCCAACAACTTCCCCAGCACCCTGGAAGCACAGAAGCAGCTTGCCGCGGATGCCACACCCAACAAGGTCTTCAACGACGCTCCTACGGGAGCGATCCTTGCCTCCCGTGCAGAAGGCGTGAAGGCACAGTTCAAGGGTCCGGATGACTCGGTCATCCAGGAGAAGGTCTTCGGTGCCGCTCTCACACAGCTTGATGAGGGCAAGCTGGACGGCGAAGGTGCCTGGAAAGAGGCAATCAAACTGCTGAACGAGCAGGTCGAACAGGACTAGCTCCCCCGTCGGGGCCTCCGGGAGACCGGAGGCCCCTCATGGACTGTGAGAATTCAAATGACCGTAACCCTCAAGCCGTCCGCGCCCGCGGCGCCGGCGCACAAGCCCAAACCGTCCTTCCGGCAGCGCCTTAACGTCTGGGATTTCAAGGCTTCGCCGTACCTCTACATCTCCCCGTTTTTTCTCCTTTTCGCGCTGGTGGGCCTCTTCCCGCTCGTCTACACGTTCTACGTATCCCTCTACGACTGGCACCTGCTGAAGGGCCAGGGCGAGTTTGTCGGGCTGGGCAACTTTGCCAACGTCCTGGCAGACCGCTTCTTCTGGAACTCACTCTTCAACACCATGAGCATCTTCCTGCTCTCCGCCATCCCCCAGCTGGCCGGCGCCCTGCTGATTGCCGCCGTGCTGGACCAGAACATCCGGGCCAAAACCTTCTGGCGCATGAGCGTCCTGGTCCCCTACGTGGTGACGCCCGTGGCCGTCGCCCTGATCTTCACGAATATGTTCGGTGAGGACTACGGACTCATCAACAGCATCCTGGGGAACTTCGGGATTGATCCCATCATGTGGCGCACCGAGACCTTCCCCAGCCATGTGGCGGTGGCCAGCATGGTCAACTGGCGCTGGACCGGCTACAACGCGCTGATCCTGCTCGCGGCCATGCAGTCGGTGCCGCGGGAAATCTACGAGTCCGCCGCCCTGGACGGTGCCGGCGCCTTCCGGCGCTTCTTCAGCATCACCTTGCCGAGCATCCGCCCCACCATGATCTTCGTGGTGATCACCTCCACCATCGGCGGACTGCAGATCTTCACGGAACCGCGCCTCCTGGACCCGACGGAAGCCGGCGGCTCCCAGCGGCAGTTCCAGACCACGGTCCTGTACCTCTGGGAAATGGGCTTCCAGCGCAAGGACTTCGGTGAGGCCTCGGCGATTGCCTGGCTGCTGTTCCTGCTGATCATTGTGGTCGGGATCATCAACCTGGCGCTGTCCAGGCGGATCGCCTCCGGCGGCCCGTCCCGGGGCCGCACCGCCGTGAAAGGGAAGAAAAAGTGAGTGTCATAGAGCGCAAAGCCGCGCCCGGACGGAAAACGGCTCCGCCCCGCAAAGGGCCGAGCCTGCGAAGCCGGGCGTTCGGAAACGGGCTGCGCCCCGGATTCCTGACCTACGGCCTGCTGCTGGCTTTCCTCATCGGATCCGCCTACCCGCTGTGGTGGTCGGCGATAGTGGGCAGCCGGTCCAATGAGGTACTGGGCCTGACCTATCCCCCGCTGTTGCCGGGCGGAAACTTCTGGAAGAACGTCGGCGAGGTGATGGACACCATTCCGTTCTGGACCGCTCTGTGGAACAGCATCCTGATCTCCAGCATCATCACCGTGTCGGTAGTCATCTTCTCCACGCTGGCCGGGTATGCCTTCGCTAAACTGCGGTTCCGCGGCAACGGGGTGCTGATGGTCGCCGTGGTGGCCACCATGGCGATCCCCACCCAGCTGGGCATCATTCCGCTGTTTATGGTGATGCGGACCCTCGGGTGGACGGGTGAAATCGGTGCGGTCATCGTGCCCACCCTGGTAACCGCGTTCGGGGTGTTCTTTATGCGCCAGTACCTGGTGGACGTGATTCCGGACGAGCTGATTGAATCCGCCCGCATGGACGGAGCCAACATGATCCGCACGTTCTGGCACGTCGCCCTGCCGGCCGCGAGGCCGGCCATGGCCATCCTCAGCCTGTTCACGTTTATGTCCGCTTGGACGGACTTCCTCTGGCCGCTGCTGGTGCTCGACGCCGGTAACCCGACGCTCCAGACCGCACTCAGCCAGCTGCAGTCATCCCGGTACGTGGACTACTCGGTGGTCCTGACCGGCGCAGTGCTGGCCACCATTCCCCTGCTGGTGCTCTTTTTGCTGGCAGGCAAACAACTTATATCCGGAATCATGCAGGGAGCAGTGAAGGGCTAATGACGAACAACACCCCCGAATGGAACAACTTTCCGGCCGGCTTTATCTGGGGATCGGCCACGGCCGCCGCGCAGGTTGAGGGCGCCGCAGCCGAGGACGGGAAGGAAGAATCCGTATGGGATGCCTTCGCCGCGGTGCCCGGCAACGTCCGGAACGGTGACACGCCCGCCGTCGCCGTGGACCACTACCACCGGATGCCCCAGGACGTGGCCCTGATGAAGGAGCTGGGCCTGGATTCCTACCGGTTCTCCACCAGCTGGGCCCGGGTGCGGCCCGGTGGCGGGAACCTGAACCCGAAAGGCCTGGATTTCTACTCCAGGCTCGTGGATGAACTGCTGGAGGCAGGCATCCTGCCCTGGCTCACCCTGTACCACTGGGACCTTCCGCAGGCGTTGGAAGAGGCCGGCGGCTGGACGAACCGGGACACTGCGTGCCGGTTCGTGGAGTACGCACAGGATGTCTATGCCGCCCTGGGTGACCGGGTGAACCACTGGACCACTTTCAACGAGCCCTTCTGTTCCTCACTGCTTGGTTATGGTTCCGGTGCCCACGCCCCGGGCCGGCAGGATCCCCGGGCCGCAATTGCCGCCGTCCACCATCAGCATCTTGCCCACGGCATGGCGGTCACCGAGCTGCGTAGCCTTGGTGCCGCGCAGCTGGGCATCACGCTCAACCTGAGCAACTCCATCCCCCGCGATCCGGCTGATCCGGTGGACCTGGAGGCAGCCCGGCTCTTCGATTCCCTGCAGAACCGCATCTTCCTGGACCCGATCCTGCGCGGCGCCTATCCGGAGGATTCCCTCCATGACCTGGAACCGTTCGGCCTGCACGAACTGATTCTGCCCGGTGACATGGAGACCATCGCTGCGCCCATCGACTTCCTGGGCGTCAACCACTACCACGACGACCAGATCAGCGGGCATCCGGATGACTCCGGTTCCGACGGGCACGGCGGCGGCGCCGGCCGGCCCACGGCCTCACCGTGGATCGGCGCCGAACACATCACCTTCCCCAGCCGGGGCCTGCCCCGCACGGGGATGGACTGGGAGGTGAACCCCGACGGGCTCCGCACGCTGCTGCTGCGCCTGGGTGAGGAGTATCCGCAGCTGCCGCCGCTCTACATCACGGAGAACGGAGCCGCCTACGACGACGAGGTCCTCGACGACGGCAGCGTCCCGGACACCGAACGCACCCGGTTCATCCTGGACCACATCCGGGCGGTGGCGGAAGCCATCTCGGCGGGCGCCGATGTCAGGGGCTATTTCGTGTGGTCGCTGCTGGACAACTTTGAATGGTCCTGGGGATACAGCAAACGCTTTGGCATTGTCCGGGTGGACTACGAGACGCAGGAGCGGACCGTCAAGGACAGCGGCCATGCGTACCGGCAGCTCATCGCTGCCGGCAGGAGCACCACCGCGGCGGGCTCGGTGGTGTGAGGTCCCGTAAGCTGGGCATCGGCCGAATGTCCCGGCCCCAGCCCCGAGGGAGAACATGGTGAAAGCTGAGTCCGGCCAGGTCCGCCCTGCCCCGACCCTGGAAATGGTCGCGGCCCTGGCCGGGGTGTCGCGGGCGACGGTCTCCCGGGTAGTCAACGGCGCGTCATCGGTCGATCCGGAACTCACCGCCTCGGTGCAGAAGGCCGTGCAGGCCCTGAACTATGTACCCAACCGGGCTGCCCGCACTCTGGCGAGCCGGCGCACGTATACCGTCACCCTCCTGGTCCCGGAATCCACGTCGAAGGTCTTTGCGGATCCGTTCTTCGCCGCCGTCGTCGAGGGCGTTGCCCGGTACCTGAACACCACCGAGTACATGCTCAACATGGTGACATCCTCGGAATCGAACCCGGAGAAAACCCGGCGCTATCTCCTGGGCGGCAATGTGGACGGCGTTCTGGTGGTTTCCCACCATACAGGCGATCATTCCTGGGCCCACCTGGATGGTTCCCTGCCCCTGGTCTTTGCCGGGCGTCCGCTCCTGAACGCAGCGGACGCATACTTCGTGGAAGTGGACAATGAAAAGGGTGCGGCAGCGGCCACCGCCCGCCTCACCGGGTCCGGACGCAAGAACATCGCCACCATCGCCGGCCCGCAGGACATGCCCCCGGGCGTGGACCGCCTCTCAGGCTGGCGCAGTGAGGTGCTCCGTGCCGGCCTGACGGACGCCCTGGTGGAAATAGGTGACTTCACGGTCGCTTCCGGAGCCGCAGCCATGCAGCGGCTGCTGGACCGGCGCGGTCCCCTGGACGGTGTGTTCGCCGCCAATGACCAGATGGCGGCCGGGGCGTACTCCGTGATCAGGGAACACGGTCTGCGCATCCCCGAGGACATCGCCGTCGTGGGTTTCGACGACGACTACTACGCCACCAGCCTTACGCCGGCGCTGACCACCATCCACCATCCAATCTCCCTGCTGGGCGAGAAGATGGCCGAGGTGCTGGTGGACCTGATCGAAGGCCGGCCGGCCGAGCGGATCACCCGGCTGCCCACCTCCCTGGTGGAGCGGGAATCCGCTTAGCGGCACAATAAAGGCGGGCCCCCACTTTCGTGGGGACCCGCCTTTATCTGGTTACTGCAACCGGATCACCGAAGTGACGGATCCGGAATTAGTTGCCCGTGAGCTTCTCGCGCAGTGCAGCCAGTGCTTCGTCGGAAGCCAACGTGCCGGCACCCGTCTCGGCAACGGCCGGCTCGGAGGAGTAGCTGGTGGTACCGGAATCGTTGGATTCCGATGCAGCTGCAACATCCTCGGAGTTGTGCTGCGCAACCTGCTTCTTGTGGGCTTCCCAACGGGCCTGGGCGTCAGCGTACTGCTGCTCCCAAGCGGCGCGCTGGGTCTCGTAACCTTCGAGCCATTCGTTGGACTCGGGGTCGAAGCCCTCCGGGTACTTGTAGTTGCCGGCTTCGTCGTACTCAGCGGCCATGCCGTACAGAGCCGGATCGAACTCGGTGCCCTCGGGATCGACACCCTCGTTGGCCTGCTTGAGGGACAGCGAGATGCGGCGACGCTCGAGATCGATGTCAATGACCTTGACGAACAGTTCGTCGCCAACGGAGACAACCTGCTCGGCGAGCTCCACGTGGCGGACTGCCAGCTCGGAGATGTGGACCAGGCCTTCGATGCCGTCTTCGACGCGAACGAACGCACCGAACGGAACCAGCTTGGTGACCTTACCCGGAACAACCTGGCCAAGGGCGTGGGTGCGGGCGAAGGTCTGCCACGGATCTTCCTGCGTAGCCTTCAGCGACAGGGAGACACGCTCGCGGTCGAGGTCAACTTCCAGAACCTCAACGGTGACTTCCTGGCCAACTTCGACAACCTCGGAGGGGTGGTCGATGTGCTTCCAGGACAGCTCGGAGACGTGAACCAGACCATCTACGCCGCCAAGGTCCACGAATGCACCGAAGTTGACGATGGAGGAAACAACGCCCGGACGAACCTGGCCCTTTTCCAGCTTGTTGAGGAACGTGGAACGAACCTCGGACTGGGTCTGCTCGAGCCAGGCACGGCGGGACAGGACCACGTTGTTGCGGTTCTTGTCCAGCTCGATGATCTTGGCTTCGATCTGCTGGCCGATGTACGGAGCCAGGTCGCGGACACGACGCATCTCCACGAGGGATGCGGGCAGGAAGCCGCGCAGCCCGATGTCGAGGATAAGACCACCCTTGACAACCTCGATGACGGTACCGGTAACGACGCCGTCTTCTTCCTTGACCTTCTCGATGTCGCCCCAGGCGCGCTCGTACTGTGCGCGCTTCTTGGAGAGGATCAGACGGCCTTCTTTGTCTTCCTTGGTGAGCACCAGGGCTTCGACCTGATCGCCGACGGAGACAACGTCTCCGGGATCAACGTCGTGCTTGATGGAAAGCTCGCGGGAAGGAATGACACCCTCGGTCTTGTAACCGATGTCGAGCAGGACCTCGTCGCGGTCGACCTTGACAACGGTGCCTTCGACGAGATCGCCGTCGTTGAAGTACTTGATCGTTGCGTCAATCGCGGCGAGGAAGTCCTCGGCAGTACCGATGTCGTTGATGGCGACCTGCGGGGTACCGGACTTCTCGTTGGTGGTGATGGTCATGTAGTTGGGACTCCGATGTGGAAGTTGTTTTGTATTCCGGGCTGGTTTCCACTTAACCGGCAGCAGGCCTAGCGGCCGCCGCAAGCAAGATACTTGCCCAAGTGCAGGCCCTAGGCACGAAAACGCCTCTGACACACAGCTTGTTTGCCCGGAGATGGACAGGATGGGTAATAACTCGCGCTATTACGCGCCCGATCAGTCTAGCCGGACGCGCCAACGCAGGTCAAAGGGAGCCGGTCATCCGGGACGCGAAAAAATCCGCCGGGCACTCAGGTGGTCAGAAATGGGTACTGCAATACGGTGCCGGCCCGGCGGTGAACAGCTCATCCAGGACGGTAAGGGCTCCCTCCCCGGCCCGCACTCCCCCGGCGGCTGCCAGCGTGCGGGCACTGACGGCCCCCAGATAAAGCGAGCCCAGGGCGGTGACATCCAGTTCCGCCCGCGGAAGGTCCGTGGATCCGTCAGCCCCGGCCGGGCGGAGGGTTCCGACGCCGCCGCTTACCTCCAGAACGAAGGTTCCCTCAGCGAGTCCCATCGGATCAACGACGTCGAGCACCAGCGAGCCCTCGCCGGTGTAGCCGCGGCCTTCCAGCGCCGCTTTCGGATCGAGGATGCGCAGCCACAGGACGTCCTCGACGCCCGTGACCTTGTAACGCCTCCGGTCGGCCAGCATCCAGGGCAGCGGATCCTCCACCGGAGCCTCGGAGAAGGTCAGCCTTTCCATCAGGTCCAGGGAACCCAGGCAGCGCCACAGTTCCCGGTAGGCCTCCTCCCCTGCGGCCACGAGGTCGGTGACCTTTACGGTGAGCGGCTCGTGCCGCCAGCCCAGTGACTTGTAGGCCGCGTAGCCGTCCGGTACACCCGCCGCGTTGTACCGGATGAGGCCGCGGAGCGCCTTGTCGGGTTCGGTGTTTTCCTCACTCCACTTCCCGGATGCGCGCATGGCGTAGGAGTGCTGCCGGCCGAGGGCGCCGAAGGTGTTCTCCAGGTGTGCGCGGTGGATTTCCGGTACCAGGGACCGCAGTTTGTCTCCGTCTGCCACCGCGACACTGCCCTGCGGCGGAGCGGAGAACTCCAGGCCGCCGCGGATATCCACTTCCACGGCGGCAGCGGACGTGGCGGCACCAAAGCCGAAGCGGCCGTAGATGGTGGCTTCCGACGCCGTCAGCGCCGCAAGTGCCAGCCCGGACTCTTTCGCCCGCGCGAGGTCGCCGGTAATCATCCGGCGCAGGATGCCGCGGCGGCGGTGCGTGGAGCGCACCGTCACCATGGTGATCAGATGCGCGGGCAGCAGTTCGCGCCCACCCGCGTTCAGCAGGTTCTGCATGGTGGCGTAGGTGCCAACCGGTACCGCCGGATCCGTTGCGAACTCGGGGGCGTCGCCGTCGTACACGGCGGTCAGCGTCCGCCCGTCCCGGACATACGCGTCCACAATCCCGCGCAGGTGCTTGGGATCCGTGCGATCCTCGTGGAAGCCGAGGTCGACGGCGTCGAACCAGCGGGCCGTGCGGGCATCCGCGGCGCCCTCCGGATCGAATCCGGGCGGAAAGGAAACCATCCGCAGCCCGTCTGCCTTACTGTCCGTTGCCTGTGCCATGCGTTCCCCCATATGCGGTGTGTTTCCCGGTGACTGCTGCTCCTAGTGCCCGGCCTCGTGCCAGCTGATGCCCTGGCCGACGGAGACGTCCAACGGCACGGAGAGGTCAGCCGCGGCGCCCATCTGGGCCCGGACCAGCTTCTCCACCGCATCCCGTTCCCCCGGAGCGACTTCGAGCACCAGTTCATCATGGACCTGCAGCAGCATCCGGGACTTCAGCCCCTGCGCCTTGATTTCCGCGTCCACGCCCAGCATGGCCTTCTTGATGATGTCCGCCGCGGAACCCTGGATGGGAGCATTCAGCGCGGCCCGTTCAGCCATTTCGCGCAGCTGCCGGTTGTCGCTGGACAGATCCGGCAGGTAGCGACGCCGGCCCTCAATCGTGGACGTGAAGCCGTCCTTCCTGGCCTGCTCGACGACGCCGCGCAGGTAGTCGCGGACGGCGCCGAAACGTTCGAAGTAGTCGCGGATCAGGGTGCGGGCCTCGTCCACCGGGATGGCCAGCTGCTTGGACAGACCGAAGGAGCTCAGCCCGTAGACCAGGCCGTAGGACATGGCCTTGACCTTGGAGCGCATGGCGCTGGTGACTTCCTCGGGCGCCACGTTGAACACGTGGGAGCCGACAAACCGGTGCAGGTCCTCGCCGGCACGGAACGCGGAGATCAGCCCTTCATCACCGGAAAGGTGCGCCATGATCCGCATTTCGATCTGCGAGTAATCAGCGGTCAGGAGTTCTTCGTAGCCTTCGCCGACCACAAAAACCTCGCGGATGCGGCGGCCTTCCTCGGAGCGGATCGGAATGTTCTGCAGGTTCGGGTTGACCGAGGACAGGCGCCCGGTGGCCGCCACCGTCTGCGCGTACGTGGTGTGGATGCGGCCGTCGTCGGCCACTGACTTCCGCAGCCCCTCCACGGTGGAGCGCAGCTTGGACGCATCACGGAAAGCCAGCAGCTGCTCCAGGAACGGGTGGCCGGTCTTCACAATGAGGTCCGTCAGCGCATCGGCGTCCGTGGAATAGCCAGTCTTGATTTTCTTGGTCTTCGGCAGGCCGAGTTCGTCGAAGAGGACAGCCTGCAGCTGCTTCGGTGAGCCGAGGTTGATCTCCTTGCCGATGATCCGGAAGGCTTCCTCGCTGGCATGGGTGATGGTGGCGCTGAAGTCATCCAGCAGCCGGTCGAGCTTCTCTCCGGAGACCGCGATGCCGGCAAGTTCCATTTCGGCCAGGACTTCCGAAAGCGGCAGTTCCAGCCCGCCCAGCAGCTGGTTCGCGCCGCGGTCCACCAACTGGCCGGCGAAGTGCTCGCTGAGGCGCAGCGCTGCAAAAGCCTTGGAGACGGCCGGGGTTGCATTGTCCTCATCACCCAGCGAGAGCTCCAGCTGGTTGCTCGCTGCCGCGGCGGGCACAATGTTCATCCGCAGGTGGTACTGGGCCAGGTCCGCGAGATCGTAGCTGCGGCGGTCCGGCTGAATGAGGTAACCGGAAATGGCAGTGTCATCCACCTCTCCGGCCAGGTGCAGGCCGCGGGCGGACAGTGCCTTGTACGCCTCCTTGAAATCGTGCACCACCTTGGGAGCGTCCAGGTCCGCGAGCCAGGCCGCCAGCACCTGCTCGGCGTCGGCGTCGAGCTCGGTCAGCGGCACATACGCGGCGGCGTCGTCCGTTACCAGGGCAATACCGACGACGTCGCGGGAGGCGGCAGCGCCTTCGGTCACCAGCTGGACGGCGGTGCGGGCCTGGTTGGTGGCACGCAGCCAGTCCTGGAGCGCACCCGCTTCGGTGATGGTGCTGTGGGCCGGCGCGGCCACTTCCGCATGTGCGGTGTCCGGACCTTCCTCCTCGCCGTAGACGTCGAAGAGGCGCTTGCGCAGTGCGTTGAACTGCAGGGCATCGAAGAGTTCCTCGATGGCTTCACGGTCCGGGCGGCGGGCAGCCATCGCGTCCAGGTCCACCGGCAGGTCAAGGTCCCGCAGCAGCCGGTTCAGCCTGCGGTTGCGCTTGACGTCTTCAATGTTGGCGCGCAGGGAATCCCCCACCTTGCCCTTGATGGCGTCCAGGTTCTCCAGGATTCCTTCGAGTCCGCCGTACAACTTGATCCATTTGGCGGCCGTCTTGGGCCCTACGCCGGGAACGCCCGGAAGGTTGTCGGCGCTCTCGCCCACCAGCGCTGCCAGGTCGGAATACTTGTCCGGCGGCACCAGGTACTTGGCCTCGACCGCGGCGGCGTCCATCCGCGGCAGGTCCGAAACACCCTTCTTGGGGTAGAAAACGGTCACGTGGTCATCCACGAGCTGGAACGCGTCCCGGTCACCGGAAACCACCATGACGTCCCAGTTCCGGTCGGAGGCCTTTGCGGCCAGGGTGGCGAGGATGTCGTCGGCTTCATAGCCGTCCATCGAGAGGGTGGGGATGCGCATGGCTTCCATGACCTTGATGATCAGGTCCACCTGTCCGTGGAATTCCTCGGGGGTTTTGTTCCGGCCGCCCTTGTACTCGGTGTACTCCTCCGAGCGGAAGGTGGGGGTGTCCAGGTCAAAGGCCACTGCTACGTGCGTGGGCTTCTCTTCCTTGATCAGGTTGATCAGCATGGAGGTGAATCCGTAGACGGCATTGGTGTGCTGGCCGGTGTCCGTGGAGAAATTCTCCGCCGGCAGGGCGTAGAACGCCCGGAAGGCCATGGAATGCCCGTCGATTACCAGCAGCCGGTTGTGTCCGCCGGCGTTGACGCTGCCCAAAGAGGCCGGTGCGCTGCCTGCTGCGGCGGTTTCTGCGGCGCTGTCCGCACCGGCACCGGTGCCGCTCCTGCCGGGAGTTTCGAGGCTTTCGCTGTTGCTGTCTTCAAGGGGTGTTGCGGCCAGTTTGGTAGATTCACTCACAAATGCAAGCCTAGTTGCCATG
Source organism: Arthrobacter sp. MDT1-49-2 (assembly GCF_059090185.1). NCBI lineage: Bacteria > Bacillati > Actinomycetota > Actinomycetes > Micrococcales > Micrococcaceae > Arthrobacter > Arthrobacter sp. MDT1-49-2. The sequence goes on from NZ_JBNHFK010000001.1 coordinate 306,691, forward strand.
AGCGAGATTTTCACGCCGGGCCAGGCCGGCTCCGAGGCGGACACGAACCCGTACAAGCGCGACCTGATCGAGGCCGGCATTCCGGAAGAGATGCACGGCTGGCTGTCCTCGCACGGCCCCGGCCGGCTGGTGGTGAAACTGGGCATCCGTTTCCTCGAGATGTCGCCGGACCGCCTGGTGGCCACCATGCCCGTTGAAGGCAACGAGCAGGTGGCCGGCATCCTGCACGGCGGAGCCCACCTGGTCCTGGCCGAAACCCTGGGTTCCTTCGGCGCCGGCATGCACGCCGGCCCGGGCAGGCATGCCGTGGGTATTGAGATCGGCGCCACGCATCACCGGTCCGTTTCCTCCGGACTGGTGACCGGGACCGCTACCGCCCTGCACCTTGGCAACACCCTCACCACCCACGAAGTGGTCATGACCGATGACCAGGGCCGCAGGCTCTCCACCGCACGGATCACCAACATGATCCGTGAGTCCCGCTAACCGAACCCGCAGCTAACCGAAACCGTAGCTAAGCAGGACAGTGCCGTCCGCGGACGGCACTGCTCCCAGCAGCCGTGCAGGCCGGCCGGCCGTCGCCGGCAGCACCGGTTGTCCGCTGCCCAGCATGACCGGATGCAGCGTCAGACGCAGTTCGTCCAGCAGCCCGTGCTCCAGGTACTGGGCGACCACACCCGAACCCCGCAGCCAGACGTCCCCGCCCGCGGCAGAGGCCGCGATGTCGGCAGCGAACTCCGCCACGGGCCCGCGGACAAACATGATGTCCGCTCCTTCCACGCCGGGAAACTCATGGTGCGTGTAAACCCAGACTGGGGTCGGCGGACAGTCCCAGGCAGCCGTTCCATCCGCCTCCACCTGTCTCCGGAGCCGGGCATAGGTGCCTGCGCCCATCACGACGGCGCCTGCCGGAGCGGGCGCCTCGCTGCCCAGGGGTTCCAGCCCGGCGGCATCGAATCCGTCCAGGGAAGCTGAAGCGTAGTACACGGCCCGGGTCATGGGCCCATGCTAGCCAGCGCGCATGCCGCGGAAAACGGTGCCCCGGCTAAAACGGTGTCCCGGTTATGGCGTGCGGGCCCGGACAGGAATAGACCTGCCGGCAACGGGGTTGTCCGCTATGGAGTGAACCTGCCGCCGCCGGCGTCCCCTTGGGCGCGGACGGCGGCAATCTACAGGAAGAGTTACTTAGTGAATCTGTTTTCCCCCATGACTGCCGGCAGCCTGAAGCTGTCCAACCGCCTGGTGATGGCACCGCTGACGCGTCAGCGGGCCGGACGGGACGGTATTCCGGGCCCCCTGATGGTGGAGCACTACCGCCAGCGCGCCTCCCTGGGCCTGATTGTCAGTGAAGGCACCTATCCCAGCCGTGAGGGCCAGGGGTTCCCGGGGCAGCCGGGGCTGGTGGACGCAGAGCAGCTGGATGGCTGGCGGAAGGTGACCGATGCCGTGCACGACGCCGGAGGCAGCATAGTCGCGCAGGTCATGCATGCAGGGCGCGTCACCCACACCAACACCACCGGCGGGTTGGAACTGGTCGCACCGAGCGCCATTGCAGTGGACGGCCTCTCGCATACCTATGACGGCAAGCAGCAGTATCCGGTGCCGCGTGCACTGGAGACCGGTGAGCTGGCCGGGGTCATCGAGGACTTTGTGCGCGCCTCACGGGCCGCAGTGGATGCAGGTTTCGACGGCGTGGAACTGCACGGCGCCAACGGCTACCTGCTGCACGAGTTCCTTTCCCCCGCAGCCAACCAGCGGACGGACGGCTACGGCGGCAGCCCGGAGAACCGTGCCCGGTTTGTCATTGAAACGGTGCGAGCGGTGGCGGAGGAAATCGGCGCCGACAGGGTTGGCCTGCGGTTGTCCCCCGAGCACAACGTCCAGGGTGCCCTGGAGACGGACCCGGCAGATGTCCTGGCCACGCACGGCGCGTTGGTGGATGCCATTGCCCCGCTGGGGCTCGCCTACCTCAGCATCCTGCACCGGGACCCTGCCGGTCAGCTGGTGCAGACCCTGCGCAGCCGTTTCGGCGGGCCGGTGTTCCTGAATTCCGGGTTCGGCGTTGTCACCACCCGGGATGAGGCCGTCTCGATGGTGGCCGAGGGCCTGGCGGACGCCGTGGTGGTGGGACGCCCCGCCATCGCCAACCCGGATCTCGCTCGGCGCTGGCAGGACAACCTGCCGCTGAACACCCCGGACGCCACCACGTTCTACTCCTTCGGAGCCGAGGGCTACACGGATTACCCGTTCTATGCCCCGGAGCAGGCTGTGGAAACAGCCGGCCGGAGCTAGCGCGCCCGCGCTCCCCGGCAGGCACTGCGCGGGAACGGCAAAGGCCTGCGGGATCGCCATGATCCCGCAGGCCTTTGCCGTTTTCTGCGTGCTACCCGTGCAGTGCCGGCACGATCAGGTAGATACCGCACAGGACCGCGACGCCGCTGAGCGCAAAGCAGGTAAAGGCGCCGGCTTTGGCCAGGGCCTGGCGGTTCCGTGGCGCGGTGGGGTCCTCCTCATCGAGGGACACGGCGTAGAGCCGCACCCCGAAGGAATAGATGCCCACTACCGTCAGCGCTGCGAGGAGGGTGACTCCGAAGACCGTGAGGTAGTCCAGCCAGTGGATGTTCATTTGGAACCTTCCTTGAGCTTGCCGGCAGTCTTGCCGTTCTGGTTCTTCCTGCGGGTCTTCTTGATTCGGACCACCTCACCCGCGCTTTCGATGTTGGTCACGGCATTGTCATGGCCAACACGGTTCCGGCGGGACCAAAGGAAGATACCCAGGATGATTGCGGTGCCGGCGACTGCGTCCACCACCACGCCGACCATACCCAGCTGGGCGATCATCGCGGCGATGGCACCCATGGCGGCGGCAGCCGGGAGCGTGAGCAGCCAGCCGCTGCCGACCCGGCCTGCCGTACGCCAGCGCACCTCGGCGCCCTTGCGACCCAAACCTGATCCGATGACCGAGCCTGAGGCCACCTGTGTGGTGGACAGTGCGAAGCCCAGGTGGGAGGAGGCGAGGATGGCGGCTGCGGTGCTTGTTTCAGCGGCGAACCCCTGTGCGGGCTTCACCTCGGTGAGGCCCGTCCCCATGGTGCGGATGATGCGCCAGCCGCCGGCGTAGGTGCCTGCTGCGATGGCGACGGCACAGGCGGTGACCACCCAGAATTCCGGGCCGGTGCCGGCGGTCTGCAGACCACCGGCAATCAGGACGAGGGTGATCACGCCCATGGTCTTCTGCGCGTCGTTGGTGCCGTGGGCCAGTGCAACGAGGGAGGACGAGAAGATCTGGGCATACCGGAAGCCGCCGCGCCGTCGCGGCAGTTTGTTTCCGGAATCCGGGTCATGCCGGCGGGTGATCCGATAGGCGAGCTTCGTTGCCAGGTAAGCGACGAAACCGGCGATCAGGGGTGCGATCAGCGCCGGCAGGATGACCTTGGACATCAGGACCGAGAAGTCCACCGCACCGAAGCCTGCACCGACCACGGCTGCGCCGATGAGGCCGCCGAACAGGGCATGGGAGGAACTGCTGGGCAGGCCCTTCAGCCAGGTGATCAGGTTCCAGATCACTGCTCCCATAAGGCCGGCGAAGATCATGACGGGGGTGATCTGAATGCCGCCCTCGCCTTCGCGGATCAGCCCTCCGGAAATGGTTTTGGCCACTTCGGTGGAGAGGAAGGCGCCAACCAGGTTCAGGACTGCTGCCAGCGCGACGGCGGTTTTGGGCTTGATTGCACCGGTGGCGATGGGGGTGGCCATCGCGTTGGCGGTGTCGTGGAAGCCATTGGTGAAATCAAAGAACAGCGCCAGCGCAATCACCAGCGCGACCATAAGGGTGAGGTCCACCACATACCTAACTGAAGACAGATTGAAGGGATCCGGGCTGCGGATTCCGCCTCGGCACGTCGTTTTCCGTCGAGGCCCGCTTTACGCCTGAATGATCGTATGCGCTCGGGCGGGCGGGCACCAAAGCGGTGGATGTGCCGTTGGTCTCCTCCCGGGCAGGCTACGCGGATCACGCGGGCCGTGGGGCGCACGCCGGAGGCTTGAGGTTGGCAAGCGGCGCCTGACCTCAGAACCGTATACCGGTTCGGCCGTCACCGCCGGCATCCAGCTCTATGTCGACGATGCTGTTTTCCAACGGGAAGGACAGCCGCCTGCTGTGGGTGCCAACTCCGTCCGGTTCAACGACACTCAGGATGTACACACCGGAGCCCGGGAGCGGCAGATCATAGTTCCCGCCGTCATCCGTACGGGTGGCGATGGAAGCCTCCCCGCCCGGCCGCAGGAGGATCAGCAGGGCATTCGGCACACCCCTGCCGCCCTGCCGGACGGTGCCGGAGAGGGTCCGGCGGTGCCGGAAGGAGATATCGTGCTCCTGCGGGGCGCCGGGGAACGCCAGTACTTCCGTGACCGGCTGCCAGGCAGCCTGAGTGGCCACCAGTACGTAGTGGCCGTCGCCGGGAAGCACGACGCTGTACCGTCCGGCGTCATCGGCCCGTGCCCAGTCCACCCGGGCGCCTACGGAATCCAGCGCGGTGACCGTTCCGCCGGACACCGGTGCACCGTCGGCGAGCATCCTGCCGCGCAGCATGATTTCCTGCTTCTCATCCGCGGGTTTCGGCTCCGGCTGCCCCGGTGCCCCATGCAGCTGCGGATGAGTTGCCTCCCGCCGTACCGGCCGTGGCACGAGGCAGGAGATACCCGTGGCCAGCAGCGCCGCAAGTCCGGCGAACACGAAGATGGTGCGGAAGGCATCCAGATCAGGAAAGACCGTTCCGTCGGCCCGCAGGGTGAGCGAAGCGAGGATGGTGGCCACCGCGGCGCTGCAGGTGGAGGTCCCGACGGAGCGCAGCAGCGTGTTGACGCCGTTCGCCGCCGCCGTATCCGTCAACGGCACGTTGCTCATGATGATGGTCGGCATCGCGGCCATCGCCATGGCCGTTCCGATCGACACGATCACTGCCCCGATGATGATCTGAGTGACCGAGTGGACAAGGACCACCCGGGATGCGTACCCCGCGGCCATGACGGCACACCCGGAAACCAGAGTGGTCCTGGCTCCGAATGAGTTGGTCAGCCGGGCGGAAACGGGCGCAGCGGCCACCATCGCCAGTCCCGACGGGATCATGGTCAGCCCGGCCACCAGCACGCTCAGCCCGAACCCGAACCCGGTGACCGGGGAGAGCTGCAGTTGCTGAGTGGTCACCAGCATGTTCGCGTACATCGAGAACCCCACCAGCACAGCTGCGGCATTGGTGAGCAGCACCGGCCGCCGGGCCGAGGTGCGCAGGTCCACCAGCGGCTGTCCGCTGCGCAGCTCTGCCGGAAACCAGAGAGCGAAGAACACCACGGTTGCGGTGAAAAGGGCAATAATCGGATAACTCGTCCAGCCCCAGACGCCGCCTTTGCTGATGGCCAGCAGCAGGGCGGTCATTCCTGCGGACAGCAGCACCGCCCCCGTGTAGTCAAAGCGGCCAGGGGTCCGCACCCCGGACTCGGGCACAAAGACAAAGACGGCCAGCATCAGGACCGCGCCAATCACGCCCACCACCCAGAAGGTGGCTTCCCATCCCAGCCGTTCATAGATGAGCCCGGACATTGGCAGCCCCAGCGCGCTGCCAATGCCGAAGCTGGCGCTCATCATTGCCACCGCGCCGGCGATTTTCTTCTGCGGAAGCGTGTCCCGCAGGATACTGATACCCACCGGGATGACGGCTCCCGCAAAGCCCTGGAGGCCCCGGCCAACCAGGGCCCAGGCGAACGTACCGCCGAGCGATGCGGCAAAGGCACCGGCAACCATCATGGCCATGGCGAGCAGCAGCATCCGCCTCTTCCCGAACATGTCTGCGAGCCGGGAGACGATGGGTGTTGCGACGGCGGCACAAAGGAGCGTTACGGTCACCATCCAGGAAACGTCGTCACTGGTGACGCCGAAGATCCGGGGGTATTCCGGAAGGAGCGGTACCACCGCCGTCTTCTCCAGCGAGACCACTATGCCGCCACAGGCCAACGTGGTGATGACGAGCCAGTCGGGATAGGCCCGTGTGCGCCGCGCCGCCGGGGATGCCTTCATACCGTGTCTTCGGGACCGGTTCAGCCCCGTGAAATAGGAATCTTCGTTGACGAGGCCCCCGGCTCCGGCACAGGTATGCGGATTTCCAGGACCCCGTCGTTGTACGTCGCGCTCACCGCGTCCTGGTCACTGCCCGTGGGCAGCGGAATGTCCCGCGAAAACGAGCCGTAGCGGAACTCCGAACGGTATCCATGCCGGTCCTTGTGTTCCGTCTCCTGGCGGCGCTCCCCCTTGATCTGCAGCACGCCGTCGCTCACTGTTACGTCCAGGCCGGTATCGGGATCGATGTCGGGCAGTTCGGCCCGGACAACCATGGTGGGTCCGTCCCGGTATTCCTCCACCGGGAAGGCCGGCACCTCCCAGTCCCCTTCAAAGAATTTCCGAACCGGTTCCGGCAGTTCGAAACGTTCCCTGCGCGCAAGTGAAGCCATGGGATCCTCCTGTATGTCATGGTCCGGGCGGGTCACGGTCCGGTGCTCCGCAGCCGGCTGTGGAGCAGGCGGGCCGTGGTCCAGCAAGGCTATGCCCGGCCCCGGCCGTGCTCAATGGAAGCCGGGCGAAACGGTGCCGGCTGCGCCCGCTTTCGGGACGGTTCGGCTGTGGGAGGGGCAGCATGCCGAGCCAGCCTAGTCACGCATTTTCGGCCCGCGTATAGTTTTTGGTGCGCTGCCCTGTGGGGATATGACCGCCGTTCACTGCGGCCTTGCCGCTAGGCATTCCGTCGACGAGAGGGTTCCAAAATGGCGCAGAAAAAACCTGATTCAGTGACCGTCAATCCCATATTCGCCCGTCCGGGCGAGGAAACGTCAGCCCCGAAGTTCAAACTGAATGACGGGCAGATGCTGCCCGAGACCGCGTACCAGATTGTGCATGACGAGACCATGCTCGACGGCAACGCCCGCCTGAACCTGGCGACCTTCGTGAGCACCTGGATGGACGACTACGCCAACCGGCTCTACAGCGAGACGTTCGACAAGAACATGATCGATAAGGACGAATACCCGCAGACAGCGCAGATCGAACAGAACTGCTGGCGCATCCTCGCGGATCTGTGGCACTCCCCCAATCCGGAGGGCACCATCGGAACCTCCACGGTGGGCTCCTCCGAGGCCTGCATGCTCGGTGGGCTGGCGTTGAAGCGCCTGTGGCAGCACAAGCGCCGCGACGAGGGGAAACCGACGGACAAACCCAATCTGGTGATGAGCTCGGCAGTGCAGGTGTGCTGGGAAAAGTTCTGCAACTACTTCGACATTGAAGCCCGGCTGGTTCCCATCAGCGAGGAGCATAAGTGCCTGGACGGTTTTGAACTGGAAAAGTACGTTGATGAGAACACCATCGGCGTGGTCGCCATTATGGGTGTGACCTATACCGGCATGTACGAACCCGTGAAGCAGATTGCCGCCAAGCTGGACGAGATCCAGTCCTCCACCGGCCTGGACATCGCCATCCACGTGGACGCCGCGTCCGGCGGGATGATTGCCCCGTTTATCCAGCAGGACCTGGAATGGGACTTCCGCTTGGAACGGGTCCACTCGATCAGCACGTCCGGACATAAGTACGGGCTGGTTTATCCCGGCCTCGGCTGGGTGGTCTGGCGTGAACGCCAGTGGCTGCCGGAAGACCTCATTTTCTACGTCAGCTACCTCGGCGGGGACATGCCCACCTTCGCGCTGAACTTCTCCCGGCCCGGGGCGCAGGTAGTGCTGCAGTTCTATCTGTTCCTCCGGCTGGGCAGGGACGGTTATGCCAAAGTGCAGCAGGCCTCCCAGGACGTGGCGCTTTATCTGTCCAGCAACATTGCGGAGATCGGTCCCTTCGAGCTGTGGAATGACGGCTCCGACATCCCGGTCTTCGCGTGGCGGCTGAAGGAGGGGCATACCGATAAGTGGAATCTCTACGATCTGGCGGAGCGACTGCGCACCAAGGGGTGGCTGGTTCCCGCCTATCCCATGCCGGATGACCTGGCGAACCTGACAGTTGAACGGATTGTGGTCCGCAACGGTTTGAGCATGGACCTGGCGGACAATCTGCTCACGGACATCCGCCGGGAAACCGCGTACCTGGAACAACTGAGTGCGCCCATGCCCCGCGAGTCGGAGCACCCCGGGTTCCACCACTAATCCCAGGAGGTGAGTTGAATGAGCGATTCGAAGGCAAGCGCTTCAGCTGCATCCACGAACGATCAGCAGGGGCTTTCGGCGAAGCAGAAAGCGCAAATCACCATCGGTGCCCTGGCCGTGATGAACATTGTGGCGGTGGTCAGCCTCCGCGGACTTCCCTCGGAGGCGGAATATGGTTTGAGTTCCGTTTTCTATTACGTATTTGCCGCGATTGTCTTCCTGATCCCGGTATCCATCGTCGCAGCAGAACTGGCCACGGGCTGGCCGGAAACGGGCGGCGTTTTCCGTTGGGTCGGTGAGGCCTTCGGGCCCCGCTGGGCCTTCCTGGCCATGTTTATGCTTTTCATCGAAGTCACTATCTGGTTTCCCACGGTACTGACCTTCGGTGCGGTGTCGCTGGCCTATACGGGAACAGATCAAAACCTGGACTCACAGCTGGCAGGCAACAAACTGTTCGTCCTGGCAGTGGTCCTGGTGGTCTACTGGCTGGCTACCTTCATCGCGTTCCGCGGAGCGAAGGCCTTCTCACGAGTGAGCCAGTGGGGCGGAATCATCGGCACCATCATTCCGGCCATCATCCTGATCGTGCTCGGTTTTTCCTATTTCTTTGCCGGAAACACCCCGCAGATCCAGATGGGCTGGGGTGAACTTCTGCCGGACTTCGGCAATTTCTCCAACGTGGTGCTGGCCGCGTCGATTTTCCTTTTTTATGCCGGCATGGAAATGAACGCCATCCACGTGAAGGAAGTGAAGAACCCGACGCGCGACTATCCGATTGCGGTGCTGATTGCCGCAGCCGGCACAGTGATCATCTTCGTCCTCGGCACCCTGGCCATTGCCTTTGTGGTGCCGCAGGCGGATATCAACCTGACCCAGTCCCTGCTGACCTCCTATAACGACATGTTCGAGTGGGCCGGTATCGGCTGGGCCGGACCGATTGTTGCGGCCATGCTCCTGCTGGGGGTCCTGGCCGGCGTGGTGACCTGGGTGGCCGGTCCCTCCAGCGGCATGCTGGCCGTTGCCAAGGCCGGCTACCTGCCGCGCTTCTGGCAACACACCAACAAGCACGGCATGGGCACGCACATCCTCTTCTTCCAGGCATTTGTGGTGACTGGCCTGGGATTCATCTATGTGGTCCTGCCGTCCGTGCAGGCGGCCTACCAGATCCTGAGCCAGCTGACCGTGATCCTGTACCTGATCATGTACATGCTGATGTTCGCGGCGGCCATCTACCTGCGCTACAGCCAGCCGAACCGCCCCCGGCCCTACCGGGTGCCCGGCGGAGACGTGGGCATGTGGATTGTCGCCGGAGTCGGCTTCCTGGGCGCGCTGATGGCCTTCTCCTTCAGCTTCATCCCGCCCGCCCAGATCGCCGTCGGTTCCCCCGCCGTCTATGTGGGCATTCTGGTAGCCGGTGCAGCCATTATGGTGATCCTGCCGTTCATCATTTACGCCTTCCGCAAGCCGCACTGGCGTGACCCCGCCAGCCCGTTCGTGCCGTTTACCTGGCAGATTGAGCACTCGAATCCGGGCACGGTGACGGAGTCCAGTGTTTCGACGCAGCAGCTCACCCGGGAAGCGGAAGCTTCCGGTTCACCGCTGACGTACTCGCAGGACGCCAGCCGGGGGCATGCCAAGGCACCGCATCCCCCCGCCCACGCGCAGCCGTCCGGGCATGAGGGCGAGCATGCGGCCACCTCGGGTGCCGTCCCGGCGCCCGGTTCAACCAGGCCGCCGGGCAAAGGCCGGAGCACAGGCGGGAGCAGTGCGGTATGAAACTCGACCAGAGAGCGATCTCCGACGCCGTGAAAACCGCCTATGCGGATCATAAGGATGACACTGGCGGAAAGAATGCCAGCTACATCCCCTATCTGGCCTCGGTGGACCCGGCATTGTTTGGTGTCTGTGTGATGACCGCCGACGGCGAGTTGTTTGAGATGGGTGACACGGGCTTCGAATTTGCGCTGGAATCCATTTCAAAGGTCTTTTCCATGGCCTGGGCCATGGAAAAGGTGGGGCTGGAAACGTTCCAGGAGAAGGTGGGTGCGGATCCAACGGGTGAACCGTTCAACTCGGTCATCTCCGTGGCCCTGCACGGCGACGCTCCCGTGTCGCCGCTGGTCAACGCCGGGGCCATGTCCACTGTCTCCCTGATACCGGGCGACACCGCCGAGGACCGCTGGGAAGCCATCCTGCAGGTCCAGAGCGCCTTTGCCGGGCGAAGAATCCGGCTCAGTGATGAGGTGAACGAGTCCGAGCAGTCCACCAACTTCCATAACCGGGCCATTGCCTGGCTGCTGTACTCGGGCGGCACCATGTATTCGGATCCGATGGAAGCCTGCGATGTCTACACCCGGCAGTGTTCCACCCTGGTGACGGCGAGGGATCTGGCCGCCATGGGCGCCACGATTGCCAATAAGGGCGTAAACCCGCTGACCGGGGACCGCGTGGTTCAAGCCGCGCATGTGCCGGCCATGTTGGCGGAGATGACCATGGAGGGCATGTACACCGCGTCCGGTGACTGGGCGTACCAAGTGGGTCTGCCGGGCAAGAGCGGGGTGGGCGGCGGGATTATGGCCGTGATGCCGGGCAAGCTGGCCATAGCCGGCTTCGCGCCGCCCCTGGATCCGGCCGGCAACAGCGTCAAGGCCCAACGTGCCGTCGCGCAGGTGGCTAAGTCGCTGGGGCTCAGTATTTACAAGGCCAGCGAATACAGCGAGTAACTGTTTAGCCGGCCGGGCCGCCGCGGCCGCCGAGATCCCTGGTGATCCGGTCCGCGGCGGCCCGCAGCTGCGGAAGAACCGTTGTCTCCGCCCCTTCCGAACTATGCAGCTGCAGGGACACGTTTGCGGCTGCGACCACTGTGCCGTCCGCACCCGCGACGGGCACGGCGACACCACGCAGGCCCTCTTCCAGTTCGTCGGTAACCTTCGCCCAGCCACGGAGGCCGGCGAGCCGGACCTCCTCCCGGAGCTCCTCGACTGAGGAAACGGTGCTGCGGGTGTACTGCTGCAGCTGGACCGCCGCGAAATAGGCTTCCAGGTCCGGGGCCGGCAGCTGCGCCAGCAGCACCCGGCCCATGGAGGTGGCCCACGCCGGGAAACGGGTTCCCACGTTCACCGCCACCCGCAGGAGCCGCAGCGACGTGATCCGTGCAACGTAGACAACGTCGGTTCCGTCCAGGATGCACAGCGAGGTTGTCTCGCCAAGTTCCGCGGAGAGCTGCTTCAGGTGCTGCTCGGCTGCCTGCGGCAGGGAAAGGTGCGCCAAGTAGGCGGAGGCGATGTCCAAGGTGCGCGGGGCCAGGCGGAAGACGCTTCCCTGGGCGCCCAGGTAGCCCAGATCCCGCAGGGTGAGCAGGAACCGACGGGCGGCGGCCCGGCTGGTCCCGGCCGCCGCTGCTGCCGTACTCACGGTATGTTCGGGAACGTCCGGAGTGAACGCGGCAAGGATGGCGAAGGCCTTCTCGACGGACTTGACGTAGTAGGCCTCCTCCACCGCTATCCTTCTCCGCGCCGGGATTCAGTCCTGGAGGCCAGGTACTGCGAGGCGAGCCGGACCGGAGCGTTGGGGGCACCGTAGCCGTCATAGCTGCCGCGCCGCTCCACCACCTCAAAGAACACGTTGCCCACGGTGGCGGTGTAGAAGTGCAGGAACTCCCCGTCCGGGTCCCGGTCATACAGCAGGTTCAATTCCTGCAGGGCGGAGAGGAACGCAGGGTCGAGCCGGAACCTGGCGGCAAGGTCCTCATAGTAGTTGGCCGGTACCGGCAGGAACCTCAGCCCGCGCTCGACTGCCCGCCGGGCCGTGGCAATCAGGTCGGTGGAGGCAAAAGCGACGTGCTGGGGGTACTCCCCGCTGTCCGGGCCGGACTCCACAATGAGCGGGGCGATGTTCAGCGCCAGCCGCACACCGCCGTCGACACTGCGCATGACCTGGCTGCGGACCAGGCCCATGGGGCTGGGCACCTCCTGCGACGCGATCGGTGCTAGGGACAGCGTGGATTCGTAGAAGAGCACCGCCTCATCGAAATGCTGCCAGGGCTGGGAAAGGTTGATGTGGTCGATGGCAGAGATCAGCGGCTCTCCCGTCCCGGCCTCGGCGGATGTATACGCATCCCCGTCCGTCCCGGCGGTATCTGCCGGCCGGCTGAATTCACCGGCCCACGCGGCCGTTCCGTCAGCCGTTGCCTCGCAAAGGAAGACTTCCGTTGAATCCGGGGCGAACACAGCCTGCAGGACCTGTTCGTCCGCCTGGCTGCGGCGGTTCACCGGACGTGCCCGAAGCTGCAGCGCGCGTGAAGCCGCGGCCTGCGGGTCCTGCACGTCCAGGCCCAGAGCCGATATGCCGGGCTCCATTCCCCGTGCCTGCTGGCCGTTGATGATGACCCGCGCGCCGCCCTGGGTCCAGAGCTGCACGGGCTTGGTCCGGTGCCGGCCGGCGAAGGTGAACCCCAGCTGGTAAAGAAGCGTGGACACCGTCTCCGGGTTTTCCGCCTTGACCTCGGCAAAGTTGAAGCCGCTGGGTTCCGCCACCCGCGGCAGAGTCGCCAGCGACATCGGATAGGAGGCTCCGCCGTTCGCTGCGAGGTATGCCGAGGTGCGCTCCTCCAGCCAGATCAGGGACCGCATGGCGTCCACGGCGGTACGTTCTTCGGCGGTCTGGCGGAACACGTCGTTGAAGATTTCCAGCGAGACCGGGCCGTCGTAGCCGCTGCGGACCAGATGGGCCATGAACCCGACGAGGTCGAAGGCCCCTTCACCGGGAAACACCCGGTAGTGCCGGCTCCAGGACAGGACATCCAGGGACAGCTCCGGTGCGTCGGCGAGCTGGACGAAGAAAATCTTCTCGGCCGGGATCTTCTCGATCGCGGCGGGGTCCCACCCGCGGGAGAGAATGTGGAAGCTGTCCAGGCAGGTGCCTATGTTGGGATGGTCGGCCAGGTCCACGATGCGCTGGGCATGCTCGAAGTCACTAACATAGCGGCCCCAGGCCAGGGCCTCGTAGGCCACTTTCACTCCGTAACGGGCTGCGGTGTCGCCGAGCCGGCGCAGCTGCCGAGCCGCCACGGCGTCGTCGCTGATGGTAGCCGTACCGACGTTGCTGCACAGCAGCATCGTGTCGATGCCCAGCCTGTTCATCAGGGCGAACTTGGCCTGTGCCCGGTGCAGGTTCTCCTCCAGCTGGTCCTCCTCCACTCCCTCGAAATCGCGGAAGGGCTGATAGAGGTCCAGGGCGAGTCCCAGGCTGGCGGCGAGGGCCCGGATCTGTTCCGGGCTGGAGGGTGAGACCAGCAGGTCCGGCTCGAAGATTTCAATGCCGTCAAAACCTGCGTCGGCGCAGGCGCGCATTTTCTCTTCGAGTGTTCCGCTGAGGCAGACGGTGGCGATGGAAGTGCGCATCAGCGTCCCTGCGCAATCAGTTCGTGGAAGTGGGCAAGCATCCGCGCCGCGTCCGGCCGGATGCCGGTGATCAGTTCAAACGCGTCGACCGCCTGGCCTACCGCCATCCGGCCGCCGTCCAGGACCTGGCAGCCCTTGGCGCGGGCGCCGATGATCAGTTCAGTGTCGACCGGGCGGTACACGACGTCGGCGACCCACTGGGCCGGGTCCAGCAACTCCAGGTCCACGGCGAGCCCGGGGTGGGAGTGCATGCCCACCGGTGTTGCGTGGACCAGTCCGTCGGCCCCGGGCAGCACCGAGGGCAGGTCTGCCGGCGTTCCGGAGCTGACCCGCCGGTCCGGGAAAAGCTGTGCCAGTGCCATGGCACGTTCGGCGGCGCGGCCCGGGTCCAGGTCCAGCAGCGTCAGTTCCGCGGTGCCGGCCTTCAGGAGGGCATAGGCCACGGCCGCTCCGGCTCCGCCGACGCCGAGCTGGACCACGGAGCGCAGCGCCGCATCCGGCAGCCCTGCGGCCAGTGCACCGCTGAAGCCGGAGAAATCGGTGTTGTGGCCAATGAGCTTTCCGTCCCGGATCAGGACGGTGTTGACCGCGCCGAGGCGTGCGGCGTCGTCGGACACCTCGTCCAGTTCGGCCAGAACCAGCTGTTTACAGGGGTGGGTGACGTTGAAGGCATTAAAGCCGAGGTCTCGGCCCCAGCGCAGCAGATCCCCCACATCCGAGCCGGGACGGCCGAGCCGGGTCAGGTCCACCGGACGGTAGACATACCGCAGGCCCTGCACGTCGGCCTCACGCTCATGCATGGGAGGAGTAAGGGAGGCTGTGATGCCTTCTCCGATCAATCCGACGACGAACGATTCCTCCGTGCCACTCATGGGGCTGTCCTTCCGGTCTGCAGTGTGCTGCCGTGCGCTCATTCCAGGCCGGAACGGCCCGGCGGGCAAGTCATAGTTGCCGGGGTATCCGGCTGTGAGTTACATTACTGCAAGTGTACGGAGGATGCACATGTGTACGCATAGCGCACACTTGAGCCAGGCATTACCGGACACCGCCAAGGCTTCCTGCCCCACGTCCCACCCCACACCGCCATGCCCTACGTCAGGAGAGATGCAATGGACGCATCCGCCCCCGCCGGAAAAGCGCCGGGCAAGTCCCCGCGCAAGGCCGCCACTGCCAGCTTTATGGGCAGTGCCGTTGAGTACTACGACTTCTTTATCTTCGGTTCCGCCGCCGCGCTGATTTTCCCGCGCGTTTTCTTCCCCGATGCTGATGCCCAGGCCAGCATCATGTCGCTGGCGACCTTCGGTTTCGCCTACATTGCCCGCCCGGTGGGTGCCGTGATCCTCGGGCACTTCGGGGACAAGGTCGGCCGCCAGCGCGTGCTGATGTTCACCCTGCTTCTGATGGGCGGCTCCACGTTCCTCATCGGCTGCCTCCCGGACTTCAACACCATCGGCTGGTGGGCTCCCGCACTGCTGGTCTTCTGCCGCCTCATGCAGGGTCTCTCCGCTGCCGGCGAGCAGGCCGGAGCCAGCTCCATGACCCTGGAACACGCACCGGACAACCGGCGTTCCTTCTTCACGTCCTGGACGCTGACCGGAACGCAGGGCGGCCAGATCCTGGCAGCACTGGTCTTTATCCCGGTGGTAGCCCTGCCGGACGAGATCAAGTACGGCATTGGCTGGCGCATCCCGTTCTGGCTGAGCGCAGTGGTAGTTATCGTCACCTACTTCATCCGCCGCTCCCTGCACGAGACCCCCACCTTCACCGAAGCCAAGGAACGCAATGAAATCGTCAAGCTTCCGGTAGGCGTGCTGCTGAAGGACCACTGGCGCGATGTACTGCGCGTCATCTGCTGCGCCTTCATCGCTGCGGTCTCCACTGTGTACGGAACACTCGCCATCAAGTACGGCACGGAAGTCGGCAGCGTCAATGCGGACATCACGCTCTGGCTCGTAGTGGCCGGCAACTTCGTGGCACTGTTCACCCAGCCGCTGTTCGGCCGCCTGGCGGACCGGATCGGGCGGCGCCCGGTCTTTGTCTACGGAGCGGTAGCCAGCGCCGTCATCATGCCGTTCTACCTGCTCTCCATGGAGTCCGGAAACACCCTCCTCCAGTTCGCCCTGTCGATTGCCGTCTTCTCCTGCGGCTACGCGGCCGCCAACGCTGTCTGGCCGTCCTTCTACGCTGAGATGTTCAGTGCCAGGGTCCGCTTCTCCGGCCTTGCCATCGGTACCCAGCTTGGCTTCCTGATGGCCGGCTTCGCGCCTTCCATTGTTGCCGCCATTGGCGGCCTGGAGCCCGGCGGCTGGGTGGTTACCAGCTACTTCACGGCAGCCATCTGCGCCATCGCCGCCGTATCGGCGCTGACCGCCAAGGAAACCGCGCACGTTCCCACGGCCGAACTGGGCATGCGCCGCACGGCCGTTCCGTCCGGCACGGCCCCGGCGAACCCGTACAGGTAGACCGCACAGCGTGGTCACCGGGCGGCTCCTTCGGGGGCCGCCCGGTCCCGGTTAAGAACAACTGCTGCGGTCACACGGCGCAGTTGCATCCCGGGCAGTTACACTCCGCGCAGCCGGGCCCGCCGCGACGTCCAGGCTATGTAGCCGCCCAAGGCGCCGGTGGACGCGAGCCCGGCGCTCATCAGGGGCGCCTGCCACGACTTCCAGCGCGAGGCATCCCCCAGGGTCAGCTCCCCCACGCCGCGGATGAAGGCGGAAGCGAAAATGGCTGCCACCAGGCGGTTTCCCACCCGCTCCAGCCGGATGACCAGCGGGAGCAGCTCTTCGGCCCGCAGGTGCACCTCCATGCCGTCGACGTCCAGGGTTTCCATCAACCGCCGCACCTGGTCCGGCAGTTCGGTTCCCAGTTCCAACGCTTCCGCTCCGGCCCTGCCCAGCCGCCGGGCGTAGTTCACCGGGTTCAGCTGCCGTGCAGTCATCCGGCGGGCATACGGCGCCAGGGTCGGGCCCATCCTGAAGTCCGGGTCCAGCACCTCCCCCATGCCTTCGGTCATGATCAGCATCCGCAGGAGCAGCGCCATCTCCCTCGGCAGCTGGATGTGGTGGGTGCGGAGGATCCCCAGTCCGGTGGTGATCAGACTGCCCACGGGTGCAGCGGCCAGGCTCTTGCCCGAGTACATGCGGATCAGCGGCTCTAAATCCATCCGGAGCTTGACCCGGTCCACCCTGCGGCCTGATGCGTTCAACCGGACAATGGCGTTGGTCATCCGCTCCGGGTCCTTGCGCACAATGCCGACAAAAAGAGCCGAGAGCTGCCCCCGCAGCTTTTCATCCACCTCGCCGACCATGCCGAAGTCAATGAGGCCAACCCGTCCGCCGGGCTCCACGAAGAGGTTTCCGGGGTGCGGATCGGCATGGAAGAACCCGTCGTCAAACACCATCTGCATTTCGACCCCGGCCGCAGCGACGGCGAGCGCCGGCCGGTCGATCCCGGCAGCATCCAGCGCCTCGACATCCGTAACCTTCATTCCCGTGATGCGGTCCATGGTCAGCACCCGGGAGGTGGTGTGGTCCCAATAGACCCGGGGAATCTGTACGGCCGCACTGTTTTCGAAGTTCAGCTGGAACCGGTCCGTGTTGCGTCCCTCCTGCAGGTAGTCCAGTTCTGAACGCAGGGTCCGGGCGAACTCGTCCATCAGGCCGGGGAGATCGTAGTCCCGGGCGGCCTCCCAGTGTTTGCCGGCCGTACTGGCAAGGTTCTGCAGGATCTCCAAATCCTGCTCCACCTCCGCGCTGATTCCGGGACGGCGCACCTTAACGACGACGGAGGTGCCGTCCTTCAGGGTCGCGGGATAGACCTGCCCGATGGAGGCACTGGCCATCGCGTCGGTGTCGAAGGAACCAAAGACCGTTTCCGGTTCCGCGCCCAGCTCCTGGCGCAGCTCCTCGCGGATCAGGGGCCAGGGCACCGGCTCGGCGTCGTCCTGCAGCTTGGCCAGTTCCCGCTGGTAAGCCGGCGGCAGCAGGTCCGGCCGGGTCGAGAGCAGCTGACCCATTTTGATGTAGGTGGGTCCCAGTTCCTCCAGGGCGATCCGCAGGTATTCGGGCCGGCTGGGACGGCGTGCGGCATCTTCGGCCTGCTCCTGGCGCCGGAACGGCAGCCGTCCTTCCAGCCCAAGGGCCGAGACGAGGAAGCCCAAACCGTTGCGGGAGAGGATTTCCGCGATCTGCCGGTAACGGTCCAGGTGGGTAATCATGGGTCTGCTCCCGTCATGCGGCACGCGTCACCGCCGCAGGTGCTTAGCGCAAACACTAACGGCCGCACCCGGACCGCCGACAGGCCCCGCGGCGATGCGGCAGCCCGCCCGCCGGCATCGGCTGGTCTGCTCTTCCGGGACGCAGCGGCGGGCCCTAGACTCCGGCACATGCCAATCCCTGCATCCGGCGGCCCCGCAACGAGGACGAGCCGGGCCTGGGCGACGCCGTAGAGGCCACCTGCTTTCCCGCCGAGTGCCTCACGGCCTGTTCCTGGGACCCGGACCTGCTGGCGCGGCTGGGCGCGGCGACCGCACGCGAAGCGGCGGCCGCCGGCGTCGACGTCGTCCTGGGCCCGGGACTGAACATTAAGCGCACGCCCCTGTGCGGACGGAATTTTGAGTACTTTTCCGAGGATCCGCTGCTGGCCGGGGAACTGGGTGCCGCGTGGGTCCGGGGCGTACAGGCCCACGGGGTGGCCGCCTGCCCGAAACACTTCGCTGCCAACAACCAGGAGGCGGACCGCATGCGCATTGACGCGTCGGTGGATGACCGCACCCTGCGGGAGATCTACCTGAAGGCTTTCGAAACCGTCGTCCGCTCCGCCCGGCCCTGGTCCCTGATGGCCGCCTATAACAAAGTCAACGGGATCCACGCAGCCGAGAACCCCTGGCTGCTGGAGACGGTGCTGCGCGGCGACTGGGGGTTTGACGGCGTTGTCGTTTCCGACTGGGGCGCCGTCACGGACCGCGCCGCCGACCTGGACGCCGGCCTGGACCTGGAAATGCCGGCAAGCAACGGCCTGGGCCTGGCCGAGCTCGAAGCAGGGCTGGATGCAGGCACCATCAATCGGGAGATGGTGGATGCCTCCGTGGCCAGGCTGCTGCATCTGGCAGAGCGGACGGCATCACCCGGCAGGGAGCCCGTGCATCCGGACGCACACCACCGGCTGGCGCGGGAAGCGGCGGCACAGTCCATGGTGCTGCTCAAGAACGAGGGTTCAATCCTGCCGTTGTCCCCCAGGCTCCGGCTGGCGGTTGTGGGGGAACTGGCCCGGACACCGCGCTTCCAGGGAGCAGGCTCCTCCCAGGTGAACCCCACCCGGGTCAGCGCGCCGCTGGACGCCCTGGCGGGGAGTTTCGAAGCCGTTGACTTTGCCGCCGGCTACCGGCTGGACGGGGAACCCGGGGAAACACTGGTAGCCGAGGCGGAGACCGCTGCGGCTGCCGCTGACGCGGTGCTGTTTTTCCTCGGCCTGCCCGAAGAGCAGGAATCCGAGGGATTTGACCGTCCGGACCTGACCCTGCCGGCCAACCAGCTGTCGGCGCTCGCCGCGGTCCTGGCAGCGAACCCCTGGACGGTGGTGGTGCTCTTCAACGGCGGTGCGGTTGAAACGTCGTGGGCGGCGGACGTGCCTGCCGTCCTCGAAGCGTGGCTTCCGGGGCAGGCCTGCGGCGAGGCGCTTGCTGATGTGCTGACAGGCGCCGTGAATCCGTCCGGGAAACTCGCGGAGACCTTCCCGCACCGCATCGAGGACACACCGGCCTTTGGGAATTACCCGGGCGAGGCCGGGACGGTTCGGTACGGCGAGGGAATCTTCGTCGGCTACCGCTGGTACGACGCCCGGCAGGTGGAACCCGCTTTCCCCTTTGGCCACGGGCTCTCCTACACAAGCTTCGACTACAGCGGACTGACGCTGGAGACCGCTGGGACCGGCGAAGAAACGGCGCTATCGGTACGGCTGGCCGTACGGAACACCGGAAGCCGTGCGGGAGCCGAAGTCATCCAGCTGTATGCGGGCGTTCCGGACGGCACCGCCCCCGCACCACCGCGCGAACTTAGGGCCTTCCGCAAGGTGTTCCTGGCACCTGACGCGACAGCCGAGGTGGCCTTTGACCTGCCGCTGACGGCGCTGTCCAGGTTCGATCCGGCGGTGCACCGGTGGATTACGGATCCCGGAACCTACCGGATTGACGTCGGGTCCTCCTCCCGGGACCTCCGGCTCAGCGGCACCGTGGAGCTGCCGGGCACTGCCCCGGCAGGATCCATCGGCCTCGATTCGACCATTGCAGAGTGGCTGGCGGATCCTCGGGGACAGCAGCTGCTTGCTGCGCTGGCAGATGCGGCCGACGACGGCGGGGACGCCCCCGCGGGCGGGCTCGCCGGCGCGCTGGCCCTCATGGGCAGCCTTCCCCTGCGCCGGCTGGCGCGCTTTCCCGGCAGTCCGCTGACACCGGAACTCCTGGCCGGGCTGGAGCAGGGTCTCCGCGGCCCGGCCGCCGGTCAATCTGCCAGCACGGAAGCGTAGATGTCCTCATGGGCTGCCGCCACGGCCCGCCGTTCCTCCGTCCGCTCCGCACGGGACAAGCCCGGCCAGGGACGATGCGCGTAGAGCCCTTTGAGCGCGGCAGCCAGTGACTGCTCGTCCAGACCCTCCTCGGTGTGCACAAACTCCGTCACGGTGGAGCGCTGCTGGGCGTAAAAGCCGCAGGACGGCGCCAGCACACTGGTGCCCAGATCGGTACAGGCCTCCAGCCAGCCGGAGTGGGTGCCGAACCGGTACGGCAGTACCGACACATCGAGGGAGCAAAGGTAGTCCCAGAGAGCCGTCTCATCGAAATAATCCCGGACCTGCAGTTCCAGGCGCCCCGCCGCCTCGGCATCCGTGAGCCACCGGCGCAGCTCGGGACGGTATTTGTCCCCGCCGGGGGTGAGGATGTCCGGGTGCCCGTTGACCTGCAGCACGGCACCCGGCAGCTGTTCCACCGCTGCCAGCAACGCGGGCAGGATGAAGCCGTCGCACATGTTGGGACGCAGGCTCTTCAAGTGCACGCCTACGCGGAACCCGTCCCCCGGCTCCCGGGAAAGCCGCATGCGCTGGCGCCGTTCCAGTTCCTCCAGCTCCACCACATGCGGATGCGGCAGCACAACGGGCCGCCGGCCCCAGCGGGCCTGAACGGCAGCGGCTGCCCCGGGCGTCAGCGTGATCAGTTGGTCGGCTGCAGGAATGAGCACGTCCAGCTGGGCGTCATGGGCTTCCGGTGTGAGGTGGTGCGGATTGCGCAGGTCATGCACGGTGTAGACCAGCGGCTTGCCCTGCGCCTCCAACTCGTCGGTCACCGCCTGCAGGTCCTGGGGAGAAATGGCGTCAAATCCGAAGTGGATATGCATCAGGTCAAATGTGGAGGCGTTCTCCCGGATCCATTGTGCGTCCAGCATGACCGGGGGCCACCAGGTTGCTTCCGTTGACTGGCCGGGATTGCGCGGATCCGGGTCCGGCAGCCGCTCCACGCCGCCGGGCCGGGAGTCACCGGGAACACGGCCGGTGTGCCGAATGTAAACCTGGCTGTGCGGCACGCTTGCCACCCTGATGGTTGTACCTGCCGCCGCCCCTGAATTTGCCACTGGCTGCACCTTTCCCGGGCCGGATCCGGCCCCATCCGCGAACTGTCTTCAGTATACTTACTATTCCGGGCGCCAGAGGGAGCGCCTGTGGCGGAGGGAACCCATGCAGCACACCGGCGGCGACGAGCCGTTTTCAGTACTGATCATCAGCTCCGGGCGGGACGGGCACCTGGCCCGGACCGTGGAGGGAATCCACCGCTCCACCCGGCTGCCGGCAGAGATAGTAGTCTGCTACATGAACCAGCCCGGGGCTGTACCGCCAAAGGCGACGCTGCCCCTCAGTGTGGTTCATGTTGACACGGCTTCAGGGGCACCGCTGCCCCTGGGGGCCGCCCGCAATTCCGCCGCCGCTGCCGCACAGACCCGTACGTTGGTTTTCCTTGATGTGGACTGCATCCCGGCCCCGGACATGTTCGCCCAGCTGCTGGCTGATCTGCAGCGTACCGGCGGGCTGGTGATGGCGACGCCGCGCTACCTGTACCCGGATGCGGATCTGCAGGCCTGGGCGGCTGGCGGCGGCGTGGACGGGCTGCTGCAGGGGTCCGTTCCCCACCATGCCAGATCCGCGCTTGCCCCGAACCCCGGAGAAGCTGCCGTCCCCTCCGGCGAGTACGCACTTTTCTGGTCCCTGGGCTTCGCCGTCCTGCGGTCGGTTTTCGACCGGATCGGCGGATTCGACGAAACCTTTGCCGGCTATGGGGGCGAGGACACCGACTTCGCGTTCACGGCCCGCGAGATGGGTGTTCCCCTGGCGTTCTCCGCTGCCACCATGTTCCACCAGCACCATGGAGTGCACCGGCCGCCCCTGCAGCATCTGGAATCCATTGTGGTCAACGCCCGGGCGTTCCGGCAGAAATGGGGGACCTGGCCCATGACGGGATGGCTGGACGCCTTCGCCCGGGCCGGTTACGTGGCCTGGGACAGGGAGGGCGGGGAGCTGACGCAGCTGGCCACGCCCGGCCCGGCGGAGGTGGCTGCCGCGCGGATCAGCGCTCCGTACTGACCGTCAGGAGCGTGTGCCGGCCCCCTGCCCCGGATTCGGCTGTGGCATGCTCCACCGCCGCCAGGAACCGGGTCCGGAATTCCGCCTGCGGAACCACCAGTGTCCGCGCCAGCAGCTCCGGATCGGAAGCACTGAGGGCCGCCAAGGTGCGCCCCCAGTCCGCCGGCGCGGTGAAGTCCGATGCCGCGGTGGCACCGGCAGCGGCCAGGGCACCGGCAAACCGTTCCTGCTCACGGAAGGGCCGCGGCTCGGGAATGATCAGGGCCGGCCGGCGGGCCGCGGCAGCCGCGGCCACCGCGTTATGCCCCGCCGAGGTCACCAGGACGTCTGCGGCTTCCAGCAACGGCGCCGGCTCCGCGACCACGCCGAGCAGTTCCACGTTGGCCGGCAGATCCCGGACAGCTCCCGACGTGTGGCCCATAATCCGCCATGTCCACTCCGGGGTTGACCGGGCGGCGGCCAGCACATCCGACAGGCGGACACCGGTGCCGCCCAGGGACGTCTGGACCGCCACCGTGCGGGGAGCAACGGCCGGCCGGCCGGATGATTCCGGGGCAAGCATGCCCAAATAGGTGCTCTTTGTTCCGTACGCCGCCAGGTGCGCACTGGTCTCCAGCGCTTCCGGAAAATACGCGACCAGTCCATTAACCGAGTCATACGCCAGCCGGTGCGGGGCATCCGTCCTGTCCCCGTGCATGCGACGGTGGATGACGGGGTAGCCCGCCAGCCGGGCAAACACGGCGGTTTCCACCGACACGTCCACCACCACCACGTCCGGATTGAACTCCTGCCAGTACCGGTGCAGCAGGGCGAAGCGTTCCCGGACCGCCGGAACGGTGGGTGCGTAGTGCAGCGACGTACCGGGCCCCGCCGGAAACGGCCCGTCGGGGCCGACGTCGGGGGGCAGCGGCGCGAACCGTGCCCCGCATGGCAAATCCGGGACGCCAGCGGCGGGCAGGGTGCCGGTGACCAGCAGATCCACGGCGTCAAGCCGGGCGATGTTAGCGGCATGCCGAAGGTGGCCCGTGCCGTGATGGTGGGCGTAGTAGGCTACGCGGAGTCTCCTGGCAGGCATGGCGGTTCAGCTCAGGGGCAGGGCAGCTGCGCTGCCGGTCTGCGGATGGGTGTACCGGTCCGCCTGTACCAGGGACGGCAGGCCGTCCGGCTGAAGCAGGGACCGGAGATGCCGCTCATAGGAATCCACCATGGCACGTGCACTGAAGCGTGCGGCGGACCGGCGGACCTGCCCGCGGTCCAGGCCCCGTGCAGCCGTTATCGCATCGGCCAGTTCGTCCGCGCCGAGCCCGGCGGCAACCCGGCCGGCGTCGGCGTCGATAATCTCCGGCATGGCTCCGAGCGGCAGCGCCGCCACCGGCGTGCCGCAGGCCATGGCTTCGAGGGCAGTAAGGCCAAAGGGCTCGGACCATACGGGCGAAGCGATGAAAACTTCTCCCGAACCGAGGAAGGCAGCCAGTTCGCGGTGGTCGAGATGTCCGACGTGTCTGACCCCCGGTCCCAGGCGGGGAGCTATGACGCGTTCAAAGTATTTGGAGTCACTCACGGGGCCGGCAAAGTGCAGGTCCATGCCGGCCTTCCGGGCCGCGTCTATCGCGATGTGCAGACCCTTTTCAGGGGTGACCCGGCCGGCCCAGACGGCAGCGCCGGGACGCCGCGGAGTACCCGCGGGCCAGTCTGCGAGACGGATGCCGTTGTGGATCACATGGAGATCCGGCAGATGCGGCGCCCAGCCGGTCGCGTTGCGGGCGGAAACGCTGACAAACCGGTGCAGCGGCGAGACGGACACACGTCGCTGCTCAACGGCGTCCACGATCCACGGCAAGGGCGGGGTATGCAGGATGGTCAGGGCTGGGTGCTCCGCCAATCGGAGATAGGGCTGCAGGCTCAGCGAATTGTTCACGACGACGTCGAAGGAACCACCCCGGACCGCGTCCAGGGCCAGGCCCAGTGCCCGGTCCAGCGTCTCCTGCTGGGCCTGCATGGCATCGTCGGACATGCCGCGGCGGAACTCGAAGGCGGCCGGCAGGACATCCACCACCCGGGCCGCGGACACGGATCCTTCTTTGGCAAAAAGGGTTACATCATGGCCGCGTGCGGCAAGTTCGTCCGCCATCAGTGAAGTGTGCATTTCGAGCCCGCCGAGGAACGGGCTGGCAATCGGGTGGTGCAGATGGGACAGGATTGCAATCCGGAGCGGCCCCCCGCCCGCCGTGTGCCCCTGCGGGAGGGGGAAGTCGAGACTCATATTAGTAAGTATGCCTTGTATTGCTACGCGGCCGGCCCCGGCAGGGCCGCGGCCCTCCACCTGCCGCGGCTTGAACGGTGCAGGTATCCCCGCCGGGTGCGCTGACTAGGCAGAGAAGGGAATGGGCGGGAAGTGGTGCGTGGGGAGGCGGTCACGGTCGTAGCTGATGGTGGTGTAGCCATGGGGTACGGGCTTGCCGTGCTCGTCCAAGTTGACGAAAACGATTTTGTCGATGGTCAGGATGCTGTTCCTGGTGATCATGTTCCGCACCTCGGCCTGCATCGTCAGCGAAGTCCGGCCGAATTTGGTTGCCGTAAGTCCCATTTCAATCAGATCGCCCTGCACCGCGGAGCTGACGAAGTTGATCTCGGACATAAACTTGGTGACCACCCGGCCGTTGCCCATCTGCAGGATCGCGTAGACGGTGGCTTCCTCGTCGATCCACCGCAGCAGACTGCCGCCGAACAGGGTGCCGTTGGCGTTCAGGTCTTCAGGCCGGACCCACTTGCGGGTATGGAAATTAATGTTCTGGAGGGGCATATATTCAGCTTATCCACAGCCCGGGAGCAGTCCTGACGGATCGGCGGATGCCTTGCTCACACACCCCTGTTAGCTCCCTGACCCGCCTGTGACACCCGTCCCCGCGCGGATGTGAGACCGGTCATTGCCACTCCGGCGGATCGTTGAGGAGGTCCCCCTGGTGGCCGAGATCACCGTCCGGCGGAACGGGCAGTGCTTCAACGGTCCCGGACCGTACCAGCTCGTCAATCAGCAGGGCGGAACCGCCCACGATGGTTGAATCCATGTCGATTTCCGATGCCAGGAACCACGCACGGTCCTCGGGCCAGAGCAGGTTGGGGCTCTGCAGCATGTCCCATCCGTTGGCTTCATGCCAGCCCGGATCGGCAAAGACGGCAAGGTCGGCATTAAACAGCAGGTACTTCCGCCCCGGCAGTTCGAGGCGGGCGGCCCCGGCTAATCCACCCTGATGGAAAGGCAGCGGCTGAGGCTCCCCGTAGGCGGAACCCCCGTCAGCAGTGTCATCCACGGCTGCAGTGCTCACCCACCCCCAGCCCTCCCACAGGCCGGCAGTACATGCCGCGGGCGTGCCTGTGTGCCCGGCCAGAATGCGCACCACCTCGGCGAGGTGTCTCTCCGCCAAGGCTCCCGCCAGGGGATCTTCGTACTGCCAGCCCGGTTCATTCCAGACCGGGTTCCGGTAGCCGGCCAGGATCGAGTTCCACTGCATCAGGGGGTGCGCCTGTGTCCCGCGGATTTCCGCAAGTTCCCGCCACTGCAGGGCCCGGGACTGGACGGGCGCCGGAGACCCGCGGTCCCATTCCATCAGCCGTGCGTGGGCGGGGTGGAAAATCCGTGCGTACGCCTCGAATCCCGCCGGCACGGTTCCGGTCACCGTGCCCGGCCTGGCGAGGTTCCCGGGAATCCAGAGACCGGGCTCGGAATCGGCAAGGGGACCCTCCAGCGGCGTCGTCATGCGGCCAGTATGCCTTAGTGCCTGCCGGATGAGGCGGATGGCAGCGCTGTTGGGGTAGAGCACGGCAGGAATCGCCGGGTCCGCGGCCGTCCGGGTCCGGCAGCGTGCAGCGCTAGAAATTGATCATGTGGCCCGTCAATCCGTGGAAGGCCTCCTGCAGTGCCTCGCTCAGTGTCGGGTGGGTGTGGACATTCCGGGCCAGTTCAGCGGCGGTAAGGTCCCATTTCTGGGCCAGCGTCAATTCCGGCAGGAGCTCGGAAACGTCCGGACCGATCAGATGCCCACCCAGCAGTTCCCCGTACTTGGAATCCGCCACCAGCTTTACAAAGCCCACCGGCTCGCCCAACCCGTGCGCCTTGCCGTTGGCCGTAAAGGGGAAGGTGCTCACCAGCACATCGTGGCCCTCGTCCCTGGCCTGCTGCTCGGTAAGCCCGAAACTGGCGACCTGGGGCTGGCAGAAGGTAGCGCGCGGCATCATCCGGTAGTCCCCCAGCGGCATGGTTTCGGCGTTGCCGATGGTTTCGGCTGCGACGACGCCCATGGCCTCCGCTACGTGGGCGAGCTGCAGCTTGGCGGTGACATCACCGATGGCATAGATGTGCGGCACATTGGTGCGCATGAACTCATCGACGCCGATGGCGCCGCGGTCCGTGAGCTGCACCCCGGTCGCCTCCAGGCCGTATCCCTCGGTGCGCGGCGCAAAGCCGATGGACATCATGACCCGGTCTGCTTCGATGCTGCCCGGTTTACCGTCCTTGTCCGTGTAGGCGACCGTGACGGAGGAGCCGTTATCCTTCACGGTTTCCACCTTGGTTGAGGTCAGGATGGGAATGCCGAGTTTTTTGTACTGTTTGGTGATCTCCTTGGACACGTCGGCGTCCTCGTTGGGCAGTGCCCGGTCCAGGAACTCGATAATGGTGACGTCCACGCCGTAGCTGCGCAGCACATACCCGAATTCCATGCCGATGGCGCCTGCCCCGACAATGACCATCTTTTTTGGCAGGTCCCGGTCCATGATCTGGGCTTCATAGGTGAGCACGTTTTCGCTGAGCTCCACGCCGGGAAGCAACCGGACGTAGGTACCTGTCGCGATGATGGCGTTATCGAAGGTGACGGTTTCACTGCCGCCCTTGGACAGGCTGACTTCGAGGGTGTGGTCATCGGAGAATACGCCGTGTCCGTCGTATTCGGTGATTTTGTTTTTCTTCATCAGGAAGTGCACGCCCTTAACCCGGCCGTCGGCTACCTGCCGGCTCCGGTCGAAGGCAGCCCCGTAATTGAACGTGACGTCACCGCTCATGCCGAACGTCTTGGCCTGGTTGGTAAAGATCTGCGCCAACTCGGCGTTGCGGAGCAGCGCCTTGGACGGGATGCAGCCAACGTTGAGGCACACCCCGCCCCAGTATTTCTCCTCCACAATCGCAGTTTTCAGCCCCAGCTGGGCAGCACGGATGGCGGCAACATATCCGCCCGGTCCGGCCCCGAGAACAACGACGTCGTAGTGTTCGCTCATACTGTCCGACTCTCCTTAGCTGCGGTGCGGTTCGCTGCGATGCAGGCAATCATAAGCCAGCTTACGACTTCCCGTGCCGGTGCCGCGAGGGGCACCGGCGCCCCCGTCAGACGTAGCCGCGATACCCTGCCCAGGCCCTGCGCCGCTCGGAAAACGGGTCCGATTCAATCCGGTCGGCCTTATCGAAGACGCGGGTGTGCCGGTGGAACTCGTCGTAGCCGGGCCAGTCCGCGCCGGGGTGGGAGTGCCTGGCCAGGCTCAGCAGCGACCCCTGGAACCGTCGGGAGATGGCCCTGAGCTCATCAGCCCCGCCCAGGAGCGTGAGCGCCCTGGCCAGCCCGCTGTCGGTGTCGCCGAACATCACGGGTACATCAAAGGAATGAGTCGCACCGAAGCCCAAAAGATTCATCATCGGCGTGGCATAGTCGTAGCGGTAGGCCCAGGTGGGGGCCACGCGGGAATGCCCTTCGGCCACCATCTGGCTGGGATACCAGAAGACCAGATCGCCGCTGATGTCCACGGACCGTTGGCGGGAGGGGTACCCCGGATAAGCCGCCACCACCCGGTCCCGGGCGAGGGGGTCGGTTCCCGCAAACATTTTCTCGATCCGTTCGGGCGTGGACGGAAGGATATTGGAGACCTTCGCGAAGAGCGCACCTTCCCGTGCCATGGTGCCCAGCACCAGGGGCACCTGGTGCGATTCGCCGTCCAGGAACATATCGATCGGGTGCCGCGGCAGGAACTCGCCGTCGATGACCGGCGAGACGCTTAGGGAGCCGGGCTGTTTGGCCGGACCGATTTTCGTGGTCATTTTCCGCGTCGCCTCGACGAGCTTGGAGGCACTGATAGTGGTGAGTGCCTCCGCCGCATCGGACGGGCCGATGCCGAGGATTTCGAGCAGGTCCGCAGCCCAGGCGGCGTGCGTGTGGGGGTAATAGGCCCCTGACGGTGCCGGGCTTTGGGCATACGCCTGATGGAACAGTCCGCGGGCGCTGGGGCTGCACATCAGGGAGGTCACCGCCAAACCGCCGGCCGATTCACCGAACAGCGTGACGTTCCCCGGATCGCCGCCGAAAGCGGCGATGTTCTCCTGGATCCATTCCAGGGCCGCCACCTGGTCCCGCAGCCCCACATTCGCGTCGAACCGGTGCTCTGCGGTGGAGTAGGCGCGGAAATCCATAAAACCCAGTGCACCGATGCGGTAATTCAGGCAGACATAGACAACGTCCCCGTCCCTGACCAGTTTCGCGCCCCGATAGGTCGGTTCAGCCGAGGAACCGGAACTGAACGCGCCGCCATAGAGGTAGACGAGAACCGGGCGCGGGGTGTCCGACGGGTCCAGCGGGGCGGAGACATTCACGCTCAGGCAGTCTTCATCCATGGCCACCCTGCGATGCGTTCCGGTCAGGCTGGGCGCTTTGGACTGCGGCGGTACCGCGCCGAAAAAGCGGGCATCACGGACCCCCGTCCAGCTTTCGGGCGGCTGCGGTGCGCGCAACCGCAACTCACCCACGGGCGCGGCCGCATAGGGAATGCCCCGCCAGGTACGGACCCCCTGGTCCACAATGCCCTGAACCCGACCGGTACGGGTTTCCACCACGAGTGATTCAACGTCAATATCCACGACGACTCTTTTCGGCCGGGGAAAGCTAAGCTGAGCTCCCTGCGACTATCCACGATAGCCGTGCCTAAAAGGGCCTACCAGATACGGAGCCGCTCACCGCGGTTCCCCGGCGGGATTACGTCCCCGCCGGGTGCACCCGCGCGAGACGGACTACGCGGCGGAAACCAGCCGGCTCGTTGCGCGGCGGCGTCCCGTGAGTTTCGGGCTGCCGTTTTTGACCAGATAGCGGTGCATGCCTATTTCCTTGGCGCAGAGCAGGGCAACGGCGAAGACGTTCAGCGCAATCTTGGTGCCCGTGGACCAGTCAGTGGCCACGCATAGCATCCACACAATAATGAGGACCGGCACATCCGCCGTCTTCAGGGCCTTCACGGCCGTTTGCCGTACTGCCAGCCGCCCGCTCCGGGGGCGTCACCGGGCAGCCGCAGCTGAGGTGTTTTGGCTGCACTGCTGCTTCCCCAGCTGCAGTGCACGTGGGCTGCCGGGCAGCCGCGTTTTCCACTCCATGGATCCATTGGACACTTCTTCCGTGAAATCGTCCGATTACTTAGCGAGACCAATCCGTGAGCTAAGCGCCGCATCCGCGGGGATGCAGCCTGCATAATTTCTATCACACTCAGTCAAGGTTTATGTCCCGATGTGCTGCGGTGGTCCGGCAGCAGCGGGCTCACCGGATGCGGACGGTCCCGTCCTCAACTTCCCACCGCACGTCGAGGCGCACGTTTTCCAGCAGCCGCCGGTCGTGTGATACCAGCAGCAGTGCACCGTCATAGCTCTCCAGTGCCTCTTCCAGCTGCTCAATCGCCGGCAGGTCAAGGTGGTTGGTGGGCTCGTCCAGGACCAGGAGATTCACGCCCCGCGCCTGCAGCAGTGCCAGCGATGCCCGCGTCCGCTCACCCGGCGACAATGCTCCGACGGTGCTGCCGACCTGGTCCGCCTTGAGCCCGAATTTGGCCAGCAGGGTCCTCACCTCTGCCGCGGAGAATTCGGGGACGGCTGCCTCGAACGCGTCGCCCAGCAGGGCATCAACGGCCAGCTGCCCGCGCCCCTGGTCGATTTCGCCCACCGCCACGGAGGCGCCCAGGGACGCACTGCCGGCATCCGGGGTGTCGCGGCCGAGCAGGAGCGACAGGAGAGTGGACTTTCCCGCTCCGTTGGGGCCGGTGATGCCAATCCGCTCCCCTGCGTTGACCTGGAGGGAAACCGGCCCGAGCGTAAACCCGCCGCGGTTTACCACCGCCTCGTTCAGCGTGGCCACCACGGAACTGGACCGCGGCGCCACACCGATGCGCAGCTGCAGCTGCCATTCCTTGCGGGGTTCCTCCACCTCGTCCAGCCGGGCAATCCGGGATTCCATCTGCCGGACCTTCCGCGCCTGCTTTTCGGAGGATTCGGTGCTGGCCTTGCGGCGGATCTTGTCATTGTCGGGATTCTTCTTCATGGCGTTCCGCACGCCCTGGGAACTCCATTCCCGCGTAGTCCGGGCGCGGGAGACCAGATCGGCTTTTTTGTCCGCGAACTCGTCATAGGCCTCACGTGCGTGCCGGCGGGCGACGGCGCGCTCCTCCAGGAACGCCTCATAACCGCCGTCGTACACACCCACGCTGTTCTGCGCCAGGTCCAGTTCCACCACGGTGGTCACGCAGCGGGCCAGGAATTCCCGGTCATGGGACACCAGCACCACACCGCCGCGCAGCCCCCGGACAAACTGCTCCAAACGGGCCAGGCCGTCCAGATCCAGGTCATTGGTCGGTTCATCGAGCAGCACAATGTCGAACCTGCTCAGCAGCAGCGCGGCCAAGGCCGTCCTGGCGGCCTGCCCGCCGGACAGGCCGGTCATCGGCGCGTCCATTCCCACGTCCAGTCCCAGGTCTGCCAGCACCGACGGGGCGCGGCCCTCAAGGTCGGCCGCTCCGGAGGCCAGCCAGCGGTCCAGTGCCGCGGCGTACACATCGTCCGCGCCGGGGGCATCCGTCCCCAGCGCCTCGGCCGCCGTTTCCATCGCCTCGGTGGCTGCAGCCGCGCCCGTCCGGCGGGCCAGGTAACCGCCTACTGTTTCACCCTGAAGCCGCTCATGCTCCTGCGGCAGCCAGCCCACAAAGGCGTCAGCGGGATTTGTGCTGACGGTCCCGGCCAGCGGTTCCGCGGCACCCGCCAGCAGGCTCAGCAGCGTGGATTTCCCGGCACCGTTGGCGCCCACCACTCCCACCACATCGCCGGGGGCAACGGTCAGCGAGAGGTGTTCGAACAGGGTGCGGTGGGCGTGGCCGCCGGAAAGATCCCGGGCGACAAGTGTTGCAGTCATACCACCAGTCTATTTTGCGTGCAGCCTGTTTCCGTGCGGTGCCCCGGCGGTAGGCTGGTTATCCCCTCCGCACCTAAGGACTGTCATGAATTCCATGCATCCCACCGGCCCCGGGGCCCTCCGCCTGATTTTCCCGCAGTGGCAGGGCGCCGCAGGAGCGGGAAAGGTCGGTCTGCTGCCGGCGGGCCGGCCGCACCAGACGCAGCTGTCCTACCACTTGGGTCCACCCCTGCTGGAGCTGCTTTCCCCGCTGCACGACGGACCCACCGCCTACGTGCCGGTGAGCACCGACACGTCCGATGCGGCAGTGGAAACGGTGGACGGCATTTACGCGCGCACGGCTGTCCTGCAGCAGCTTCGGCAGGCGGTGGAGGTGGTGCAGGAGGCCGACCCGGACTCAGTGGTGACGTTTGGCGGGGAGTGTTCCGTGAGCGTAGCGCCCTTCAGCCAGCTTGCCGCCCGGTACGGCGATGACCTGGCGGTGCTGTGGGTGGATGCCCATCCGGATACCGGGACGCCGGGCGACGGCTATACCGGGTTCCGGTCAATGTCCCTGGCCACGCTCGCAGGAGAGGGCGACGACGAGTTCGTGGCGGCGCTGCCGGCCGTGGTCCCGCCGGAGAACATTCTCCAGATCGGCCTGCGGGACTGGCAGGATCCCGGCATCAGCACCAAGCAGCGGCTGGGCATCCGCAGCGTGGGCATCACCGACACCCCGGAGGACACCCGGCGGATCCTGGAATGGCTGGCGTTGACCGGTGCCACCAGACTGGCCATCCACGTAGACCTGGAGGTGCTGGACCGCCGCGATTTCACTGACACCACCGGCACCGCCACCCGCGGCGTCCGTGTTCCCGACCTGCTGCGCATCATCGATGCCGCCAGCGACGCAGGGGACATTGTGGGACTGTCACTGGCACAGCACGCACCGCTGGAGCTTCTCCGGCTCGGCGGACTGCTGCGCAACCTCCCGGTCTAGCCCCGGCCGGGCAGGTAGGGGTCACCGGTAACCGAGGTAGCCGTTCCACGCAAGGCGGCGTTCGCGGTGCGGGTCAGGCACTATCTGATCCGTCCGGTCAAAGATCTTGGTTTTGCGTGCCGTTGTCTCGTAGGCGGGCCACATGGGGCCCGGGTTCCCGGTCCGCGCGAACCGCAGCAGCGCCCCCTGGAAGCGGTTGCTGACCGCAACGGCGGTGCGCCTGCTGCCCCCGAGCGTCAGGAAACGGCCCAGGCCGGAGGCATAGTTGCCGAAGACGGCGGGGATATCCAGCCCGTGGGTGGCCCCCAGTCCCAGGAGATGCGCCATACGGGGTGCGTAATCGATCCGGTAGGCCCAGGTGGGGGCATACGCCGAGTGGGCCTCCGCCACCTGTACCCCCGGATGCCAGAAAACCGCGTCGCCCCCGACATCCACCGCTTCCCGTTTCCCGGGGTAGCCATGGTAGGCGCCCAGCACCTGGTCCTTGAGCTCCGGTTCAGTCAGGGCAAACATGGCGTCAATCCGCTCCGGCTTCGTGGGCAGGACGTCCTCCAGCTGGTCGAAAAGGGCCCCTTCACGGCTCATGTTGCCCAGGATCAACGGGACGGGGTGCGCCTTTCCTGCCCGGAAGGCGTCGATGGGATGCAGCGGGAGGAACTCACCGTCCACCACCGGCGCCACGGCTCGTGTACCCGGTGCGGATTCCGGTGCCACATCCCGGGTAAGCCGGACCGCCGCCTCCACCAGGCGGCCTGCCGGCAGGGTGGCCAGGGCATGTCCGGCGTCCGCTTCGGAAACCCCGAGAATGTCCAGCAGATTGGCGGCCCACGTTTCGGGAAGCCCCGGACCGTACGCCGTGGTCGGCGCCGAACTCAGGGCGGCCGCCCGGTGGAACAGCCCCTTTGCCGAGGGAGCACACATGAGGGCGGTCACGGACATGGCGCCGGCAGACTGACCGAAGACGGTGACATTGCCCGGGTCTCCCCCGAACCGGGCAATGTTCCGCTGCACCCATTGCAGCGCCGCTACCTGGTCTGCCAGGCCGCAGTTCACGTCGAACGGGCGCTGCGGCGTGGAGTACCGGCGGAAATCCATAAACCCCAGTGCACCGAGCCGATAGTTCATGCAGACGTAGACAACGTCCCCGCGGTCCACCAGCCGGGTGGCATCGTATGCCTCCTCGGAGGCTGCCCCTATGGTGAACCCGCCGCCGAACAGGTAAACGAGCACCGGCCGCGGGCCCGCCGGAGCCATGGGGGCAGTGACGTTCACCGTGAGGCAGTCCTCGTCCATCGGTGTACGCCGGCCGGCACCCACAAAACCGTGCCCGCGCGGCTGCGGCGGCACCGGGCCGTAAGCGCCGGCATCGAGCACGCTCTTCCAGGGTCGGACGGGCTGCGGCAGGCGGAGCCGCAGGTCACCGATGGGCGGAGCCGCGTAGGGGATCCCCCGCCAGGTCCGCACGCCGCTTCTCACGGTGCCGCGCACCGGCCCTTCCACCGTTTCAACTGTGAGGTCCGGCCGAACTGCAGTTAGGGACACGGTGTTCCTTCCGGGGGTTTCAGCGTGTGGCGCGATCATAGCGGCCGCCGGGATTCACCCGCTATCCCCCGGACCCCTATTCCCGGTCAGGGAAACTAAGCCATTGGCGAAGGACACATGCCCAGGCAGCGAAAATATCGACAGCATGCTTATGGTGGAGGCACGTAAGTCAACGAAAGGAATGCCGCATGTCACGCATCGCCATCATCGGGGGACACGGAAAAGTAGCGCTCCACCTCGCCCGCAGGCTCACCGCCGGAAACCACGCCGTCACATCCGTGTTCCGCAATCCGGACCACACCGCGGATGTCGAGGACACCGGCGCGGCCGCCAAGGTAGCCGACGTCCAAAACCTCTCCACGGAGGAGATGGCCGAGCTGCTGCGCGGGCACGATGCGGTGGTCTGGACGGCCGGAGCCGGCGGCGGCAGCCCGGAACGCACCTTCGCCGTGGACCGGGACGCCGCCATCCGCTCGATGGACGCAGCAGAGGCAGCCGGAGTGAAGCGATATGTGATGGTCTCCTATTTCGGGGCCGGCCAGGATCACGGCGTGCCGGAGGACGATGGCTTCTACGCGTATGCCCAGGCCAAGGCAGACGCGGACGAGCACCTGCGCGCCAGCGGGCTGGACTGGACAATCCTCGGCCCCAGCGCGCTGACCATGGATCCGGGCACGGGGCGGATTGAAACCGGCTCGGGGGTTTCGGGCAGCCAGGTCTCCCGCGAGGATGTTGCCCACGTAGCCGCGGAGGTCCTCGACCGCCCGGAAACCGCCGGCCGGACCATCGAGTTCAATAACGGCCCGACGCCGGTAGCCGAGGCGCTGGACACCGTCACCGCAGGCTAGCGGAACACCACGGAGCAATGGACGGACGGAAAGGATCCATCATGAACCAGCCAAAGCAGCAGCAGGAAGTCCCCGGAACACAGGAGGCAATGACGCCGGTTCCGGACTGCGGAGAGGACACCTACCGAGGCAGCGGGAAGCTCGAAGGGAAGGCCGCCGTTATTACCGGCGGCGACAGCGGTATCGGCCGGGCAGTGGCCATCGCGTATGCACGCGAGGGCGCCGACGTCGTCATCTCCTACCTCAGTGAACATGCGGACGCCGAGGACACCGCCCGCCTCGTGGAAGAGGCCGGCCGCAGGGCGGTGCTGGTGCGGGGGGACCTGGATACGGCAGCACAGTGCCGCCGGGTGATTGAGACTGCGGTGGAGCAGTTCGGCAAGGTGGACATCCTTGTCCACAACGCAGCGTTCCAGATGGACCGGGAAACCATCGAGGAGATTCCCGATGAAGAGTGGGAGTACACCTTCAAGGTGAACATCAATGCAATGTTCTACCTGGTGAAGGCAGCCCTGCCGCACATGTCTCCGGGCTCGTCGGTGATCGGCACCTCCTCGGTGAACTCGGACATGCCGGTTCCCACGCTGGCGCCCTACTCGGCAACCAAGGCAGCCATCGCCAACTTCTCAGCGAGCCTGTCGCAGCTGCTGGGAGAACGCGGCATCAGGGTCAACAGCGTTGCTCCCGGGCCCATCTGGACACCGTTGATTCCGGCCACCATGCCGGAGGACAAGGTCGCCTCCTTCGGCGCGGACACTCCCCTGGGACGGCCGGGCCAGCCTGCTGAACTGGCACCGACCTATGTCCTGCTGGCCTCAGAGGACGGCAGTTACATCTCCGGCGCCCGGATCGCCGTCACCGGAGGCAATCCCATCCTCTAACCGGTGATCTTGTACTTTTCGCGGTCCGCCGCGTCCAGTACGCGCTGTTCCTCCACCCCCATGGCGCTTCCGCCCCGGCTGCGCGGCATCCACCACGCACCGGGGGCGGGAGTGACCGGATACGTGTCGATGCAGTGGTCGATTCCGGCCTGGAGTGCCTCCTGCAGTCGCAGCGTTTCCGCCGCGACGTCGGGGTCTGCGTCAATGCGGATCATTTCACCTACGTGAATGCGGACCGGTGTCTTCCACACGGAGGAAAGGCTCAGCCCGTGCCCGCGGGTCTTCATGCGGTGGGCACCCCAGATGGATACCGGGATGATGGGCACACCCGCCTCGGCAGCCATCCGCACGGCACCTGTCTTCAGCTCACGGACCGAGAAGCTGCGGCTGACGCCGGCTTCCGGGAGAACCGCCAGGTAGTCGCCGCCCCGCAGCTTCTCCAGGGATTCCTTATACGCAGCCGCACCGTCCGCCCGGTCCACCACCACATGCTCACACCAGTCACAGACGGCTTTGACGAAGGGCTTTTTTGCAGCCTTCTTGGTAACCAGGAAGCGCATATGCACCTTCAGCTTCCGCCAGATCAGGAGCTCCGCGAAGGCAAAGTCCAGATATCCGAAGTGTGTAATGGCCACCACGGCGCCTTTGCCGGGAACCACTTTGCGGTCCAATCCGCGGATCTCCTCGCCGGTGGGAAGGTTCTCCACACCGGAAGGAATGACCGGAACCCGGAAGAGGCCCCGGGCGGCGAGGCCCGTGAAGACAATGCCTCGGTAGACGTACTTGTTGGGGGAACGCTTTGCGGGCAACGTCAGCTCCTGGGAATGGGATGGTTCGGACATTTAGGGGCAGGCAAAAAGATTCTATCGTGGCAGCAACCCTTCAGGGGCAGGCAGCCGATCGCGGGCACCCGGTGCAGTATCCCGGTGTTTCGGTGTTTCGGGGTTTCGGTGTTTCTGGCCGCCGAAGCCCGCTCGCAGCCCGCGGACCGCAGACGCCGGCCGCCCGCGGCCGTTATGTTTTAGCCATGGCACTTAGGGGAATGATTCCCGGGCGGAGGCTTCCCCGCAGACTGCGTGCCGAACCGGCCGCGGGTCCGGTGGCGGATCCGGGCGCGCCTGCCGCTGACCCGGCCGCTGCCCGGGACGCGGCGCTGGGCGACATTGACTGGACGGTCCTTCCTGCGGGCAGCCACCGCTCCGTCATCCCGGCCCCCAGCGGCAGCCTGGCAGCCGTCAGCATGGGCATCCCCACTGACACACCGGTGATCCTTGTTCCCGGCGCCATGGGCTCCAAGGAGGATTTCTCCCTGATGCTCCCCGAACTCGCCACCGCCGGATACTTGGCCTTCAGCTACGACCTTGCCGGCCAGTATGAGTCAGCGGGCGCCGGCCCCGAACACCTGCACCCTCCGCGGAACCGCTATGACTACGATCTGTTCGTGGATGACCTGATCTCGGTGCTGACGCTGCACGGTCCGGCACACGTAGTCGGGTACTCCTTTGCCGGCGTCGTCGTCGAGCTCACGGCGCTGCGACGCCCGGACCTGTTTCGAAGCATGACCCTGCTGGGCTGTCCGCCCCGGGGCGGACAGAGTTTCCGCGGTGTGAGCCGGATCGGGTGGCTGGCTCCTTTCATTGGCGACCGGATCAGCGCGGACCTGATTGTCTGGGGAGTCAGGCGGAACATCATCGGCGCGCCGGCCGGACGGATGAAACTCGTCAACCGCCGCTTCGCCGTCACCCGGCGGGACTCGATCCGGGACATGGTCCGGCTCATGCGCCACGCTCCGGACCTGCGTGCCGCGCTGGGCGCCACAACGGTGCCGAAGTTCGTCGGCGTCGGCGAGCATGACGTGTGGCCGGTCCGGCTGCACCGTGAGTTCGCCGCCAGCATCGGCGCGTCCTTTGCCGTGTACGCCAGCGGGCACAGCCCCAGTGAGGAATCGCCTTATCAGCTGACCCGCGATCTGTTGCGGCTATACCGCACCGCGGGATAGAAGGCGGCGGTCCCTGCGCCGGGCCATCGGGCTTTCCGCGGCGAAATCCACCCGGAACGTCACGTAGGCCATGGCCAGCCGCCTGCCCAGGCCGGCCCAGGTGCGGAACGGCCTGGCGGATACCCGGACACGGAGCGTCTCATCCCAGACCACCTTCATCCATGGACGCAGCTGGTAACTGAGATCCAGGTCATCGTGGACCCGGGGGGCACCGCGGTGGACCCGGTCACGGACCTGTTCCCACATACTCCGGTGGAAACCGAAGTTGGATCCGAAGAGCGGCGGGTGCCCCATCAGCAGGTTCATTGACCAGCGGTAGCCCCCGATGTAGAGATTCCGGGCAATCCACAGGATGGCCGGTGCGGCTCCGTAGAAATCCCCGGGACCCGTCACCGCAGTGTCCTTGCCTGCGGCCAGGAGGGCAGTCTCCAGCTGGGCAAGCCAGTGCGGCGGGGGAACCGAATCGGCATCGACGCGGGCCAGCCATTCGCCGGCGGCCTCGTCGAATCCGCGGAACGTGGCGGCGGCAACACCGACACTGTCCTCCCCGACCCGCCGGACCCCGAAGGCACGGCATACCTCAGCGGTCCGATCGGTGCTGGCGTTGTCCACCACCAGGATTTCGTCCGGGACTCGGGTCTGTTCCGCCAGGGCCGCAAGGCACACGGCAAGCATGGGGGCGTCGTTTCGGCAAGGAATCACCACCGAGATGGTCGGCATCGCATCCCGTTCCACGGTTGGATGTTCGAAGGTCCTGCCATCCGATCATCGCACCGCGCACCCGGGACGGCCACGCACGGCTCCCGCCGGCATGGTCCGGAGCGGAAAGTAAACCGGCGGCTGTCCACCGGAGCGTAACCGGGCTTCATGCCCGGTCACATGAGGCCACACTCGTTGGGGGGCGGAGAACGGCCCGCACTAACGTTGCTCAACTGCGGCGGGATGCCCCGCAGTTCGTCTTCGGAGGAGTGCTTAACATGCTAATTTCAGGCCTGCTGGTCGGGGCGGCCCTCGGTTTCGTGATGCAGCGGGGACGCTTCTGCGTCACCGGCGCGTTCCGTGACATCTGGGTCACCCGCAATACGCGGTGGCTGACGGCCTTCCTCGTGGTGGTTGCTGTCCAGAGCGTGGGCGTTTTCGCCCTCGATGCAGCGGGAGTCATCACGCTCCACGCGGACGCCTTTCCCTGGCTCGCCACGATTGTGGGGGGCTTCATTTTCGGTTTCGCCATCGTCCTGGCCGGCGGCTGCGCCACCGGAACGTACTACCGGGCGGGCGAAGGACTGGTGGGAAGCTGGCTTGCCCTGATCACCTATGCCCTGTTTGCCGCCATCATGAAGACGGGCCCGCTGGCCGGTTTCAACACGGCCATGCGTTCAGTCACCGTGGAACAAAGCAACTTCTACACCGTCCTGGGTGTGTCGCCGTGGCTGTTTGTCGCCGTATTGGTCACCGCCGTGGCGCTCGCCGTCCGGCACCACCTGAACAAACCCAGGATCGCCATGGCCGCCCTGCCGGCTTCCAAAACCGGCCTGGCGCACCTTTTGTTCGAGAAGCCGTGGAATGCCTTCGCCACCGCGGTGGTCATCGGCATTATTGCCATTGCCGCCTGGCCGCTCAGCTGGGCCACGGGGCGCGAAGACGGCCTGGGCATCACCACCCCCTCCTCCAAACTCGTGGGCTACCTGGTGACCGGTGACGCCGAGCTGGTGGACTGGGGTGTGTTCCTGGTGCTCGGCATCCTTCTCGGATCCTTCATTGCCGCCAAGGCCAGCGGCGAGTTCCGGGTCCGGGTGCCGGACGCCGGCACCGTGATGAAAAGCCTGGGCGGCGGCGCGCTCATGGGCATCGGCGCCGCACTTGCCGGCGGATGCACCATCGGCAACGCCATGGTGCAGACGGCACAGTTCAGCTTCCAGGGGTGGACAGCCCTGGTCTTTATGATCCTGGGCACCGGCCTGGCCGCGAAGCTGACCATCATGAACCGGCGGCAGGCACCGGCCGAAGCCCGCGTTTTCGCCGGGGTCTGACCAGCCCGGTCCAACCGGCAGTACCATCCATCGCCTTTCCCCCACCTTCAAACCCAAAGGAGTTCCCCCGTGGCAAAAGTAACCCTGGAAACCAACGGATCCGTATGCCCCTTCCCCCTCGTGGAAGCCAAGGAGGCCATGAAAACCATGGCCGCGGGCGATGAGCTCGTGATCAACTTCGACTGCACGCAGGCCACGGATGCCATCCCCCGCTGGGCGGCCGAGAGCGGCTATCCGGTGACGGATTTCTCCAAGACCGGGCCCGCGGAGTGGTCCATCACGGTCGCGAAGGCGTAGTTCGGCCGGTACGGAGCCCTGCGCGATGCCCGCCCCGGGACACCCGCGCGGCGCCCGGTAGGGAGCCCCGCGCGGCGCCCGCCCCGGGTCACCCGGCGTCAGTCCTTGCGACGGGCCCGGCTGGGCTGGACCCGGGGCGGCTCCCCCGGCATCTTGGGATAGTCCGGCGGGAAGGGCAGCTCGCCCAGCCCGTTGGCAAGGTCCCGCTCCCACCAGCCCAGTAGAACGTCAATGGAGCCGGGCCGCGCATACATGTCCGCCCACGGGTCCCCCACCGTACGCAGCCGCTCGGGAATGGTGGCGATGGTGAAGTCCGCCGGATGAACCCGTTCGAGCTCCTCCCAGCTGACCGGGCAGGAGACGGGGGCATCCGGCAGGGCACGCGGGCTATAGGCGCCGGCCATGGTCCGGTCCCGGTTCGCCTGGTTGAAATCCACGAACACGCGCCGGCCGCGCTCTTCCTTCCACCACGCGGTGGTTACCTTCTCCGGCATCCGCCGTTCCACTTCCCGTGCCGCCGCGATAACGGCATGCCGGACATCCTGGAACTCATGCTCGGGCCGGATCGGGGCAAAAAGATGGATGCCGCGGTTGCCGGAGGTCTTGATGAACCCCTCCAGGCCGGCCTCAGCGAGAATGGAGCGCAGTTCCTGCGCGGCCGGAACGGCGTCGTCGAAGTCCGTGCCCGGCTGGGGGTCCAGATCGATACGGAGCTGATCAGGGTTGTCCGTATTCTCCGCCCGGGAGGGCCAGGGATGAAAAACCACCGTGTTCATCTGCACTGCCCAGACCGCGGCCGCCGGCTCGTCCAGCACTACCTGCGGATGGGACCGGGCGCTGGGATAGGTCACCGTGACCCCGCGCATCCAGTCCGGCATCCCCCGGGGCGGGTTCTTCGAGAAGAACACCTCGCCGTCGATTCCCTCGGGGAACCGCTCCAGGGATACCGGCCGGTCCCCGTTCGCCCGGATAAAGGCTTCGCCAACGTCCGCCATATAGCGCGCCAGATCGAGTTTGGTGATCCCGGGGTCAGGCCAAAGCACCCGTCCGGGACTGGATATCCGTATTTCCCGCTCCCCGTGCGGGCCGGGAACCGTCAGTGTTGCTGCCTCGCGTGCCATGGGCATGCTCCCCTCGCTTGTTGAACGAGGGTACCCCGTCAGGCGGCGGAGGCGTCCCGGACCACGGCGGCGAGCAGCTCCGGCTTGCGCTTCCTGCGGCCGTGGACAAAGTGGTACAGCACCGTATTGCCCAGCAGGACAGCAGCCAGAACCCAGTACATGCCGTGGAATCCGCTCAGCGGCAGCAGCATTCCCAGCAGCAGCGGGCCAAGGCCCACGCCGGCGTCCATAAAGATGAAGAACGTGGACGTCGCCAGGCCGATCCTCGCCGGCGCTGCCATGCCCACCGCGATGGCCTGCGCGCAGGGCATCAGGGCACCGAAGCCGAATCCAACGAAGACGCCGGCCACCGCCATGACGGTGTCATTGGGGGCGAACGCGAGCAGCGCCAGCCCGGCGGCGAAGGAGAGAAGCGTGGGGTACACCACTGCGTTGTCGCCGTGGCGGTCCTGGATCCGGCCGACGAAGAGTCTTGATACCAGCACCACCCCTGCATAGACCACAAAGAAGAGGCTGGCTCCGAGCACCATCCCCTCGGTCTGGGCATAGGAGTTCAGGAAGGACAGGATGCCCGCATAGGCCGCACCGGCTATAAACATCACCGAGGCAATCGGAAGCACCGACACATCGAGGATGTCGCTCAGGTGCATGCGCCACTTGTTCTTCAGTTCCTCCGGACCCGGGGTGCGTTCGGGTAACCGGAGCACCAGGGACAGGAGCAGGGCGACGGCGGCGCACACGGCAGCGAACAGGAAAAGCGCACGGTAGCTGACCGAATCCACCAGGAGCACAGCCAGGAACGGCCCGACGGCCGTGGCCAGGGTGGTGGAAATGCCGAAGTATCCCGTGCCTTCTCCGCGCCGGTGGGCGGGGATGAGCCCCATGACCGATGCTGACAGGCTGGTGCTGGCGGCACCGAAGGCGGCGCCGTGCAGCAGCCGGACTGCAAGCAGCAGGCCCAGGTTGGACGCCGGAATGTAGAGCACCGAGGCTGCCGTGAACACTGCCAGGCTGGCGATCAGCATGCGCCGGCGGCCCACGAAATCCAGGAACTTTCCGGCAAAGACCCGCGCGGCCAGCGCCCCGATCACAAAGGAACCGGAAGCGAAGCCGGCAGCACTGTCAGACGCCACAAACTCCTGCACGGCGTAAAGCGCCATGGTGGTCATGAGCAGGTAAAAGACGAGGGAAATGAACAGGTTGGTGACGATCGCCAGCACGAATTCCCTGGTCCATAGTTTTCGGCCACTGCCTGACACGCGCGTACTCCTGTGCATCGATGAGCCCACCTCCAATTGAAAGGTAGCCTAAGTATCTTAGGCAGGAGGGCTGCTGCATCGGCAATCCACAGCCGCATGGGAGAGCGACTTCACATTTTTTGTTTCCCAAACGGCCGCGCATCCCCCGCATCACGGGCCACATATACAACACCTGTCAGGCGCGTCCGCTGCGGGCGGGCTGCCGACGAGGACAATTCGGCGAAAACAGAGTGACGGGATGGCATCGGACGGCACTCGAGGGGCCCAAGTGACTAACATATTGAGGCGCCACGCACACACACTCGAGAACCGGATCACTAAATGGTTATCCAACCGTAACCATCTTGTACGGTTATTCCCATGCCGCTCTGAACGCGGCTCCCCCGGACTAGTTACCTAGCTCTGCCGCTTATCCGGGGTCCACAGAACGCATCACCACGGCAGGGGCGGGGGAACCAATAACGGGTTCCACGAATCCTTGGGGTTAAGTCGCCGGATTCAATCCGACGACCGGGTGTCTCCCATCCGCATCCGACAGCTCACCTCGCAGGTATCGGGAGAGGTAAATATCAACATGTCATTCAACAAGACCCATGGACGTCACCGTGCCGAGACCGCCGGCGTTTGGTCCACCATCTCACAGACCACCGTTACCCGCGGACGGACCATCGGCAGCGCCGCAGCCGTTGTCGCTGCAGGTTCCGGCCTGATGCTCGGAATGGCCGCACCGGCCTCCGCAGGCGTCGTAGCCAACGACAACTACACGCCGACCCAGGCAGCCGCACCGGCCGCACCGGTTGCAGCGCCCGTGGCTGAAGCCGCTCCCGTTGCCGCTCCGGCTGCCGCCAGCACCACCCACACCGTTCAGTCCGGCGACACCCTGGGCGCCATTGCCGCCAACTATGGCGTCAGCCTGGACAGCGTCTTCGCCCTGAACGGCCTGTCCATGGCGTCGATCATCTACCCCGGGGACGTCATCACCGTTTCCGGTGAGGCCGCAGCCGCACCGGCTGCCCTGGATTACGCTGCCGCCGCCTACGCCACTGATGCCTACGCCGCACCGGCTGCTCCTGCTGCCCCTGCCGCCGCGGATACCGGCATCATCAGCACCCAGGCCGCCTCGGTAACCCCGGCCCCCGCCGCTGTCGGTGGCACCAATGCCACCATGCTGTCCTCGGCCTACTCGCAGCTGGGCGCCGCCCAGGACTGCACCGTGCTGGTTGAGGTGGCCCTGCGCGCCGCAGGCCACTCCGTGGGCGACCTCGCCCCCGCACAGCTGGCTGCCTACGGCACCCAGGTCTCCACCCCGGAGCCCGGTGACATGGTCTACTACGCCGACGGCGGCATGGGCCTGGCCCACATCGCCATCTACATCGGCAACGGCGAGGCCATCCACAGCGGCTGGAACGGCAACCAGACCGTGGTCCAGTCCGTCAACGTCGGCTCCGGCCCCGTGTTCTACCGGGCATAAGGCCTAGCGGCCCGTCCGCGCACGGCAATCCTGCCGTAGCTCCGCAAAAGCGTCCGTTCCCTGCAGGGGACGGACGCTTTTGCGTTCCCCGGCAGGCTCACGGCACAAACCGGTAGCCCATGCCGTGCTCGGTCAGCAGATGCTCGGGGCAGGCAGGATCGGTCTCCAGTTTGCGGCGCAACTGGCCGATGTACAGGCGGAGGTAGCCCGAATCACCGGTGCCCGGACCCCACACCTCCCGGAGCAGGGTGTCCCGGGTCACCAGCATGCCCGGATGGGCCAGCAGGGCCGCGAGCAGGCGCCACTCAGTGGGCGTCAGGCGGATGTCCGATCCGTCCGGCA
Organism: Arthrobacter sp. MDT1-49-2; assembly: GCF_059090185.1. Classification (NCBI taxonomy): domain Bacteria; kingdom Bacillati; phylum Actinomycetota; class Actinomycetes; order Micrococcales; family Micrococcaceae; genus Arthrobacter; species Arthrobacter sp. MDT1-49-2. The sequence goes on from NZ_JBNHFK010000001.1 coordinate 350,880, forward strand.
TCCGGATAATCCGCCGGGCCGCCAGATCCACCCGCACCGTTCCGAAGGATATTTCGCTCTGACCGGCCGCGACGGGCCTTCGCCGGGACAGGGCACGGATGCGGGCCAGCAGCTCGTCCGTGGAAAAGGGCTTCGTGACATAGTCGTCGGCGCCCAGGTCAAGGGCACGCACCTTATCCGCAGGGTCCATCCGGCCCGACACCACCAGGATGGGCACCGTGCTCCAGCCGCGGACCGCTTCAATGACATCCATCCCGCCGAGCCCCGGCATGCCCAAATCCAGGACCAGCAGGTCCGGATGGGTATCCACGGTCTTGCGGATGGCCGCGCTGCCGCTTTCAGCCGTGACTACCTCATATCCGTACGCGGCGAGTGTGATGCGCAGCGCGCGCAGGATCTGCGTATCGTCGTCGGCCACCAGGATTCTCATCCCGCCACCGCCGGCCGGGTGAGCGCCCCGTTGGACATTCGGCCTGCGGCAGGCAGCGAAAGCACCATGGTCAAGCCGCCGCCTGGTGTGTCTTCAGCCTCCAGCGTTCCGCCCATGCCTTCCGTGAACCCCTTCGCCAGTGCCAGCCCCAAACCGAGGCCGGATTGATTATCCGTGTCACCCAGGCGTTGGAACGGGGTGAAGATGTCCGGTTGCCGGGATTCAGGGACGCCGGGGCCTGAATCTATGACACGGATTTCCACCCGCCCCGAAAACTCGCTCACGGCCAGCACGGTTTTGGCCCCCTCCGGACTGAAACGCACGGCGTTGGCCAGAAGATTGACCAGGACCCGCTGCAAAAGCACCGGATCGGCGACGACGACCCGTCCCGCGGCAGGAATCTCGAGTTCAACCTCGGCCGGGCCCAGGTCCAGTTCCTCCAGTGCCGGCAGCACCGCATCTGCAACATTCAGGGACTCCAGGTTCACGCCGACCACCCCTGCCTGCAGCCGGCTGACATCCAGGAGGCTGGTCACCAGTGAGGAAAGGGACGCGAGGGATTCCTCCGCGGTGGCAAGCAGCTCGCTGCGGTCCTGCTCGGACCAGGTGACGTCCGTGGCCCGCAGCCCGGTCACCGCGGCGGTGGCGGCCGTCAGCGGCCGGCGCAGGTCATGTCCGACGGCGGCCAGCAGCGCCGTGCGGACCTTGTCCGCCTCGGCCAAGGATCCCAGCCCGCGCGCAGTCTCCGTAAGGTCCCGATGCTCCAGTGCCGCTTCAAGCTGCGCGGTGATCACCGCCAGCAGCCTGCGGTCCGAGGCAGCCAGCTCACGTCCCCACAGGTCCAGGAAGGCGCGCTCCCCAACCGGCAGCCGGGTGAACGCGGGATCCCCGGGCCGAAGGTCTGCCGGCCAGTCGCCGTCGGCGTACAGGTCACCGCCGTCCGCCCGCAGCCGTGCTGCAACCAGGGCAAAAGCCTCCCGGGTCCGGCCGACCAGGGCGGCCAGTGCATCCTCGCCCCGCAGCACGCTGCCGGCCACCGAGGCCAGCACCTCAGACTCCGACGCCGACCGCCGGGCCGTGCGGGCGCGGCGGGCAGCTGCGTCCACTACGTAACTGACCAACAGTGCGTTCACCACATACAGGCCCAGGGCCAGCATGTGCGAGGGAGTGGCAACGGTTACCGTGTAGAGCGGTTGGATGAAGAAAAAGTCCAGGGTGAGGCCCGAAAGCAGTGCGGCGAACAGTGCCGGCCAGATACCTCCCACCAGCGCCACCAGGATCACGAGCAGCTGGTAGCTGAGGACGTCGCCGGTAATGGTCTCGGCGCTCCGGACGGCCACCAGCCCCGCGGTGAGCAGCGGCCCGCCCGCGAGGGCCAGGGCAAAGCCCAGCAGCCGGCGCCGCTTTGAGAGCGCACCGCCGAAATGCGGCAGCACAAGTGTCCGCGCCGCCGCCGAGTGCGAGACGATGTGCACATCGATATCCCCCGACTCGCGGATCACGGTGGCGCCGATCCCGGGCCCGGAGAGCAGCGCCGCGATCCGCGGGCGGCGGCTCACACCCACCACCAGCTGCGTGGCGTTGACGCCGCGGGCAAAATCCACCAGGGCCTTGGGAATGTCATGGCCCACCACCTGGTGGAAAGTGCCGCCCAGCTTTTCCGCCAGGGCCCGCTGCGCTGCCAGCTCCCCCGGCTCCGCTCCGCGCAGCCCGTCCGCACCGGAGACATGGACGGCCAACAGTTTCCCGCCGGCGGAGCGGGCAGCTATCCGCGCACCCCTGCGCAGCAGCGTACGGCCTTCGGGTCCGCCGGTCAGGGCCACGACCACCCGCTCCCGGGCTTCCCATTTGCGGTCTATGCCCTGTTCGGCACGGTACCGGTTCAGGGCTGAATCCACCTCATCGGCCAGCCAGAGCAGCGCCAGCTCGCGCAGCGCGGTGAGGTTGCCCAGCCGGAAGTAGTTGGACAGGGCGGCGTCCACCCTTTCCGCCGGATAGATGACGCCGTCGGCCAGCCGTCCCCGCAGTGACTGCGGTGCCAGGTCCACCAGTTCCACCTGTTCGGCACCGCGCAGCACCGCGTCGGGAACGGTCTCCGCCTGCGGGGTGCCGGTGATCTGCTCGATCACATCGTTCAGGGAGTCAATGTGCTGGATGTTCACCGTGGAGAGGACGTTGACACCGGCTTCCAGCAGGGCCTGCACGTCCTGCCAGCGCTTTTCGTGCTGCATCCCGGGAGCATTGGTGTGGGCCAGTTCGTCCACCAGCGCGTAGTCGGGGGCACGGGCCAGTACAGCCTTGAGGTCCATTTCCTGCAGGTCCAGTCCGCGGTGTGCCACGGTGATCCGGGGCACCGTGTCCAGCCCCTGCGCGGCGGCTGCCGTTCCGGCGCGGCCGTGGGTTTCCACCAGGCCGATGACCACGTCCCGGCCCTCGTCGCGGAGGCGGCGCCCCTCTTCAAGCATGGCGCAGGTCTTGCCCACGCCGGGCGCCGCCCCCAGGAATACCCTCAGTTGTCCCCTCGTCATGGACTAAGTGTCCAGCTCCGCCAGCGAAATGTTCAAAAGGAGCACGTTCACTGTGGCGTTCCCCGGAAAACCGCCCGCGGGCGCCCGGGTTGCCGCGTCCACCAGGGCCGCAACCCGTGCCGGGTCCAGACCCCGTGCGGCGGCTACCCGATCCACTTGAAGGCGGGCGTATTCGGGGCTGATATGCGGATCCAGGCCCGATCCGGAAGCAGTGACGGCATCTGGCGGCACGTCGCCGGCCGCTACGCCTTCCAGCTCGGCGACGGCGGCCCTGCGCTCGGCCGCCGCTGCCGCCAGCTCCGGGTTCGCCGGGCCGAGGTTTGAACCGCCCGAGGCAGCGCCGTCGTACCCCGTACCGGCCGCAGACGGCCGCGACTGGAACCACTCGGGCAGGGCCGCGCCGTCCGCATCCGTGAAGGACTGGCCGATCAGCTCGGACCCGACGTCAGTGCCGCCGCTGCCGACCTGCGAGCCATTGGCCCGCCCGTGCAGCGCGGCCTGGCCCACACCCGCTACGGCGAGCGGGTAGGCCAGCCCGAGGAGGAGCGTCAGCACCGCCAGGGCACGGACGGAGACGCCAAGCTGGCGCATGCTGCTGCGGACGGGGTTCATGGTGTGCTCCTGATGTGGGTGTTGCTGCGGATCCGGGGTTTCATGCGGAAAAGAGACTGGGAAACCATGTCAGAACCCCGGGATGAAGCTGACGAGGAGGTCAATGGCCTTGATGCCGATGAACGGCGCCAGCACGCCGCCCACGCCATAGACCAGCAGGTTGCGGCCAAGCACCGCCGAAGAACCCGCTGCCCGATATTTCACTCCCCGCAGGGCCAGCGGAATCAGCACGATGATGATCAGCGCATTGAAGATTACGGCAGAGAGGATGGCCGAGGCCGGGGAATGCAGCTGCATCAGGTTCAGTGCCGCCAGCCCCGGGAAGATTCCGACAAACATCGCCGGGATAATGGCGAAGTACTTGGCAATATCGTTGGCGATGGAGAACGTTGTCAGCGCGCCGCGCGTGATCAGCAGTTGCTTGCCGATTCCCACGATGTCGATGAGTTTGGTGGGATCCGAATCCAGATCCACCATGTTGCCGGCTTCCTTGGCCGCCGAGGTTCCCGTGTTCATGGCCACCCCCACATCCGCCTGGGCCAGTGCGGGCGCATCATTGGTGCCGTCCCCGGTCATGGCGACCAGGTGCCCGCCGGCCTGTTCGCGGCGGATCAGGGCCATTTTGTCCTCGGGGGTGGCCTCGGCCAGGAAGTCGTCCACCCCGGCCTCGGCAGCAATGGCTTTGGCCGTGTACGGGTTGTCACCGGTAATCATGACGGTGCGGATGCCCATGGACCGGAGCTGGCTGAAGCGTTCCTTCAACCCGTCCTTGACCACGTCCTTGAGATGGATGACCCCGAGGACCTTGGTGCCGCCGTCGGTGCCGCGCACCGCGACCAGCAGCGGGGTGCCGCCACCCGTGGAGATCCGTTTGACCTGGTCCTCCACGGCAATCAGGACGTCGACGTCGATGCCTCCTGTTTCGGCACTCCAGTCGAGGATGGCGGAGGAGGCACCCTTGCGGATTTTCGCTCCGTCCGGGAAATCCATGCCGCTCATCCGCGTGGAGGCGGTAAACGGCACGCTGACGGAACCGGCCGGGGGCTCCGGCCGGCAGCCTTCGCGGGCGGCGAGGTCCACTACCGATTTACCTTCCGGCGTCGGATCGCCGAAGGAAGAGAGTACCGCCGCATCGATCAGGTCCTGCCGGTCCGCGCCGTTGATCGGGACAAAATCCGCGGCCTGGCGGTTGCCGTACGTGATGGTGCCGGTTTTATCCAACAAAAGCGTGGTGACGTCTCCGGCGGCTTCCACGGCCCGTCCGGACATGGCCAGGACATTGCGCTGCACCAGCCGGTCCATCCCGGCAATGCCGATGGCGGAGAGCAGCGCCCCGATGGTGGTGGGAATCAGGCAGACCAGCAGCGCCACCAGGACGGGAAGGCTGACGGTTGCCGAGGAATAGGCGGCCAGCGGGTTCAGGGTCAGGACCACCACCAGGAAAACCAGGGACAGCGTGGCCAGCAGAATGTTCAGGGCAATCTCGTTGGGTGTCTTCTGGCGGGCTGCGCCCTCCACCAGGCGGATCATCCGATCCACGAATGTTTCACCCGGCTTGCTGGTAATCCGTACGACAATCCGGTCCGAGAGCACCCGGGTGCCCCCGGTGACGGCCGAACGGTCACCGCCTGACTCCCGGACCACGGGCGCTGATTCACCCGTGATGGCGGATTCGTCCACGGAAGCGATGCCGTCAATGACGTCACCGTCACCGGGAATGACCTGCCCGGCCTCGACCACGACGACGTCGTCCAGACCCAGATCGGCTGACGGAACCTCTTCAGGTTTGGCCGTCAGAGCGGCCGGATCCCGGACTGCGTCGTAGCCGGCCACCCGGTAGGCAGTGGTCGTGGCCCGGCTGTTGCGCAGGCTGGCGGCCTGCGCCTTCCCGCGCCCCTCGGCCACGGCCTCGGCCAGGTTTGCGAAGAGGACGGTGGCCCAGAGCCATCCTGCGATCAGCCAGGAGAACGCTCCCGGGACGGGGGTCCCGCCGGATGCGGCAGGGCCGCCGAGGAAGGGTTCGGCCACGGCGACGGCGGTGATCAGCACGGCCCCCGCCTCGACAATGAACATCACGGGTGTGCGGACCATCAACCGCGGGTCCAGCTTCCGGAAAGCGCCCGGGAGTGCGGCAGCCAATGCGCCTGCATTGATCCCGCGCGCCACAGGCGCGGGCGACGGTTCCTTTTCGGAGACCGGGGGTTTGATAAGTGTGGACATGGTTATTGCAGTCCTTCCGCCAGGGGGCCCAGCGCGAGTACGGGAAAGAAGGTCAGGGCGGTCACGATGACTGTGACGCCGCACAGCAGTGTCACGGCCTGTGGCCGGTGGGTGGGCAGGGTTCCCGCTGAAGCCGGGACCTTGCCCTGCTCGGCAAACGCGCCTGCCAGCGCCAGCACAAAGACCATGGGCAGGAACCGGCCAACGAGCATGGCCACGCCCAGTGCGGTATTGAGCCAGGGCGTGTTCGCCGTCAGGCCGGCAAACGCGGATCCGTTGTTGTTGGCCGCGGAGGTGAAGGCATACAGGACCTCGCTGAAGCCGTGGAGTCCGGTGTTCAGGATGGACGTTCCCTCGATGTCCGCACGGACGGCCGGAATGGCGAAACTCAGTGCCGTCCCCGCCAGCACCAGGGCGGGCATGGTGAGGATGTAGAGACTGGCCAGTTTGATTTCCCGCGGACCGATCTTTTTACCCAGGTATTCGGGTGTGCGTCCGACCAGCAATCCGGCGATGAAGGAGGTAATCACGGCCAGGATCAGTATTCCGTAGAGGCCCGAACCCACCCCGCCGGGCGCCACCTCGCCCAGCATCATGTTCAGCATCGCCATCATGCCGCCCAGCGGGCTGAAGCTGTCATGCATGGAGTTCACGGCTCCGGTGGAGGTGAGGGTACTGGTGGAGCCGAAGAGCGTGGACCCGGTGATGCCGAACCGCTGCTCCTTTCCTTCCATGGACCCTGCAGCTCCGCCGGAAGCCCCGAATTCGAAGGCCGTCATTGCGGCGAGGGACACCGTGAAGATGCCTGCCATGGCCGCCAGGATGGCGTAGCCCTGCCGGCGGTCCCCGATTATGGTGCCGAAGGTGCGGGGCAGGCTGAAGGGGATGGCGAGCATCAGGAAAATCTGCACCAGGTTTGTCCAGCCGGAAGGGTTTTCAAACGGATGCGCGGAGTTGGCGTTGAAGAACCCTCCGCCGTTAGTGCCCAGCAGCTTGATGGCCTCTTGGGAGGCCACCGGACCGCCCGGCAGAACCTGCGATCCGCCCGTCAGCGTGGTGACGGTGCTGAAGCCGTTGAAGTTCTGGATCACGCCTCCCGCCATCAGCACCACGGCAGCCAGAAAAGCCGCAGGCAGCAGCAGCCGCAGCACGCCGCGGGTCAGGTCAACCCAGAAATTGCCGATGGTCCCCCGGTGACGGCCTCCGAGTCCGCGGACCAGCGCCACGGCAACCGCCAGGCCGACAGCAGCGGACAGGAAGTTCTGGACGGCTAGGCCGGCCATCTGCACCGCGTACCCCATGGTTGCTTCCGGGGAATAGGACTGCCAGTTGGTGTTGGCCAGGAAGGAGGCCGCGGTGTTGAAGGACAGGGCCTCCGGAACGGCAGGCAGTCCAAGCGAGCCGGGCAGCAGGTGCTGGGCACGCTGGAGCAGATACAGCGCCAGCATGCCGGCGCCGGAGAACACCAGGACACTGCGGAGGTAGCTTTGCCATGCCTGCCCGGAAGAACCGTCCACCCCGATCAGGCGGTAGAAGCCGCGTTCGGTGCGAAGGTGCCTGTCCGTGGAATAGATCCGGGCCATGTAGTCGCCCAGCGGCCGGTGCACCAAGGCCAGCAAAAGAGCCAGGGCCAGGCCCTGTGCGGCCAGTACCCACCAGCCCATCAGAACCGCTCCGGACGAACGAGTGCCGCCAGGAGGTAAACCACCGCGGCAGCGGCCAGGCACAACGCAACGACGTTGAAAACGATCACAGCTTTTCCACCGCCCCCGCAACCGCAACAAACGCGGCAAAAAGCACCGCGAAACCAAGCACAAACAAGACATCGAGCACGGGAATTGCCCCCAGTGGGATCAGCGTGCCGCCGAAGCGGAGCACGGGCACACCTTGTGCCGCCTTCGATTAGAAGCCTCCGCCGGTGGTCCCGGCGGCCGTCCTAACGCTTTCCTTACGCCCCCGGAACAAACCCTTACGAAATACGCACGACGAGCGCTGCCGTGGGTCGCACCACCTGCAACCCACCCCGGCGTGTACGCCGTAAACTTGGACCGTAGGCCTCATTCCCAGAAAGGCACGCCCGTGTCCCGGAAAACTCCGCTGACCCCGGCCGGCATAGCCGATGCCGCCATCGCCATAGCCGACGCCGAAGGGCTCGATGCCGTCAGCATGCGGCGGGTTGCCGGGGATTTGGGCGTCTCGGCCATGGCCCTGTACCGGCACGTGGCGGACCGCAGCGACCTGCTGCTGATGATGGCAGGAGCGGCCACCGCTGAATTCTCCCTGCTCGCCCCCGGAGCCCGCACCTGGCAGCAGGTGCTGACCCGAATGGCCGTTGCCCAGTGGGAGGCGTTCACCGCACACCGGTGGCTGCTGCGCATTGTGCTCACTCCGCGCCGGCTGGTGAACATGGCCTCCCCCGGGGACGTGGAACGGATACTCGCCACGCTCGCCTCGGCCGGCCTTAGCGAGGAGCATGGCTTCGACTGCCTGCTCGGCATTTCCGCTGCGGTGATCGGTACGTCGGCCATTACATCGGCGGCACACTACGGGCCGGCCTTTGAGGGGCAGCCGGCGCCTGCCGACGGCGGACAGGGCGAATGGAAGGACGGTACGGCGATAGCCCGCTACCCCCGGGCGGCCCGCTTCCAGCAGCAGGGCATCACCTATGCGGGTTCACGCCGGTCCCTGGACTTCTTCGTTGCCAACTTCATTGCCGGCGTCGAACAGACACTGGCACACGCTCCGGGCCTGCCAACGGGCCCTGCGACACGGAAGGAATAAGCATGAAACTCAGCAACAGGACCGCAATCATCACCGGAGGGGCGGGCGGGATCGGCCAGGGAATCGTGCGGCGGTTCCTCGCCGAGGGCGCCAAGGTGGCCGTGGTGGACATCGACCAGGCGCAGGGTGACAAGCTGCTGGCCGAGCTCGAAGGCAAAGGCGACGTCATCTTTATCGCGAAGGACATCTCCAAGCCTGAGAACGCCGAAGCCATCGTGGCCGAAACCGTGGCGCGCTTCGGCGGGCTGGACATCCTGGTGAACAACGCCCATGCCTCCAAGCAGGCTCCGATCATGGAAACCACGCAGGAAATATGGGACCTGTCCTTCAATACCGGCACCATGGCCACCTTCCACCTGATGCGGGCCGCCTACCCCGAGCTGAAGAAGACCCGGGGCAGCATCATCAACTTCGGCTCGGGGGCCGGCATCAAGGGCCTGCCCAACCAGGTTGCCTACGCGGCGGCGAAGGAAGCCATCCGCGCCATCTCCCGCACGGCCGCCAACGAGTGGGCAGCGGACGGCATCCGCGTCAACGTGGTCTCCCCCGTGGCGCTGACGCCGGGCATTGTCCAGTGGAGCAAGGCCTTCCCGGACGCGTACCAGGAGGTTGTCGACGGCGTGCCGCTGGGCCGGCTGGGTGATCCCGAAACCGACATTGCCCCGATTGTGGTGTTCCTGGCCAGCGATGATTCCCAGTACCTGACGGGCCAGACCCTGATGGCCGACGGCGGGACCATCAAGCTCTACTAGCCGGCAGCAGTACCGAGCACGGCCCACCCGCCGCCCGGCAATGCCAGCTGCAGCCCCGGAACGTCCAGTCCGCCCTCGCCGGCGAGCACGTCCCGGGCTGCAGCCGGCACCGGAACTTCCGCGGCGGCGGCGGCGGCATTGAGCGCCACGAACAGTGAGTTCCCGGCGTCGTACACCTCGTAGACAATCTGCTCGTTGCTCAGCGAGTGCACCCGGGTGCGCCCCGCATGGATCCAGGCGTGCCGTCGGCGCAGGCCAATCAGTTCGCGGTGGAGCCGGTACAGCGGCGCACCGACATCGGAGAGTTCGGCGGGGCCGGCGGGAAACAGCGGCCGGATGTCATCGTCTCCCCCGGCCCGGTCCTCCTTGATTCCCCGGTAGCCCTGCTCGTCGCCGTAGTAGATGGCCGGGGTGCCCGGCAGGGTCAGCAGCAGCACGACCGCCTGCGCCAGCCTGCCCGACGGCGCCAGCCGGCTGGCAATGCGTGTCACGTCATGGTTGCCGACAAAGGTCAGCGGCACGAAGGTGTCCAGGAACGTATTGTGCCGCTCCAGTGCGGCGGCCAGTTCGTAGAAGTTGGCGTCGCTGAGCGAACTCCAGACCGCCTTCCACAATTCGTACTGTGTGACTGCGTCCAGTTTTCCCTCGCGGACCTCCGCCGGGTAATCGCCGTGGATGTACTCCCCCACAAAGTAGGCTTCCGGGAACTCGGACCTGACTTCGGTGAGCACGCGGGCCCAGAAGGCCGATGGCACGGCGTAGGCGGCGTCCAGCCGCCAGCCGTCAATGCCCCGCCGGAGCCAGTGCTTCATGACATCCGCCACGAATTCCGCGACGGCCGGTTCGGCATGGTTCAGCGCCACCAGATGGTGGTACCCTTCGAAGTCGCCGTACTCCGGCTCGCTCCCGGGCTTCCAGCCGTCCGGCCAGTCAAGGTGGAACCAGCCGGCCGTTCCAGCCGCTGGTCCCTGTTCCAGCGCTTCCCTGAACGGGGCAAAGCTGCGGCCGGTGTGGTTGAACACCCCGTCCAGCAGGACCCGGATGCCGCGGGCCCGGGCCGCACGGATCAGCTCGTCGAAATCGTCACCGTCGCCGAGCCGGGGGTCGATCCGGTAATAGTCCGTGGTGTCGTAACCGTGGGATTCGGAGGCGAACACGGGGCCGAGGGCAAGGCCGGACGCGCCCATCTCCACCAGGTAGTCCAGCCAGCCCGCCAGATGCGGCAGCCGGTGGCGTATGGGGTCTTCACCGGCAGCCGTTTGCGCAGCAGCCTCGCCAGCCGTCTTTTCCGCGCCCGTGAACCCCAGGGGGTAAACGTGCCACCACACAGCGTGCTGCACCCAGTCCGGCGTCGTCATGTAACAGGTGACCTTTCAATAGTCCTCGCGTCCCCGTCCAGTCTGCCATTACCGCCAGGCCCGGGGCTGCAGCACGCCGGTCCCGCCTGCGGCTAGCGCAGCTCTGCGGGAACAGCAGGGAAGGTCTCGGCGGAGTAGAGGCCGGCAACAGCCTTCATGTACTGCGTCCACTGGGCACCGGCGAGGGAGGAACCGTCCACGTAGGAACGGGTGACGCCGTTGATTGCCTGGTTATTCAGCGACGTGTAGGAGTTCCAGTTGCCGACCCAGGAGGCCGTGGAAATACCCGTGGTGTAGCCGACCGTCCACGTCTGTTCGGACTGGTCGGTGGTACCGGTCTTGGCTGCCGCGGGTACACCGATGGGGCTGATGCTGCCCGGGGCGCCGTTGACCAGGTTCTGCAGCGGCAGGGTGACGGCGGCCGCCACCTCCTCGGAGATGGCACGGGTGCAGTCTTCGCCCGGGACCTCATACGAGTTGCCGCGGCCGTCGGTGACCTCGGTCAGCGCCGTGGGTTCGCAGTACTGCCCGCCGCTGGCGAACGTTGCGTACGCTGCGGCCATGGTCAGCGGTGAAACTTCCTGTCCGCCAAGCACGAAGGACGGGCTGGTAACCTCCAGGGGTTCCCCGTCGACCGCCCGGTGCACGCCCATGCTGGTGGCCGTATCCCTGATGTCGCACAGGTCCAGCAGCGCAGCCTGGGCCACCGTGGCGGTGTTGACCGACTGGGTGAGGCCCTGGCTGACGGTCATCGGCCGTTCGTAGCCCTCGCTCGCGTTCTTGAACTTCCACTCGTCGAATTCGGTGTTTGCCCCCAGGCATTTCGCCTGCCAGCCAAACCCGGCGGGATAGGAGGTGCGGGTGGCGTCAATGGTGTCGCTGAGGGCCCGGCCGGATTTCAGCCACTGGGCCGTGGTGAAGGGTTTCATGGTGGATCCCGGCTGGAACCCGTAGGGGGTTCCGCCCATATCGGCATCCACGTTGAAGTTCAGCTGGGTCCTGCCGGCCCCGGGTTCCGGCGTGTACACCGTGTTCTGCGCCATGGCCAGGATCTTGCCCGTTCCCGGTTCAACGGAAACCATGGCCGATCCGGCGCCGGAGGCATCACCGACGGGCACCTGCGCCTCAATCTGTGCCTGTGCCTCGGCCTGGAGGCGGGAATCGAGGGTGGTGCGGATGGTCAGCCCGCCCCGGGCCAGGAGTTTGGCACGGTCCTGCACATCTGCTCCGAAGGCTTCGGACTGCAGGATGGTCTGCTCCACGTAACTGCAGAAGTACTGGGCGGTTTCCGCGCCGGTGCAGCCGGAAGTGACGGTCTGGGGGTTCAGGTCCAGGCCCGTGGCCACGGCCTGTTCGTACTCGGCCTGGCTGATCTTTCCGTTCTTCAGCATGGCGGCGAGGACCGTGTCGCGGCGGGCCTGGGTGCCCTCGGGGTTGGTGAAGGGGTTGTAGTGGCTCGGCGACTGCACCATGCCTGCCAGCATGGCCGACTGCGCCGGGGTCAGCTGCGACGCTGAAACGCCGAAGAAGCTGCGCGCCGCGGCCTCCACCCCGTAGGTCTGCCCGCTGAAGAGCACAATGTTCAGGTACCCCTCAAGGATTTTCTCCTTGGTGTACTGCTTCTCCACGGCGACGGCGAGTTTGGCTTCGCGCAGCTTGTCGCCCAGGTCCTTGGTGCCGCTCAGGGTCAGGTCGCTGCCGCCCTTGCCCGCTGCAATGTCGCGGTTGATCAGGACGTTGTTGACGTACTGCATGGTCAGCGTGGAGGCGCCCTGGGTGTCGCTGCCGCTGGCGTTGGAAGCCACGGCACGGGCCACGCCCTTGAAGTCGATGCCGTTGTGGTCGAAGAAGCGCGCATCCTCAATGGAGACAATCGCGTCCTGCATGCTCTGGGAAATCTGGTCCAGGGTGACCGGGACACGGTTCTGCGCGTAGAACGTGGCCAGGAGGACACCGTCGGCGCTGTAGATCTTGGAACCCTCGTCCAGCGGACCGGTTTCCAGCTCGTCCGGCAGCTGGTCCAGGACCTCGACAGTCATGTCCGTGCCGGTGGCCGCCACTGCTGCCACGGGGATCAGGGTGGCTGCGGTCAGTACGCCGGCGAGCAGGCTGACGAGGAGGAAGGCTGCCACCCGTCCGGGCAGGGGAAGTCGTTCCAGGAACGAGGGTTTGGGGGCTTGCATCCGGCTAAGTTATCGGTTTTTCCTGTGAGCGCTCCGGCGCCGGCGGATGCCCGGAAGCGCCCTGCGGGGCGGCCGCACCGGCCTGCCATCCGCCGTCCTTCCGCGTGCTGGCGGGGATCAGGCGGCACCCCGCGCCCCGGGGCCGGTCCGCGGGAACCGGGATGCCGCCCGCCGGGGGGAGAACAAAATCACACGGCACGGCGGTTCACGGGCCCCGGTTAACGCAAATCCGGCCCGCAGCATAATCGCTGCGGGCCGGAGCACGGGACGGGTCCCCGGGCTAGCTACGCGTCAACAACAATCGCCGTGATGGCGGGCGTACGGTTGTAGAACCGGCGCATCCAGTTGGCGACGGCGCGCTCGATGACATCTTCGAGATCCTCGCCCTTGGGGCCGCGGCGGCTGCCGGACGCCGCGTTGGCCAGGGCCTTCTCCACGGCTTCTTCGGCCTTCTTCAGGTCCTCTGACTTGACGGTGAAGCCCTTGGTGAAGAACTCGGCAGGCTCGGCGATGGTGCCGGTATCGGCATCGACCAGGGCCAGCACCGTCACGGCGCCCTCCTCGGCCAGCTGCATGCGCTCCTTCAGGGTTTCCTCGGTGGTGTGGCCAACGCTGTCGCCGTCCACGAACACCAGGTCCACCTGGTGCTTGCCGGAGATGGTGGCCCGTCCGCGGCGCAGGTCAACGGTCATGCCGTTCTCGGCAATAACGACGTCGCGGGGATCCATTCCGGTCGCCTCGGCGATGGCTCCGTTGGCCTTGAGGTGGCGCCATTCGCCGTGCACCGGCATCACGTTGCGCGGCTTGACGATGTTGTAGCAGTAGGCGAGTTCGCCGGCGCTGGCGTGGCCGGAGACGTGCACCTTGGCGTTGCCCTTGTGCACCACGTTGGCGCCGATCTTGGTCAGGTTGTTGATGATGCCGTAAATGGCGTTCTCGTTGCCCGGGATCAGCGAGCTGGCCATGAGCACGGTGTCGCCCTCGTGGATGCGGATCTGGTGGTCCTTGTTGGCCATCCGGGACAGCGCAGCCATCGGCTCGCCCTGAGAACCGGTGCAGATCAGCACCACCTTGTGGTCATCGGCGCGCTGCAGCGACTTGAAGTCCACCAGGATGCCCTTGGGGATGTTCAGGTAGCCCAGTTCCTCGGCGATGGTCATGTTGCGGATCATCGAGCGGCCCACGAAGGAGACCTTGCGGTTGTAGCGCGATGCCGCGTCGATGACCTGCTGGATGCGGTGGATGTGGCTGGCGAAGCTGGAGACGATGATGCGGCGCGGCGCGGTGCGGAACACCGTGTCGATGGCCGGTGCCAGTTCCTTTTCCGAGGCCATGAAGCCGGGAACCTCGGCGTTGGTGGAGTCGGTGAGGAACAGGTCCACGCCCTCAACACCCAGCCGGGCGAAGCCGGTGAGGTCGGTGATGCGGCGGTCCAGCGGGAACTGGTCCATCTTGAAGTCACCGGTGTGCAGCGCCATGCCGGCTGCGGTGCGGATGGCAATGGCCAGGCCGTCCGGGATGGAGTGGTTCACGGCCAGGAATTCCAGGTCGAAGCCGCCGATGGTGCGGCGGTCGCCTTCCTTGACCTGGATCAGCTTGGGCTTGATCCGGTGTTCCTTCAGCTTGGCCTCGATGAACGCCAGGGTCAGCTTGGAGCCCACGATGGGGATGTCCGAACGCTCGCGCAGCAGGTACGGCACACCGCCGATGTGGTCTTCGTGGCCGTGGGTCAGGACAACAGCCACAACGTCCTGCATGCGGTCACGGATGGCGCTGAAGTCGGGCAGGATGAGGTTGACGCCGGGGTGTTCCTCTTCGGGGAAGAGCACGCCGCAGTCAACAATCAGCAGCTTGCCGTCGAACTCGAAAACGGTCATGTTCCTGCCGATTTCGCCGAGGCCGCCAAGATTCATGACTCGCATGGTTCCCTTGGCGAGTTCCCGGGGGGCTTTTAGGACGGCAGGTGTTCTATTCACGGATGATTTTTCTTTCGTTGGGGATTGGATTGCAAAGTGGAATGGCAGCCGTGCGGCGGCATTCCGAAAGTCTGTGGTGCGGCCAGAACAGGGCCGTCGGCTGTGGTGCTTACGTCTATTCTATTGACTTTTCCGGCGCGCCGCGGACCAACGGGTTTCCGGGAGCGTCACCGTGCCGCCGGAGACGGCGTTTTTGCGGGTCAGGCCCGCTCGAGGGCGTTCTTCTGTCCGCGGCTGATTTCGGTGCTTTGTCCGCAGTTCGAACAGGTGAAGGCGTAGCGGCGGCTGGTGGTGAGGACCGGGATAAAGAACAGCGTGAAGCGGTTGGCGCGCTCCTCCACGTACTGCTGCGCGTAGGCTCCGCAGTACTGGCAGGTGGCCGGGCGGGAAAACAGGGCACGCACAACGGTCTTGAATCCGATGATGAAAAACATGGCAGTCCTAGAGTGTGCGCAGGGGTTTGGCCGGGTTGCCCGCGACTACGGTATTGGGCGGCACATCACGCGTCACGACGGCGCCGGCACCCACGACGCTGTTTTCTCCCACGCTCACGCCGGGGAGGATGATCGCCCCGCCGCCGACCCACACGTTGTCTTCAATGCGGATGGGCCTGGCGGCTTCGAGCTTGTCGCGGCGCGGTGCCGGTTCCACCGGATGGGTGGGGGTCAGCAGCTGGACGTTGGGCCCGATCTGGACGTCGTCGCCGATGGTGATGGCGGCGACGTCGAGGGCGGTCAGATTGAGGTCCCCGGCAAGCATCCGCTCGCGCATGCTGCGGGTATCTCCGGGGAAATAGTCGCGCTGCTCCATCCGCCTATCCTACGGTATTTACTAAGCTTGCTTAGCACTAACGGGTCGGATATCTTCTCAGCCATGGAAGCGCCCCTCCGGCCAGATGCTGAATACATTCTGCCGCTGAAATGGTCAGACGACGGCGGCCTCGAGGAGCTGTGCGAATACCTGGCGGTCCTCTGCACCTGCCTGCCCGTCCTCGTGGTGGACGGGTCCGGGAAGGAACGCTTCGCTGCCCACCGCCGCGCCTTCCCGTCCGCGGTGCGGCATTACCGGCCCGGACATCCGGAATGCCTCAACGGCAAAGTGGATTCCGTCATGACGGGGCTGGACCTCGCCCGGGCTCAGTACCTGATCATTGCCGACGACGACGTCCGCTACACCCCGGCGGGATTGAACGGCATCCTGGAGCTGCTGGCGGGGGCCGACGTCGTTGTCCCGCAAAACTACTTCACTGCCCCGCTGCCGTGGCATGCCCGGTGGGACACCGGGCGCATCCTGCTGAACCGCGCCTTCGGAACCGACTACCCCGGCACCCTGGCGGTGCGCGTTGAGGTTCTGCGACGGGCAGGCGGATACAGCGGAAACGTCCTGTTCGAGAACCTGGAACTGCTCCGTACCGTCCGGGCAGCGGGCGGCCGCGAGCTGCACGCCGGGAACCTCTTCGTGGCGCGCCTGCCATGCTCAACCGTCCACTTCTTCGGACAGCGGGTGCGCCAGGCCTATGACGGTTTCGCGCAGCCGTTGCGGCTGGCCGCTGAGCTGTCCCTCCTGCCGCTGCTGATCTGGGGCCTGCACCGGCCGCGCCGGTTGTCCGTCCTGGCCGGCCTTGCAGTGTCCGCGGCTGAATTCGGCCGGCGGCGCCGCGGCGGACGGCAGGTTTTCCCGCCGACGGCGGCACTGTGGGCGCCGGCATGGCTCACCGAGCGGGCGGTCTGCATCTGGCTGGCGGCTGCACGGCGGGTGGGCGGCGGTGTCCCGTATTCCGGCACGCGGCTGAGGACCGCCGCGCATTCGGTCCGCGCCCTGCGCCGGCAGCTTCACCGCCAGCCAGTCCGGGTGCCGTAGGTTGGCGGGATGGAAAGTGTCCGGGACAGCGGTAGCCACGGTTGGGTAGCGGTGCCGCAGGCCCGCATCTACTGGGAGGCAAGCGGCAATCCGGCCGGAACTGCGGTCCTCTACCTGCACGGCGGCCCCGGCAGCTCGCTCGGGTCCGGCGGCTACCGCAGCCTGCATGATCCTGCGCGGTTTTACACCGTCGGGATCGATCAGCGCGGCTGCGGCCGCAGCACGCCGGCCGCGCAGGATGATCTCGGGCGCCTGCACCTGAACACCACCGCAGCGCTGATCGCGGACATCGAAGCGGTGCGGGCCAGCCTTGGGATCAGCCGGTGGGTCGTTACCGGAATCTCATGGGGCAGCACGCTCGCGATGGCCTATGCCCTCCGACACAGGGACCGTGTCATCGGGCTGGCCCTGGCTGCCGTAACCACCACCAGCCGTGCCGAGGTGGACTGGATCACCGGCGGCGTCGGACGGTTCTGCCCCGAAGCCCTGGCAGCGTTCAGCCGGGATGCACGGGCACTCCCCGGCGAGCGACCCGTGGAAGCCTACGCCCGCCGTCTGGCAGGCGGGGACCGCACGGATGCCCTTGCCGCTGCCGGCGCCTGGCAGCGGTGGGAATCGGCGGTTGCGGCTCTGGAACCCGGTGCGCCTGCCGGGCCCCGTTTCGACGGCGAGCGCAGCCTGGGGACGTTCGCCCTGCTGACCACGCACTACTGGGCACAGGACGGTTTTCTGCCCGGCGACGCGGCGATCCTGGCGAGGGTGCGGGAGCTGGCCGGCACACCTGCCCGGCTGATCCACGGGCGGCACGATATCGGCAGTCCCGTGGGTACGGCCTGGGAGCTGCACCGGCGATGGCCCTCCAGCACTCTGACGGTGGTCGAGGATGAGGGGCATACGGGCCCGAAGGCCCTGGCTTCCCTGAGCTCTGCGGTGGAGCAGCTGAGGGCCGCAGACAGTGCTCCGCCGGTAGGCTTTGACCATGGCCAGATACTATGACGTCCACCCCGACAATCCGCAGCCGCGCTCCATCAACCAGATAGTGGATACCGTCCGCTCCGGGGGCCTCATCGCCTACCCCACAGACTCCTGCTATGCGCTGGGCGTCCAGCTGGGCAACCGGGAAGGTGTGGAACGGATACGGCAGATCCGCAGGCTGGACGAGAAGCACCACTTCACCCTTGTCTGCCGGGACTTCGCACAGCTGGGCCAGTTCGTCCAGCTGGACAACTCGGTGTTCCGCAGTGTCAAGGCCGCCACCCCGGGCAGCTACACCTTCATTCTGCCGGCCGTGAAGGACGTTCCCCGCTGGCTCTCCCACCCCAAGAAGCGGACGGTGGGCGTACGGATCCCGGATAATGCCGTTGTCCAGTCCATCCTCGCCGGTCTGGGGGAACCTCTGCTCTCGAGCACGCTGCTGCTGCCCGGTGATGAGGAGCCGATGACAGAGGGCTGGGAAATCAAGGAGCGCCTGGACCACCAGGTGGATGCCGTCATCGACTCCGGCTTCTGCGGCCCCGATCCCACCACCGTCATCGATTTCTCCAGCGGCGCCCCGGAAGTGGTCCGCCGCGGAACCGGGGACCCCGCCCCGTTCGAGTAGCCGCACCCGTGCCTCGTGCCCCGCGGCAGCGAAACGGCTGCCGCGGGGCACGTTTATGCCTCCCCTCGGTTGACTCCCCGGCAGCCGGTACAGAGTGTTGCACGCGTCAGGGCGGCCTTCACCGCTAGCACTCACAGGGGAATCCACATGAAAAAGACGGTTCGGACACTATCAACGGCGATATTGGGCATATGCGTCCTGGCAGGATGCGGAACCGGGGTGGGGCTGCCGGCCACCGGCGGCGGCCACAGCACCCCCACGGCAAGCCCCACCAAGCCGCCCCGGCCTACGGAGACGCCGGCTCCCACCGCCACACCTACTGCCACCCCCACGCAGAGTCCCTCCCCTACGGAGAGCCCCTCCCCTTCGCCCAGCCCGACGGACGGCGGAGGCGACGGCGGCGGAGACACTGACGAGTCGGTGAACGTCATCCTCATGGTCGGAGACGGCATGGGCACCAGCCAGCGCGATGCCATCCGGCTCGCATCCGTAGGCCTCACCGGGGAAACCGCCATGGACTCACTTCCCGAAGTGGGCAGGGTGCACACCAACTCCGCGGACGAGGAAACCTTCGTCACCGATTCCGCCGCCGCCGCCACCTCCATGGCCACCGGCGTCAAAACCTACAACGGCGCCATCGGGATGGATGTGGACCGGCAGCCGGTCACCACCGCCCTGGAAATCGCCGAGGACCTGGGCAAGGCCACCGGGCTGGTCACCACCAGCCAGGTCACCGACGCCACTCCGGCCGCATTTGGCTCCCATGTGCTGGACCGGGACGAGCAGAGCGCCATTGCCGCCCAGTTCCTGCGCAGCTCGCACCCGGAAGTCATCCTGGGCGGCGGCGAAGACCACTGGTACCCGGAGGGCAGCCCGGGCCGGTACCCGGACAATCCTGCCGAGGACCCCTCGGAGGAGAGCGCCGGCACCGAAGGCAATCTGGTCGAGGAGGCCATGGACCAGGGCTACGAATACGTGTGGGACCTGCCGGGCCTGCAGGCCGCACAGGGAGACCGGATTCTGGGACTCTTCGCCAACGAGGAAATGTTCCAGTACGGCGACGACGTCGAGGAAACCTACAACCCCACGGTTCCGCTGACGGAAATGACGCGCAAGGCACTCTCCGTGCTGGACGGCAACCAGTCCGGCAACGGCTTCTTCCTGATGGTGGAGGAAGAAGGCATCGACGCCTTCAGCCACGTCAATAACGGCGCCCTCACCATCGAGTCCGGCATTGAGTTTGACCGGTCAGTGGCTTTGGCCAGGGAGTTCGCCGAGCAGGACGGCAATACGCTGCTGATCACGGTTGGAGACCACCAGACCGGCGGGATGGTTATCGAACCGCTGGGCGGCGCAGACCCGACCAATCCCGACAGCCCGGTACAGGAGGAGCCCTTTGACGTTGCCGGTTCGGAGCAGCAGTTCCGTATTGACTGGACCACCAACGGCCACACCGGTGACGACGTGCCCCTGACGGCCATGGGGCCGGGCGCCGAAATGCTGACCGGGGTGTACGAGAACACCCGCATCTTCGACGTGATGGTGGAAGTCATGCAGAACGGCACCGAGCGCGCCTTCGACCTGCAGTCCCACCGCGGCGGGCGGGGGGAAAACACCGAGGAATCCCTCGCCGCCTTTGCCCACTCCCTGGAACTGGGGGTCACCACCCTGGAACTGGACACGCACCTGACGGAGGACGGGAAGGTGATTGTCTGGCATGACGACACCATCCAGCCCGAGAAGTGCGCCGACACCGGACCGGCTACGTACGTTGATCCGGAGTTCCCCTACGTCGGTGACCGGGTGGCCGAGCTCAGCTTGGCGCAGATCCAGATGCTGGACTGCGGATATGCCCAGTTGCCGGGCTACCCGGAACAGGTCGTGTCGCAGGGGAATACCATTGCGGAACTGCGGGACGTGTACGCGCTCGCCGACCGGTACGGGGCGGACACGGTCCGCTTCAATGTGGAGACCAAGGTCGAAGAAGGGCTGGCCGGCGGTCCGGGCAGCGTGGCGCTGACGCAGGCGGTTGTCAATGAGGTGCGGGCAGCAGGCAAGGCGGACCGCACCACCATCCAGTCCTTCGACTGGTCCACGCTGAACCTCGTAGCCGAGATAGCCCCGGAGCTGGTCCTGGTGGCCTTGGCGGGGACCCCGGAGGAGCTGGGCGTGGGGCAGCCGGGCGCTGCACCGGAACTGGGCGGCATCGACATTGATGACTTCGGCGGATCGGTTCCCCAGGCGGCCGCTGCCCAGGGGTACGACGTCGTCTCCCCCATCGCCACCAGCGTCACTCCCGCGATGATCACCGAGGCCCACGGCCTGGGACTGACCGTTATTCCCTGGACCGTGAACGAGGTGGCGGACATGAACGCGCTGATCGACCTGGGGGTGGACGGCATCATCACCGACTACCCCACCAGGCTGCGGACGGTGATGGCCGAGCGCGGGCTTCCGCTGCCGCCGGCCTACGCGGTCTGAGTCCGCCGGGTAGTCGGGCCTTCGGACTGCCGGCAGTCGAGCCTTCGGGGCTGCCGGGTAGTCGGGCCGTCGGGGCTGCCGGGTAGTCGGGCCTTTGGGGCTGCCGGCCCCGTTTCCCGGCACTTCGGCAGTGATGGCATGCTGGTGGAATGCCCGGTCTCTATGTCCTGCCCTCCAGCTGGCTGCTTGATGCCTCCCCCGAAGACGTATGGAACACTGTGGCCGGTCCGGAGATGGACTGGCCACATTGGTGGCCCGGCTGCACGCAGCAGGACGTTTTCCCGGATCCTGCCTCAGCCGGAGACCCCGTCGAAGCACTGCTCTCCTCGACCGTCCGGCTGCAGTTCCGCGCGGCACTGGGCTACAGCCTGTCCATCTCCCTGCGTCCCACCGCGGTGCGCCACCCGGTGTCCATTGTCTTCGATGCCACCGGCGATCTGGCGGGCAGCGGACGGATCACCCTGACGTCCCTGGCGGCCGACGGCGGCGGGATGGAGCCGGGCGGGGAGGCATGCGGGTTGGAAGCATTCGGGTTGGAAGCAGGCGGGTTGAAGCCGGGGCGGACGCGGATGGACATCGAGTGGCGGGTCCGGCCGACCCGGCGGTGGATGCGCCTGCTCACCCCGGTTGCCCGGCCGGTCCTCACAGCCGCGCACGCTGCGCTGATGCACCGCGGCGAAAAGGGCCTGCAGCGCCGGTTGCGCCGCACCCCGGGAGCGGTTCAGGCCACCCGCCGGGGCCGTCCGAACAGGGTGTCCACCCCGGTGGAATAATGCACGGTATCCGGCGGACCGGGAACCTCCAGTCCGGCTGCCGGGACCAGTTCGTCATAAAAGTGCGTTAGCCGGGCGGGGCGCAGCGGCCAGGGGCGGTGTGAGTTGGGGATGAATACCGTCCTGCCGCCAAATCTCGCGTGGAGTCCGAAGCGGGCAGTGAGCCACAGCGCGAGCTCGTCCTCCGCCTGCCGGGCGTCGTCCGGGACTGCGGCGAACGATGAGCGTGCCTGCCTGCCGAACCGCTCGACGTCGTACCCCCATGCCGTCCCGGAACGGGTGGGCACGCACCGGGACCAGACATAGGGAATGTGCAGCGAGCGGGCCAGCAGCACCGGCGCCAGCCGTGACGCGTCCAGGGAAAGGAACAGCACTCCCCTGCTGCCGTCCGCGCCGCGTGAGTACAGCCGTACGTTGATCTCGGTGAAAGAGCCGACGTAGGGCAGTCGCACCCGGCCCGCGAGGCGGGTCTTTCTGGCGCGGAAACCAATGAGCCCCACCCAGGTGTCCCCATGGAGGACGTCCGGTTCCACACCGGGCGGCATAAGCGCTGCGGCCGCAGAAGGCCGGATACGCCAATGCAGGAAGACCGCGTCCGCCCAACTCTGGGCCATTAGCACCGGAGGCGCCACCGGGGGCCCGGCAGGTCGCGGCCGGTTCATACTGCGGCCGTTCATACTGCGCCGTTCATACTGCGCCCGTGCACACCCATCGCGCCAACGTAGCAGCGGGTATCCCCTCCTGCCAGAGGTCCCGCTAGGCTTCGCGGATTTCAACCTCACCCGGGGCGGCCCCTTCGGCACCAAAGATGAGGCGGCGGGTGGCAATCTTCTCGGTGAAGAACCTGTCATGGCTGACCACAAGCACGGCACCGGGGAAATGCATCAGTGCCCGTTCCATCACCTGGGTGCTGGACATGTCCAGGTGGTTGGTGGGCTCGTCGAGCAGCAGCACGGGGGCGCCGGAGAGCAGGCACTGGGCCATGGCCACCCGGGCCCGCTGGCCGCCGGAAAGGTTGCCGATCTTCTGCGTCAGGTCCGCTTCGGAGAACTGGAACATGGTAAGGAACCGGTTCACGGACTTTTTCGTGGCACTGAAGGCAAGGGATCCCGGCAGGGCGTTGACCGCGTGGGTGACCGTGTCGCCGTCGTCGAGCGCATCGAGCATTTTGTTGTAGGAGACCATGGACGGGCCCTTGGGCCAGCTGACCTCGCCGGTATCGGGGGTTTCCTCGCCCGTAAGGACACGCAGCAGGGTGGTCTTGCCGCTGCCGTTGGTACCGGTAACGGCAATCCTGTCCCCGCGGTTGATCTCGAAGCTCAGGTCGGAGAACAGGACCTTTTCGCCGTAGGACTTGGACAGTGAGCGGAAACGGCCCAGGACGTCCTTGACGTGCAGCCCGGCATAGATGCCGGTGATGATTTCATCCACCGGGCGGGGTGCCCGGGACTTCTTGATCCGGGCCAGCTGGCTGCTCAGCCGGCCGCCGGCCTTGGCCGCCTCGCGGCGGTCTGCAATGCCCTCGGCTTCAAAGGCCAGCAGCTCGGCTTCATGCACGAACTGGGCCTGCAGGGTTTTCAGCCGGAACTGCTTCTGCACCACGTACTCGGCGAAGTTTCCCGCGTATTCGTGCAGATGGAAGTTCTCCACCTCCACGATGCGGGTCACGACGGCGTCCAGGAACTTCCGGTCATGCGAGACAATGATCGCCGCACCGCGGAAATCACGGAACCAGCCCTCCAGCCATTCCACGCCGTCCACGTCCAGGTAATTGGTGGGTTCATCAAGCAGCAGTACATCCGGCTGTTCAAGCAGGATCTTCGCCAGCGCCGCCCGGTTCCGCCACCCTCCGGAAAGTGCATCGATGGCGCAGGTGCGATGCGCTTCGGTAAATCCGAGGGTGGTCAGGACGGCATCAATGCGGCGGGGGTAGTCCCAGCCGTCCAGCCGGTCCATGGTCTCAAACAGTTCGGACTGGCGGCTGATGAGCCGGTCCATCTCCTTCTCCGCGGGGCCGGCGGCTATGGCGGTGTCTATGCCGGCGAGCTCCGCCTCTACGTCCTTGATCTCTGCAAAGACGCCGTCAAGCACCTCGGTGATGCTGGCCTGCCCGTCCAATTCGGAGAACTGGGAGAAGTAGCCGATCTTCAGGCCCGGTTCCACCGTCACTGACCCGGAATCCGGTTCCAACCGGCCCAAGACGAGTTTGAGGATAGTGGACTTGCCGGATCCGTTGCGTCCGATCAGCCCGATCCGGTCCTTGGGCTCCAGGCGCAGGAACGCCTCGCGAAGGACCTGCTTGTTTTCGAACGATGTGTTGACGTCCTGCAGCCGGATCAGGCTCATGGTGTCCTCTCATAGGGGTCGGTCTTCCTCGCCCCGCGGGACAACGAGCATTCAGCTTATCGGCCGCGCACGTCCCGGCATGCCGCTGCCTAGCCCCGGAAGGTGTAGCTTCCCTTGGCGCGGCGGCGGCCGGATGCACCGTCCGCGGTGGTGTAGGTGCCTGCCGGGCGGGTCCGCTGGCTCGCGGCAGTGACGTAGCTGCCCCGGGGACGGGCGGCGGGGCGCGCTGCGGCAGCCGTGTCATAGCGGCTGGTGTAGCTGCCTTCGGGGCGGACCGCGGCTGAGGCCCGCTCCGTGGGTTCGGTGCCGGCGGGCCGCAGGGCGTGGTCCTGGGCGTTGTTTTCGCGGGTGGCAATCGGGTTGATCAAAATGGTCATGGTTCTCTCCTCGGATAACGCGTTGTGGTGAGACTCGGGCCGGTTCCTTCCACCGGTCTGCACGAATGCAGGCCGGGGCAAGGGCGGCTTTCCGGGCAGCGTGAAGCCCGGAAAGGGAAAATCGCCATTGAAAGGGGGCCCGCCGGTGGATCGACGGTGGGTGCTGTCTACGGGGCGGAGGATTCCGCCAGCTGCCGGCAGCTGCTGCAGATGCCGCTGAAAGTCACTTCAGCGGCCAGTACGGTGAAGCCGGAATCATCCGACGGCGCCAGGCAGGGTGCCTGGCCAATCACACAGTCAACGTCCCTGATCCTCCCGCAGCGAATGCACACCAGATGGTGGTGGTTATCGCCCACTCGGGACTCGTAGAGGGCCGGTGAACCGGCAGGGTCAAGCCGTCGGGCCAGACCTGCCTCGGTAAAGGCGGCCAGGATGCCGTACACCGCCTGGGCGGATATGGCCGGCAAACCCTGGCGGACAGCCGCAAGAACCTGCTCCGCACTTGAGTGCGGGGCGTTCTGCAGCACCCGCAGAACGGCCAGGCGCTGCGCGGTGACCTTCAGTCCGGCGGTCCGGATATTGCCGGCCAGCCGTTCTGTGTCTGCGTCCGTCTGCATACAAAAACCCTATCAGTTGTTTTGAACCACTCAAGACAACTTTGCCCCTTTTGGACTGTGATTCCGGACGCTGTGACCGCCGCCTCCCGGGTAGGGGAGGATGGAGGAGTCAGCGAAAGAGGAACACGGTATGGGAACGCTTAAAGAGCAGCTGCAGCAGGATATGAAGGCCCACATGAGAGCGGGCAACCGCACAGCGCTGACCACTGTCCGCAATGTGCTCGGCGAAATCGGCACCCGGGAGAAGTCCGGAAAGACACCCGTGGAGCTCGATGACGCGCAGACGGTCTCGCTCCTGCAGAAGGAGGCAGCCAAGCGCCGGGACACCGCGCGGATCTATACCGAGGCAGGGGAAACGGACCGTGCGGCGGCGGAAATCGCCGAAGCAGAGATCATCGAGGCGTACCTTCCCGCCGCCCTGGGCCGGGCCGAGGTGGAGGCCATCGTGGACGAGGAGATTGCCGCGCTGCGCGCCGGCGGCACGGAACCGACCATGCGGCAGATGGGGCAGGTCATGAAACCGGTGACCGCCCGGGTGGCCGGCCGCTTTGACGGTAAGGCCGTCAGCGAGATCGTCCGCTCGCGCCTGGCGTAACCGGGGCCCGCGCCGCGGGCGGGCCCCTGTTACTCTGGTGGCTAAACGCTCATTATGTTCAGAGACCGGAGGACCAGGTGCCCGCAACGGATACGGGCCAGCGCCTGCTGGAATCCGCCACCGAGGCCTTCGCAGCCAAGGGTTTCCACGGAACCACAACCCGGGACATCGCTGCAGCTGCAGGGGTGACGCCCGGCGCCGTCTACGTCCACCACCGGTCCAAGGAAGAGCTGCTGTACAGCATCTCGAAGCTGGGCCATGAGCGGACCCTGGAACTGGTGCAGGCCGGAATGGCTTCCAGCACGGATCCCGTGGAGCAGATCCGCAACGTGGTGCGGGACTTCGTGGAATGGCAGAGCAGCAACCGCACCAAATCGAGCGTGGTGAATTTCGAGCTGGCCGCCCTCAGCGATGAGCACCGGGCTGAGGTTCTCCAGATCCGCCGCGCGGTGGACGCCGAGTTCCGGACCGTCGTCGACCGCGGCCGCGAACTGGGCGTATTCTCGGTGCCGGATACCGGGCTGGCGGTTTTCGGGCTCCTCTCGCTGTGCGTCGATGTGGCCCGCTGGTTCCGCGCCGACGGCCGGCTCAGCGCCGCCGACGTCGCGGCGAACCACAGCATGCTGGCCTTGCGGATGCTTGGTGCTGCCGGCTCCTGACCCGCGCTGCCTGTTCCCCGCCCTGCACGGGCGACATACTGTAGCTGCACACTGGTACACCCGGATGAAGCGAGGCGCATCATGGCGGAACCGGCAACCCTGGCATCCGGCATCGGAATGGGCGAATCCGCACGCTGGCACGGCAATGAATTCTGGTTCGCGGACTGGACCGCCGGAACCATCTCCGCGCTGGACGCGCTGGGAAACCTACGCCGCGCCGCAGCGGTGCCTTCCTTTCCCATCAGCTTTGACTGGCTGCCGGACGGGAGAATGGTGGTGGTCTCCGGCAGCGACGGCACAGTATTGGTGGAAGTCCCCCACGCCGGTCTGGTCCCCCTGGCCGACCTGCGGCGGCTCTCCGACCACCCCTGGAACGAGATTGCCGTGCACCCCGGCGGCAACATATACGTCAACGGGATCGGCGGCGACTACGCCGCCGGCGCGGGCAGCGACGGCCTTATTGCCTTGGTCCGGCCGGACGGATCGGCGCAGACCGTCGCCGGCGGCCTGTCCTTCCCCAACGGCATGCTGGTCTCCTCCGACGGCAGTACCCTGGTAGTAGCGGAGTCCAACGCCGGCCGCCTGGCATCCTTCGCCATCAACGCCGACGGCACGCTCACCCCGGCGGGCGAATGGGCCGGCCTTCCCGGCAGTGCGCCGGACGGCATCTGCTGGGACGGATCAGGCGGCATCTGGTTTGCCGAAGTGCCCGGCGAGCGGTGCGTGCGGATCAGGCCGGGCGGTGACGTCGTGGAATCCGTGCAGCTGGAACAGGGCTGCTTCTCCTGCGCGGTGGGCGGTGACGACGGCGGACTCCTTTTTATGATGACCGCCCAGTGGCCGGAGGCTATGGACCCGATGGCGGGGAACACCGGCAGGGTGCTGGGACTCCGCGTGCGTGAGCCCCGGCACCCGTAACGTGTCCGCCTAGGCGAAGGCCGAGAGTCCGGTGATGTGCCGGCCCAGGATCAATGACTGCATGGTGTCGGTGCCCTCGTAGGTGAAGACCACCTCCATATCGGTCAGGTGCCTGGCCACATGGTTTTCAAGCAGCAGCCCGTTGCCGCCCATGATGTCCCGCGCCTCCTGGCAGATCCAGCGGCCCTGCCGGGCTGCGAACATTTTCGCCATGGAGGCCATGGGGCTGGTCATCTTGCCGGCATCGGCCAGCTGGTTGAGGCGGAAGCATGTCATCTTGATGGCGGTGAGCTGGGCGAGCATATTGGCCAGCTTGTTCTGCACCAGCTGGAATCCGGCAATCGGCTTGCCGAACTGCACACGCTGCTTGGCGTAGGCAACGGCTATCTCATACGCAGCGACAGCATGTCCCAGGGCCTCCCATGCCACTCCCCCGCGGGTGGCGGCAAGGACTTTGTTCACATCCTTGAAGGAGTTGCAGTTTTCGAGCCGGTTGGCCGCCGGGATGCGCAGGTTCTCAATCACAATGTTCGGCTGGAGGACGGCACGCTTGCCCATTTTCCCGGTGATGACCTCGGCGTCGTAGCCGGCCGGGTGGCCCTCAGCGCCCTTCTCCATGACGAAGGCCTTGACCGCCCCGTCGGCTTCATCCCGGGCGTAAATGATCACGATGTCCGCAAAGCTGGCATTGCCGATCCAGCGCTTACTGCCGTTCAGGACGTAGAAATCGCCTTCGCGCCGGGCGGTCGTCTCCAGGGATACAGAGTCTGACCCGTGCGCAGGTTCGGTGAGCGCAAAGGCGCCGATCTTTTCAAACCGGGCCATGGCCGGCAGCCAGCGCTGCTTCTGTTCCTCGCTGCCGAGCATGTCAATGCTGCCCATGGCCAGTCCGGAGTGGACTCCGAAGAAGGTATTGATGGAGCCGTCTCCGCGCGCCAGCTCGGCAGCGGCGATGGAGGCCGACATCCGGCTCATGCCCGGGCACCCGTATCCCTTGATGGTGCCGCCGGCAATGTTGAGGGCTGCGAGCTTGGGAATCAGCTCGTACGGCACCTCGGCGCGCTCCCAATAGCCGTTGATCACCGGCAGCAGGTCCTGGTCGACGAAGGCGCGGACACGTGCCTGCACGTCCTTTGTCTCCTCATCCAGCATTTCGTCGAGCAGGTAGAGGTCGGCATCGACGTCGGCGACGTCGTTCGGATCGAACGCGGGACGGACGGACTGAAGGACGGTCATCGGGGCTCCTGACGTAAGCACTAACTAATCGTTCATTTAGTATGGCGTCCGTCACACCCGTGGTCAAGGATTCTTTGGTGTCGGTTGTTCGGCGAGCATGTGCGGGGCGTTGGTCACCACCAGCCAGGCCGGGAGGACCGCCAGGCAGAGCACACCCGTCACGGATGCATCGCCGGTGATCACCACCCCAATGAAAAGGGCCAGCCAGCCGTCCCGGGCGACGGCGAGCACCAGTCCCAGCACGGCAGCGGAAACGGCCAGCCCCACCGGCACGCCGGGAATAAAGCCTGCAACTGCCAGGCCTGCAGCAACGCCGATGAACACCGCCGGAAAGATCCTCCCGCCGCGAAAGCCTGCCGCCGCCGCTATCACCAGCGCAGCGAGTTTCACCAGTGCCAAACCGAGCAGGGACCACGGCCCTTCGCCGGCCGGATCCTGTAGCAGCCGCTCCGACTCGGCCGCGCCCTTGAACAGCGTCACCGGCCCGCCGATCACGCCCAGCACACCGAGCAAAGCCCCGCCGAGCGTTGTGTACAGGATGGGGCTGCCCAACCGGCGGAAGCCGCGGTGCACCCGGGCAAAGACCGCCGCCCCAAGCAGGCCAAACGCAGCCGCCAGCGGGGCGATCAGCAATGCCGCCGCCACGTCCCAGCCGTCAGGGGCGCCCATGGCCGGGAGCCGGATCTGCAGCAGCGTGCCACCGAGCAGGGTCATGGTCACTGCTCCGGCACCGGCGGAGACCAACGGCAGGAAGAGCCTGTCAAACAACGCTCCACCCGCGCGCATGGCACCGGCCAGCCCGGTAAAGAGCAGTGCGGCAGCTACGGGTGTTCCAAAGAGCGCGCCCACGGTTCCTGCGACGGCGAGCCCCGCGACGACGCGGGCAGGGATCCTGGCGAAGATCCGTCCCGACAGCGCCGCCAGCAGGGCGGTATTGATGGCGATGACCGGGTTTTCGGGTCCGAGGCTGACGCCTCCGGCCAGGCTGAGGACCGTCGCGGCGGCGAGGCCCGGCACCACGCGCGGCGGCAGCGCCGGGCCGCCCAGCTCCGAAGCTGCCGAATCCGGACCCGCATGGCCGGGCGCAAACCGTACGGTCAGTCCCACAGCGAGTCCGGTAGCTGTCAGGGTGCCCAGGATCCACCAGCCTCCTGATGGATCCGCCCCGACAGCGCCGGGCAGGTCCACCCAGACGGCGTGCTCCAGCAAAACGCCCAGCCGGTCGAGGCCCCAAAGGACCAGGGCGGACACCACGCCGAACAGGACCGCCGGACCCGCCAGCGCCAGCAGCGTCCGGACACGGTTTTCCCGAATTGTCTGCCTGTGCTCGGATTCGGACATCTTGCCACTTCCCGGAGTGCAGTGCCTGCGACGAAGCGGATTGCACGTGCATTACCGAGGATAGTGGCCGCCGCTGCCGTGCAACAGGCACCCGACTTAGTGCATGGCTACCCCGTCAGGCAGTTCGTTCACCGGCCGGCGGACAAAGAAGGATGCCGCCAGCGCGACCAGGGAGATCACGGCACCCCAGAAGAAGGCGGTATGGATTCCGGCAGCTGCAGCCGGGATCCCCGCCATACCGTCATTGACCGCTGCGGTGGTGCCCGCCGTCATCAGCGTGATGAAGACGGCCGTGCCCGCGGCTCCGGCCAGCTGCTGGAGCGTGTTGATGATCGCGCTGCCGTGCGAGTACAGCGAGCGGTCCAGGGAGCCCAGTGCAGAGGTGAACAGCGGGGTGAAGATGAAACCGAGGCCGGCGTTCAGGAAGCAGTGCAGCAGGATCACCAGCGGCACCGGAGAGTCCTGGGTCAGCAGGGTCATCCCCCAAAGGGAACCGCTCAGTACCAGGGCGCCGGGGATAACCAGCGGGCGGGGACCGAAACGGTCAAAGAGACCACCGACAATCGGGGACAGGATTGCCATGACCGCACCGCCGGGCAGCAGCAGCAGGCCGGTTTCCAGTGTGGACAGGCCCAGCACGTTCTGCAGGTAAAGCGGAAGCACAATCAGGCAGCCGAACAGGGCCATCATGCTCACCAGCACCATCACCACGGCTACGACAAACGGCTTGCTCGTGAAGGTGCGCAGGTCCATCAGCGCCCGGTCCTGCCGCTGGAGCACCAGCTGGCGGTAGACGAAGCCGGCCATGGCCAGTGCGCCGACGGTCAGCGGAACCCACAGCGGCATCAGTTCATTGCCCTGAGCCGCTTCACCGATGCTGCTCAGGCCGAAGATGATTCCGCCGAAGGCAAACGTGGAAAGCACTATGGACAGGGCATCGAAGGGAACCTGCCGGGGTTCGGTGAGGTTGCGGATGAAGACCGTTCCCAGGACGAGGGAGAGCAGGGCGATGGGCAGCACCAGCCAGAACATCCAGCGCCAGTCCAGTGCGTTGAGGATGATGCCTGAAACCGTCGGCCCGATGGCCGGGGCCACGGCGATGACAATCGAGATGGTTCCCATCATGCGTCCCCGCCGGTGGGCAGGCACCGCGTTCAGCACCGTGGTCATCAGCAGCGGGATCATGATGGCCGTGCCGCCGGCCTGGATGATCCGCCCGCCCAGCAGGGCCGTGAAACCGGGGGCCAGGGCAGCCAGCAGGGTGCCGGCGCTGAACAGAGACATGGCCGTCATGAACAGCCCGCGCATGGAGAAACGCTGCAGCAGGAACCCGGTCGCAGGGATCACCACGGCCATGGTGAGCATAAAACCGGTAGTCAGCCACTGGGCGGTGCCCGCAGTGATGTTCAGGTCCGCCATCAGCCTGGGCAGCGCCACGCTCATGATGGTTTCGTTCAGGATGACGACGAAGGAGGAAACCAGCAGCAGTCCGATGGCGGTTTTGGTCCGCGGATCCAAAGCACCGGGTGCCGGTGTCCGTCCTGCACGTTTCGCGGTGCCCGCTGCGGGCACGGTTGAAGGGTTGGTTTGGGGGTCAAGACTCACAGGGGTGGAATCCAATCAAGCAGAGTTCTGCGGGCACACGGCAATCGCGGCCCGGCCTGCCATCCTATGCGGTTGGGCCCGTCGCGGCTCAATCCGGACTAGCCGAAGCCGATCACAAGCAGACCAAAGCCCAGAACGCAGGCAACCACCAGCCACCAGCCGAACACCACGGCCAGCGCAGCCATAATCAGAACCATGAGCCACGTCGGCTGCACCCGGTTGCGCAGCCAGCCGAACACCAGGGGCGCGGCCAGCAACAGCATAAGAAGTGAACCGAGGATCAGCGCCAGCAGCACGGTGACCAGCACCGGCTCGGGCAGAACCCACAACTGCAGTATCACCACAGCAACCGCCAACGTGATGGCCGCCGCCGCCTGCACCAGCCATGCCAGCCCCAATAGCGGCCAGGTCTGCTCGTTGTTGCTCATAGTCCCGCAGTCTAGCCGCGGGGAGTCTAGTGACGGCCCTTGTAGTCCAAGGTGACGGTCCGCAGATCCAACCGACGCAGCACCCGGTCCACGGCCTCCGGGTCCGTCCCGGGCCTTCGCCGGGCTGCGAGCACTTCGCGCCGTGCCGCGTCCAGGGCTTCGCGTTGAACCGCATCCATGATTTCCAGGGTGGCCTTGCGGTCCAGCATCTTCTGCGGATCCGGTTCGTCGTCTTCCTGCAGCATCGAGTGCAGCGAGGACATCCGCTTGGCGAGCACGGCCCGCCGTTCCGGCGGAAGCTGCCCAATGACCGGGGAGCGCTTCATGCTTTCGACGGCCGCCCGTTCCGCGCGATGCGCCAGTTCGCGTTCCTTGCGGTCCACGTCCCTGTGATTGTTGGGCAGTTTCAGGACCCGCATCAGCCAGGGCAGGGTCAGGCCCGGTATAACAAGAGTGACCACCAGCACGGCCGCCGCGCACGCTACGACAAAGTTGCGCCCGGGCAGGGTTTCTCCGGACATGGTGGTGCCCGGCAGCGCAAGGGCCAGGGCCAGGGTTGCGAGCCCGCGCATGCCGCACCAGGTCAGCACCAATACTTCCTTCAGCGAGCCGGGAACGCGGTTCATCTCGGCGCCTCCCACCCGGTAAATGCCGAGCATCCATAGGAACCTAACCGCGAGGACCGCCACACAAACGGCAGCAATTCCGGGGATAAAACCAAGCAGTTCCGCGCCCTCGTCCTCAATGATGTACCGCATTTCAATGCCCACCAGCCCAAAGGCAACACCGGTTGTCAGCATCTCCACCACGTCCCAGAAAGCGGTGCGGGTCAGCCGTTCCTCGGAATCCTGCGGACGTGCACGCCGTCCCAGTTCCAGTGCGGTGACCACCACAGCCACCACCCCGGAGAAGTGGGCTTCTTCAGCAATCAGGTACACGGCATAGGGCGCCACCAGGGTAGCTGCCGAACGGGCCACCATGTTCGGCACAAACCGGTTCAGGCTGCCCACCAGCCAGGCCATGCCCAGGCCCAGGAGGACGGCTCCCGCAGCACCGATCAGGAATCTGGGCACCACATCCCACCCGACCTCGCCGCCGCTGGTGCTGGCCGCCACCGCGGCCTGGAAAATCACGATGGCGATGGCGTCATTGAACAGCCCCTCGGTCTGCAGCACGGTGATCAGGCGCCGCGGCATCTTCACCTTGCCTGCGACCGCTTCCACCGCCACCGGATCCGGCGGCGCAACGATGGCACCCAGGGCGATTGCTGCCGGCAGCCCGAGGGCCGGAATCATGGCCCAGGACACCCCGGCGACCACCGCTACCGTGACCGCCACCAGGGCTACGGCCAGCAGCACCAGGGAACGCCACCGTAGCCGGAAAACGGACCAGGAGCTCCGCTGGGCTGCGGCGTAAAGCAGCGGAGGCAGGAAGAGCGGCAGGATCAGTTCGGGGTTGATGTGAATCTCGGGGATTACCGGGAGGAAAGCCACCAGGGCAGAGAAGATAAGCATCAGTACCGGGTAGGGAAGCCTGATGCGTTCGCCTAGTCCGGCAGCCAGTACGGTCCCAAACAGCAGTCCGATGAGCAGTACCAGGAATTCCATGCCCTCAGTACCCCGTTCCTGCGGCCGATGGCGGGCAGCTGCTGTGTTCCATATGTTTCCGGATCTCTCGCGTTTCCTGCAGTTTCCGCGCCTATTATCGCATTAGCCGAAACCCGGTGCCGCAGCACTGTCCCGGCGGCCGGAATCACGTGGAGGGGTGGCGATCATCATGACCTTCCGGCCTTGCAGACGGAACGGACCCGGAGTTCCGGAGCTAGCATTAAATGATGGGTTTCCCAGTGTTCCTCTCACCAGCGTCCGAGGCATGGTATTTCCGATGACTGCTTTTTACGGTCTCCTGAATGACGTTCCGAACCTCGCTGCCCCGCCTGAGCGCGGCCAGCTTCCCCCTCCCTCCGGCCCGGAGCGCGGGACGGGCTCCATCCCTGCGCAGAACACTCCGCAAGCGCCCGGACTGCTCGTGAACTGGGATCCGGCTGCCCTGTCCGGAGCCCTCGATCACCTGATCACCGCTCACCCCGAAGCCTTCTCCGGACCTGATGCCCTTCCCGCCGACCCCGTGCCCTTCCGCTTGGTGGTCCTTGACGCAACCGTTCCCCTGCCCATCCAGGTCCACCCCCGCCTGGACCACGCCCTGGCCGGCTTTGTCCGTGAACAGGCGCGCGGCGTTCCGGTCACCGCGGGAAACCGGCACTACAAGGACCGTTATCCCAAGTACGAGGTGGCCGTGGCGCTCACGTCCCTGCGCATGCTCTCCGGACAACGGAGCCATGAAGAGCTGCGGATCATTGCCGACGGACTCGACCTGCCTTGGCTGCACTCGCTGCTGACCTTCCGGCATGAGGACCCTGTCCACGCGATCCTGCGCATGACACCGAGTGAACAGGCCCGCGCCCTGGGCGAGACGCGGGCGGCACTCGCCCACTACGACGCCGGTATGCCGCCGGACCAAAACTCCGCCGAAGCCGCCACGGTTTCCGCCGCAGCTGACGTGGTCCGCCGGCTGCAGCCGGTCTTCCCGGGCGACCGCGGGATCCTGCTGGCCATCTGCATGAGGCTGATCTGCCTCAAACCGGGCCAGGCGATGGTGACCCCCGCAGGCTGCCTGCACACGTATCTGTCCGGCAAAGCGCTGGTGGTCATGGGGAGGTCCGAGAATGCCCTGGCCCTCGGCCTGACCCACGAGTACGTGGACATTGCGGAACTGCAGGAGCTGCTTCGGGAAGGCCAACCTGCCCCTTCAGCGTTGCCCGTGGTGCCGCTGCGCCCCGGGCAGGAACGGATTCCGCTCTGGGGCGATGACTTGGACCTGCGCCGGATTGTGGCCGGTACTGAGGGACAGTCCTTGCGGCTGCACAGTTTTTCCGTGGTGTTGGCGGCGCTCGACGCCGTCGTTGTCACGATTGGCGACGTGACCACCCGGATTGAACCCGGTTCCAGCGTGCTTTATGTGGGCGATCCGGTGGCGGTGCGGATCCACGGTCCGGCAGAAGTCTTCATCGCGTCGAAAACCTGAAGGAATCTGTCCGCATCCTGCCCGCTGCCGCTATCACAGCCAGTGCCGTGAGGGCACCGATAGTGGTTTCCAGGGCACGGTCCGCCACCAGGGCCCACACCGGCAGCTCCGCAGTGAAACCTGTCATCAGCAGGGCCACCGGCGTCAGGAACACCATTGCCGCTCCGTAGTGCCGAACCACATACAGTTCGCCGCTGAATTGCAGGACGGCCAGCAGCAACGCCAACTGCACCGGCGACCACGGCACCTGCATCAATACGGCGGAGAACAGCACGCCTGCGTAAGTGCCGGCGATGAAGTGCACTGCCCGGGCCGGCCCCCCGGACAAGTCGACGGCGGCCAGCGGGGCGCACGCGGCCAGCATCGCCCAGTATCCGTGCCCCAGTCCGAGGGCGGCCGAGACTGAGCCCGCAGTCCCCACAGCCGCCGCGTAACGGCCCGCGTGGGCCAGCACCAGGCCGGCACGTGCAGGGCTCGCGGGCCGTATCGGAGTCTCCCGGAGACTTCCCGGGCTATGCCGGCGGGCGTGCAAACGGCCGGCCACGCCGAGCAGCAGCGCCAGCAGGACGCTGGCCGCCACGGTGATAAACGCTTCCCTCAAAGATCCGGCGAAAGGTGCACCCGACGTCGCCGTGAAGGCGAAGATGTAGGTGAAGGGGCCCGCGGGGCGGATCCGCAAAGAGTCGGCCGCCGCGGAGATGCCCGCTGCCATCAGCGTTCCGATCACGACCACCGTCCAGGGCCCGCCGCCTGCCTGGGACAACGAAACCCCGGCGACTACGGTTAGGACCATCAGCACTCCGGAGGCGGCCTGTTGCTTCAGCCTCCGCCAGTGCGGCTCGCTGCGTCCGAACACGCCGGTCAGCGAGCCGAAGATGGCGCACATTGTCAGATCGGTGCGGCCTGCCGGAATCAGGACCAGGAGCGGCAGCAGCATCCCCAGTGCAACACGTACGGCCGGGAAGCGGTGTCCGCGGCCGGAGGGGACGCTCAGGAATTTACGGACGGAGTACTTCACGGGGTGCAGATAGCCTTTCACGCCGGCGCAGGACGGTGCGCTGTGCCCTTCCAGCCTAGGACCCGCCCGGCACGGCCGCGGGGCACGGCCGCTGTGACTCTGCACTCAGCACAGCCGTTACCCCCCTACATGCGGGCCTTGGTGCGCGCCGTTGCCCTTGCCGACCATGGATCCTCCGGCCAGGGGTGCTTGGGATACCGGCCGCGCATCTCGGCCCGGACCTGGGCATACGGCCCGGACCAGAAGGAGGCCAGATCATCAGTGACAGCCAGGGGCCGGCCGGCCGGGGAAAGAAGGTGGAACAGGACGGGAACCCGGCCCTGGACCAGCCGCGGCGTCTGCGCCCACCCGAAGCATTCCTGCAGCTTGACGGCCACGACGGGCCGCTCCCCGGGGTTTTCGGCATAGTCAATCCGCACACGGGATCCGCTGGGCACCTCAAGGCGTTCGGGCACAAGCTCGCCCAGCCGCGCAGCATCCGGCCACGGCAGCAGCCGGCGCAGCGGTTCGGCAAGGTCGATGCCGCGCACGGGCTTTCCGGCGGCCAGCGCCTCCAGTTCCGGTGCCAGCCAGTCCTGCAGCCGGGCCAGCAGCGCCTGATCGCCGACATCGGGCCATGGCTCCCCCAGTTCCCGGTGCAGCAGCGCGAGCCGGCGCCGAAGCATGTCTGCGGCCGGGGAAAAGCCGATGATATCCAGCCCCTGGGCCGTGAGGGCGCGGGCAACCGCGGACCTGCCGGCTTCTGCCGAGGGGCGCACCGGAGTGGATGACAGCACAATGGCGCCCAGCCGCCGCTCCCGGCGGGCGGTGACACGCCCGGCGGCGAACCGGGCCTCCACTGTTTCCGTGAGCAGGTGAGCGGCGGCGGCCTCGGCAGCTGCCTCGGACAGGGGTGCAGCGGCCCGGATGACAGCGCCGGTGCCGGCGGCATCCCGGCCTGACGCGCGGGCTACCTCGGCTACGGCCAGCCATTCCTGCCCGGTAAGCGGGCTGCCTGCCGGCAGGCCCGCACGGGTGCCGGACGCGAGCAGGTATCGCTCGGGTCCGTCTCCCTGGACCCGCCTGGCAACACGCTCGGGGAAGGCGAGGCCAAGCACATATCCCAGGGCGTCCTCTGGTCCGGGGACAAAGGACTCCTGCGTGGCAGGGGAATCCCGCAGTTTGGCCCGCCGGGCCATCGCTTCGAGCCGCCGCACATCTTCCGACCAGCGCCGCTCCCCTGGGTCGCGTCCGGCGCGCAGGGCGGAGAGCAGGCGGGGCAGATCGGCCGCCGGCGCGCGCAGGTCACCTGCTACCAGAGCAACGGCTTCGGCAGCCGTCCGCGCGCCGACTGTGGCGGCGCCGTCCAGCAGGGCCCGGGCCAGACGGGGATCGGCGGGAACAGCGGCCAGCGTTTTGCCCGTCGCGGTGGCCAGGCCTTCGTTGTCTATGGCTCCAAGCCCGCGCAGCACGTTCAGGGCGTCCTGCATGGCCGCTGCCGGGGGTGCGTCCGGCAGCGCCAGCCCGTTACCGCCGGGGGCACCCCAGCAGGCCAGTATCAGGGCCGCGGCGGTGAGGTCTGCGACGGCGATTTCCGGGGTCGGGTGCGCCGGTGCGGCACCGAATGCCCTGTCGTCGTAGCAGCGCACCACCCGCCCCGGCCCCTGGCGGGCCGCCCGCCCGGC
Organism: Arthrobacter sp. MDT1-49-2; assembly: GCF_059090185.1. Taxonomy (NCBI): domain Bacteria; kingdom Bacillati; phylum Actinomycetota; class Actinomycetes; order Micrococcales; family Micrococcaceae; genus Arthrobacter; species Arthrobacter sp. MDT1-49-2. Next base: position 388,322 of record NZ_JBNHFK010000001.1, read on the forward strand.
ACGCTGTTCGGCAGATGCCCGGGAGCAGGAAACCGTCACCAGCCCGGACATGCCCCGAGCCGCGTCGCGCCGGGGCTCACGCGCCAGGCCGGAGTCGACCACCAGGCGCACACCCGGGACCGTCAGCGAGGACTCGGCCAGCGATGTGGACACGATGATCCGCGCCGGTTCTCCTGCGCCGCGGCCCGAGACCGCGCGGTCCTGTTCCCTCGCCGGGACCTGCCCGTGCAGCTCGAGCACCTCCGTACCGTCCGCAGCCCGGGACCGCAGGCGGCCGGCCACGTGCGACACCTCCCGGGCTCCGGGCACAAATACGAGGGTGTCGACCGCTGGGTCGCCGCCCTGCGCTTCGGCGTGCGCGCAAGCAGCTGTATCTGCGACATGGTCCAGAAACGCGCGGGTAACCCCGTGATCGTTAAACCGCGGCACCGCCGGCGGGCGCCAGTGGACCGTGAGCGGATGGAGAGCCGAGGGGCAGTCCACCAACGGAGCGGCCCCCTCGCCGTCGCCGGCACCGAGCAGTTCGGCAAACCGTTCCGCGTCCAGGGTTGCAGACATGGCCATGAGGGTCAGGTCACCGCGCAACTGCCGGACTTCACCCAGCATCCCCAGGAGCAGGTCCGTTTCCAGTCCCCGTTCGTGGACCTCGTCAAGGATGACGGCTGCCGTTGTTTCCAGTCCGGGGTCAGCCAGCAGCCGGCGCAGGAGGATTCCCGGCGTCACGAACTCAATCATCGTGTCCGCTGATGTCCGGGTCTCGCCGCGCACCGTGTAGCCGACTCGCTGTCCGAGTGCTGAACCGTCGAGCTCAGCCAGCCGGAGGGCTGCGGACCGGGCTGCAACCCTGCGTGGCTGTGTCACCACAACCCTCCCTTTGCCCGCGGCGGCATTGGCAACCACCGGCGGGACCAGCGTTGTTTTGCCGGTGCCCGGCGGTGCCTGCACCACGGCGCTCCCTGCACCGGCTGCCAGCAGGCCTGCCAGCTCCGGCAGCGACTGCGCGAAGGCCAGGTTGGCGGCTATGCGGGACAGGTCAAAAGGCCGTTGAGGGTCCGTCGGGAACGGGGAAGATGGAGCATTCACTTTTCCATTCTGCCTTCCAGCCGGGTTTCCCCCCGGCCAAGAAGGGCCTGCAGCGGGCTTTTTTCGCCTTTCGTCGCCGTGCATCCGGCTGCCGGAACCGGATTTTGCAGGTGTATCCGGCGTAAAATATATCGAGTGGCCCAGGCTCGCAGGTGCAGCCGTTTCCCTCCCACAGGGGCAGGGCACACCTGCGCTTTTGGCGCGTTGGGCAGTTCTGTCCGCGGCCGAAACGATCGTTACCGCCGGCAACCTGCCGGGAGCATCGAGCCGGGTCCCGGACTTCCGCCAGGAGGTAGTTAATTGCCATTTTCAGAGGGACAGGTTTTGGTCCACCCCCACCACGGCCCAGCGGTCGTGATGTCCTATCAAACCCACCCCCGGATGCAGAAGGACTGCATTGTCCTGGAGGTTCAGTCCTCCCGCCTGCTGGTGTGGGTTCCCGTTGACCAGGTCGAACACGTTGGCCTTCGTCCGGTGCTTGACCAGGCCGGGCTGGCTGCCCTGTTCGCCGTCCTGAAGGCGCCCGCCGACACCGAGGATCCCCAGTGGTCCCGGCGTTACAAGGAGAACACCGAAAAAATTGCCACCGGTGACCCGATGGTGATTGCCGCCGTCGTCCGCAACCTCATGCTGCGCGACGCCGACAGGGGCCTCTCGCAGGCTGAACGCGAAATGCTCCGGCATGCCCGGCGTCCGTTGCTGACCGAGATTTCCCTGTCCCTGGGAATTTCGGAGGACGACGCCGGCGGCCGGCTGGACGCTGTCTGGTCGGCTTCGGGGGCGGCCGCCTAGCACCGGATCGCTGGAGGTATTCAGGACGGACGACAGGCCGGCAACACCATGCGATGCGTTCGCCTTGGTGAACGCCGGCCGTTTTGACATGCCCAGCCCCAGCCGTACGGTTAGACCTTCAACAATCTTGAAGGGGGAATGCTGCGCATGAGCGACGGCACTCTTGAATCCATTACCGCACTCGATGACGCCGCACTGGACCTGCTGTACCGCAGTGCCCGGACGGTTAGCGAGTTCTCGGACCAGCAGGTCACGGACGAACAGCTCCGGGACATCTATGAACTGACCAAATCCGGCCCCACCGCCATGAACATCCAGCCGCTGCGCATTACCTGGGTCCGTTCGTCGGAGGCCCGCAGCCGCCTGGTGACCCACATGGCAGACGGCAACAAGGCGAAAACCGGGGCCGCCCCGCTGACTGCGGTCCTGAGCTTCGACCGCAGCTGGCACCGGCACTTCGCCACGGTGTTCCCGCCGGCTCCCGCCCAGGGCGCCGTTTTTGCCGCCAACAAAGAGCTCAGCGCGCTCATGGGCAACAACAACGCCCACCTGCAGGCCGGTTATTTCCTGCTTGCGGTTCGGGCAGTGGGACTGTCCGCCGGCCCGATGGGCGGCTTTGATGCTGCGTCGCTGGACGCGGACCTGCACGCCGGCATGGACCGCCAATCCTTCCTGGTGGTGAACATCGGTGTCCCGGCCGCAACAGAACCGCGCCATCCGCGCCTGCCCCGCCTGGAATACGCAGACGCCGTCACGGAGCTCTGACAGCCTGTCCCCCGGAGACAAACCCATCCGGGAACACAACAGCAGAGGGCGGGCACCGGATCCGGTGCCCGCCCTCTGCTGTTGTGCTGTTGCCTGCTAGGAAGCCATGGCCGGGATCTTCATCCCGTGCTTGGTCACCAGCAGCTCACGTGCTGCCTTCACCTGCTGCTTGGCTTCGGCGTCGTCCCAGCCGAGCTGCGGAGCAAGCAGCTCCGCCATCTCGGTGAGCATTTCCTCGGACACCAGGCCGCGGAAGGCCAGCGAGGTGCGGCGGATCAGGACGTCGGAGAGGCGGGTGATCTGCTCGTTCTGCACCATGTACTCGAGTTCACGGGTGCTCAGCTCCTTGGTGGAGGCCAGCAGCTGGTCGCCGCCCTGGGCCAGGAACGCCATCACGTCGGTGGCGCGGGTGCCGTAACGGGTCAGCAGGACGCGGACGCGGTCACGGTCGGCAACCTCGTTAGCGGTGCGGTTGACCCAGAGGCGCTCTTCGGCCTCGGTACGCGGGAAGTCCTTGCCGCCGCCAATCTGCAGATCGGCGGTGGTGGTCTTCCGCGGCATGCCCAGGGCCGTCATTGCCTCGGTAGCGAGATTCTCGGAAAGGGCGCGGAAGGTGGTCCACTTGCCGCCCACCAGCGAAAGGCTGGTGACATTCCGCCCGCCGCGGTTGTCCATCCGCTTTTCGATCCGGTAGTCGCGGGAGACAAAGCCGGGCTGCGTGTCGTCGTGCTTGGGCAGCGGGCGGACGCCGGAGAAGGTGTAGACAATGTGGTCACGGCGCACGTCAACCGTCGGGAAAACGTGGGCAATGAGCTCGAAGAAGTACTCCACTTCCTCGTCCGTGCAGACCGAGTCTTCGCGGATGTCGGCGTCGATGTCCGTGGTGCCCACCAGGACGCGGTCGCCCATCGGGTAGATGAGGACGATGCGGCCGTCAGTGTGCTCGAAGAACATTTCCCGGCCGTTGCAGGCTTCGAGCAGTTCCGGGTGGTCGAGCACGATGTGCGAACCCTTGGTGCCGCCCATGAAGGAGGTGCGCTTGCCGAAAGAATCATTGGTCTCGTCGACCCAGGCGCCGGTGGCGTTGATAACGACGTCGGCGTCGAAGACAAACTCTTCGCCGGTCAGTTCGTCGCGCAGCAGCGTGCCGGCGTCGGTGGTGCCCACGGCACTGACGTAGTTGCTGGCGCGGGACTGCGGATTGGCTTCCAGACCGTCGCGGAGCACATCCAGGGTCAGGCGCTCGGGATTGTGCACCGATGCGTCAAAGTAGGTGGCCGTGTACTTAACGTCCGGACGCAGCAGGGGCAGTTCCTGCAGGGACTTCTTCTTGCCCACGAACTTGTGCTTGGGGGCCACGCGGCCGCCGCGGGAGAAGAAGTCATACATCATCAGGCCGGCCTTGATCAGCAGGGCGCCGCGCTCGTTCGGCTTGCCCGGCTTGTGCGTCAGGAAGCGCATCGGCGCGGCGGTGATGCCGGAGAAGGTGCTGGTGATCGGGATGGTGGTCTCCAGCGGCTTCACGTAGTGCGGGGCCAGGTTCAGCAGCGCGTTGCGCTCGACGACGGACTCGTGCACCAGGCGGAACTCGCCGTTTTCCAGGTAGCGGATGCCGCCGTGGATCATGTGCGAGGAGGCGCCGGAAGCACCCTGGCAGTAGTCGCCGCGCTCGACGAGGGCAACGTCCACGCCCTGCAGCGAGAGGTCGCGGAAGGTGCCTACACCGTTGATGCCGCCGCCGACAATCAGCACCGAGGCCCGGGGGCGGTCCTTCAGCTGCTGTACAACCGGACGGGTCCGGGCTGCGGCGGTCTTGTCTGTACTACTGGGGTTCACGGAATTGTCCACGATATCTCCAAACGCTTCTGTGGCGGCTTTGCCATATCCCACAATGTTCAGAGCCCGTGCCCCGCCGCATCGAACCAATGCACAAACGTGCACCCTGCGATAATGGATTTATGGAAAACCTAGCGGTGTCGGTGGTCAGCAAGTGAACGTTGGTCTCACCATTCCTCCACGGGAGGTCAACGGCGGGGTTCCCGCCACGGAGAAGGAGGGCAGGGACAGGGATGCCCTCCGGGCCGCCCAGATGTACTACCTGCAGAACCTGACCATGGAGGCGATTGCCCGTGAACTGCGGGTTTCGCGCTCCACGGTATCCAGGCTGCTGGCCCATGCCAGAAGCACCGGGCTGGTGCGCATCGAGATCCGCAGTCCCTCTGACCGGGCGCCGGCATTGGAACGGCAGATCAGTGCGCGCTTCGGCATTCAGGCCCATGTGGTTCCGGTGGCCGAGACGGTCTCCGCGGCGCAGGCACTGCAGCGGGTGGCGGTCCAGGCGGCGCACCTGATCAGTCCGCTCATCGACTCGGATGCGATTGTGGGCGTGGCCTGGGGCTCAACCCTCACGGCGGTCAGCCAGCACCTGCCGGTCAAAAGCACGCATGACAGCACGATTGTGCAGATGAACGGGGCCGGCAACTTCCGCACCTCGGGCATCACTTATGCCAGTGAGATCCTGCAGCGCTTTGGCCACGCCTACGGTGCACGGGTGGTGCAGTTCCCAGTTCCGGCTTTTTTCGACCACGCCGAAACGAAGGACGCCATGTGGCGGGAACGGCCGGTGAAACGCGTGCTGGACCTGCAGGCCCGGATGAACACCGCCATCTTCGGTGTGGGTTCCATGGAGGCCGGCGTGCCCAGCCATGTGTACAACGGTTCCTACCTGGATGACGAGGACCTCAATGACCTGCTGGCCGAGGGCGTGGTGGGCGATGTGGCCACCATGTTCTACCGCGCGGACGGCACCTGGGACGGCATCCGGCTCAACAGCCGCAGCACCGGCCCCGATCTGGACACCCTGCGGCAGGTGCCGCGGCGGATCTGCGTAGTGGCCGGCGAAACCAAAACCACCAGCCTGCTGGGCGCGTTGCATGCAGGGCTGGTGACGGACCTGATCCTGGATGAGAACTCCGCACGCCGGCTCACAGCCAGCTAAGACCCGGACCGGACGGGGCAACAACGCCTCCCCCTGTTGCTCCCGTGCCTGATGCGGGAGACTCGTACGGGGGTCATATCCCGGAACAGTCGGAGGTCCGCCGTGGTGAAGACACCTGCATCAGCTGAGGCCGGCCGTCTGGCTGCCCGGCTTCGGACAGCAGGCTGTGTTTATGCCGAAGAAGAGGCCGAACTGCTCCTGGCAGCCGCGCCCGCCGACGGCGCCACCCTGGAGCGGATGCTCGCGGACCGGATTGCCGGACGTCCGTTGGAATACATCCTCGGCTGGGCCGGCTTCTGCGGCCTCCGGCTGCTGATCAGTCCCGGGGTCTTTGTTCCCCGCCGGCGGACCGAAACCCTGGCCGCTCTCGCGTCCGCAGAGGCAGGCGGCCGCCGGCACGCCGTCGTCGTGGACCTGTGCTGCGGCTCGGGGGCGGTGGGCGCCGTGATTGCGGACCGGGTCAAGGCCGCAACCATCTACGCGGTGGACAGTGACGCAGCGGCCGTGGCCTGCGCCCGCGCCAACCTTGGAAACCGTGCGGTGGTGCTGCAGGGCGACCTGTTCTCGGCCCTGCCCGCCGGCCTGCACGGGCGGGTGGATCTGGTCGTGGCCAACGCACCCTACGTTCCGGCCGGGCTGATGGCCACCCTGCCGTCCGAGGCACGGAACCATGAGCCCGCGTTCACCCGCGACGGCGGGAGCAACGGACTGGCGGTGCTCTCCCGCATTGCGGCGCACGCCCCGGAATGGCTGGCGGCGTCCGGCGTGCTCATGGTCGAATGCGCCGAGTCGCAGGCCGAGGCGGTGGCGGATAGCTTCGCCGGAGCGGGCCTGGACCCGAAAGTGCATCACCGCTTCAGCGCCGATGCCACAGTGGTCCGCGGGGTACTCCTCCCGGCAGCCGGCCGCTGACTGTTCCTCCGCCGTCAGGAATCCAGCATGGCCACAGAGCGGTTCCACAACCCCAATGCCAGTGCCGCGTCTCCGGCCTGTTTGTTGGGCCGGGCCACCTTGCAGCGCTCGAAGTACTTGCCCGTGGGGTAGTCCTCCCCCGGCGTTCCCCGGGCCAGGAACAGCAGGGTGCGGGCACCCTTTTCCGGTGTGGGCAGCAGCCGGCGGACCAGCGGCGCCTGGTAGAGGGAGCGCATGGCGGACCCTTCGGCACTGGAGAAGCTGGAACCGATCACGCCGGGATGGAACGCGGTGGAGGTTGCTCCGTGGGAACGGTAGCGCCGGTCGAATTCCTCGGCGAAGAGAATCTGCTCCAGCTTGCTGTCGCCGTAGGCCTTGCGGGGGTTGTAGGCCTTTTCCTGCTCCAGATCGTCAAGGTCCACGTGGCCGAAGTAGCGGTTCGCGACGCTGGAAGTATTGATCACGGTGCCCTTGGACCGGATCAGCCGGTCGGTCAGGAGCCGGGTGAGCAGGAACGGGGCCAGGTAATTGACCTGGAACGTCATTTCATGACCGTCGCCGGTCACCTGGCGCTCCTTGCCGAAGATGGCACCGGCGTTGTTGGCCAGGACATCTATCTGTTCATACCTCTGCAGCAGTTCCGAGGCCAGGTTCCGCACACTGTCCAGATCCGCAAAGTCGGCAAGGAAGTATTCCCCTCCGGTCTGGTCCGCGACGGCCGCTGTTTTTTCCTCGGACCGGCCAACCACCACCACGTGCTGCTGCTCCCTGGCCAGCGCTTTCGCGGCGGCGGCGCCGATGCCGTCGCTCGCGCCGGTGATCACAATCGTTTTTCGACTCACGCACGCCTGCTTTCGATGGGCACTGCCGGGATCCTGCGGGATTGTTCCACCCTAGTCCTCAGATGGCAGTCCCGCCCTCACCCGCAGCTCCGGCAATCTCCCGCAGTGCCCGGACGTGGCTGTCGAAGGCTTCCGTACCGCTGGGGGTCAGGCCCACCCAAGTCAGCCGCCGGGAGTCCCGGCGCTGAGCGGATGCCTGTTTGTTCAGCCGGACATAGCCTGCCTCGGCCAGGAGTTTCAGGTGCTTTGACAGAGCTGCGTCCGCCAGGCCCAGGGTTTCGCGCAGCACGGCGAAATCAAGCTGCTCGACGGGCCGGAGCAGTCCGCAGATCCGGAGCCGGACGGGGGCATGGATCAGGTCATTGAAGCGGGCCTCAGGCACGGCGGAGCTCATCCAGCCCCGTGCGGTAGGCAACGCCGGACAGCCATGTGGCCAGCGCGAAGGCCGCCAGGCTTGTGGCGGCCACGGCCCATGCGGCACCCAGCGAGACCAGTGCCAGCGAGACCGAGAAAAGCACCAGGCAGCCCACCATAATGCCCATCACGGCCGCCACGGCACGCGTGCCCATCTTCCGGAACTTCACTCCGGTCTCCCGCTGGACCAGATGGGTGATGATCAGCACCGCCACCAGCGCCAGCCATGCTGATCCGGACGGCTCATAGTCTGTTCCCGGGTTAGCCGTTGCGGCAGCAGCCACGGACCAGGCAGCCACACCGCCGTAGGCGGCCAGCAGGACCTTGGGTACCCGTACGGCTTCGGCGAGGGTGCTGCGGTCCTCATTCAGTAACCGGAGATTGGCGGCAGCATCAGTGGCACGCGCCTCAAAGTCGTTTTCCATGAGGGAAAGTGTCCTACTTATTTTCCATTAAGGCAAGTGACTTTCTCCGGAGCTGCCCTGCAGCCTCACCAGCTTCTCCGGATTGCGGACTGCATAGACCGACTGCACCGCTCCATCGCCGGCAAGCTCCAACTGGAACACCGTCGTCACACTTCCCGCCTCCCGGAACGCGACGGCGGGCAGGCCGTTGAGTTCGATGAATTCAGGCACCGCTCCTTCGCCGTATTTGTCCGCCAGGCCCAGCATCAGCCGTGCCACCTTCTCCGGACCGTGAACGGGGCGCAGTGCCGCGCTGGCCTTGCCGCCGCCGTCGGACACCAACACCACCCCCGGTGCCAGCAGGTCCATCAGGGACTGGACCTGCCCTGTCATGGCCGCCCGCAGGAAACGCTCCACCGCCGCCCGGTGCTCGGAGGCATCCGCCGGGGTGCGGGGGCTGCCGGCCCGCACCCGGGACCGCGCGCGGTGCAGCATTTGCCGCACCGCAGGTTGACCGGCGTCCAGGATTGCGGCGATCTCCGCATAGCCGAACCCGAATACCTCATGCAGGAGAAAGGCAACGCGTTCCGGCCCCGTGAGGGTCTGCAGCAGCACCAGCATGGCGGTGGATACCTCCCCCGCCGTCAGCACCGCCGCCTCCGGGTCCCCGGGGCGCGCGTCCGGACCGGTGGGCAGCGGTTCCGGCAGCCATTCCCCGGGGTAGTCCTCCCGCCGCCGGCCGGCGGCGCGGAGCAGGTTCAACGCCTGCCGGGACGCGATCCGCGCCAGATAGGCGCGCGGATCGGAGACAGGTTCCGGCACATCCCGCCAGCGCAGGTAGGTTTCCTGCACCACATCCTCGGCATCGGCCACCGTGCCCAGAACGTCATAGGCAATGGTGAACACCAGCGGCCGGTGCGCCAGGAACTGGGAATCCCGGTTCCGCCGCGTGCTCACCTCAGGGTGTGGGCGGACGGCGGAGCCGGCGTCGCCACTTGCATCTTCGGTCCCGTCGGCCATGTGTACGCTCCGCTTCGTTTGGCTTCACCCCGGATCCACCGCAGCGTCATGCGGCAGATGATTTCCTTCTGTACCGCCGCCGTCCTGCCGTGCAGGTGCAGCCGGGCAGGCGAGTCGTCGGCCGCCAGGAACTGGACCACTGCGTCGGTGCGGCCCACACTAATGCACACCCCGCGGAATCCGCTGTTGTGCCGCACGCCGGGCTTTCCGTCCAGCGAACGGAGAATATTGCCCGCCGCGTCCGCGCCCATCGGCAGGGCTGCCGCACAGCACATCCGCAGGTACGCGTAGTCCGGCCCGGCAATCACCCCGGCGTCACCGGCACCGTAAATACGCTCATGTCCCTGCACCCGCAACGTGGGATCAAGGCACAGCCTGCCATCGCCGTCCACGGGCAGCCCGCACCCGGCGGCAAGCTGAGGGACTGCGAACCCGGCACACCACAGCACGACGTCGGCGTCCAGCTCCGAGCGAGTGTCCCCGCTGGGGGCAACAGGACTGTTGGCGTGCACCACCACGCCGGCACGCCGGAGGCGTTGCGCCAGCGCCCTGCGGGCCGGTTCCCCCAGCGTCCCGGCGATCTCCGAGGCGCTGTGCAGCGCCACACTGAGATGCGGATAGGCACGGGCGGCTTCCGCCGCGGTTTCGACGGCAGTGAACCCTCCACCCACCACGGCCACCCGGCCCCCTGCCGGCAGTGCCGACAGTTCGCGGCGGGCCGCAGCAGCCCCTTCGAGCTGTTCAATCCGCACCGCGCCGGGAGGGGCGGCGCCGGCCGCGGATCCGACGGCGTACACCAGGTAGTCGTACATGATCTCGCTGCCGCCGGCGAGCCGGACGCTGCGCTGCGCCGGCAGGATCCCTGCCGCCGCATCCTGAACCAGGCGCACCGCCGGATGCAGGACGGACCTGAAGTCCACCGTTGCATCCGGACGCGTGCCGGCAGCATATTCGTGCAACCGGATCCTCTCCACGAACCGGGCCCCGGGCGTCACCAGGACCACCTCCAGCCCGGCCCGCCTGCTGGCGGCCAGCCGGTTGGCCGCCATGACTCCTGCATACCCGCCACCCAGGATGACTACTGTGGTTTCCATGGGGTGCTCCCTGCCTCTATGTTCGGCCCGGTGCGGCGTCCTGCGCACCGGCTGTGCACATAAGACACCGCGGAGGCCCGGTTTGTGACAGGGCGAAGGTTTGTGGCAGGGCGAAGGTTTGTGGCAGGTGCAGGTTTGTGACAGGGCGCCGGGTTATTCCGCCAGCCCAGCGTATTCCTCGAGGGTGATTCCGGCACCGTGCAGCCTGGTGGCCAGGTCGATGCCGACGAAGCGCAGGTGCCAGGGCTCGTAGCTGTACCCGGTGGTCACCTCCTTGCCTTCCGGATAGCGGATGATGAAGCCGTACCGGTGCGCGTTGGCGGCCGTCCAGGCCCCGGCGGGGGTGTGCTTGAAGCAGGCCTGCAGGGAACAGGCAGCGTCCGGGTTCCCGATGTCCACGGCCAGTCCGGTCTGGTGTTCACTGTGGCCGGGACGGGCGGAGATTGCTTCGGCCGCAGGCCGGCCCTGGTTGCGGATATAGGCGGCGTGCAGCTCCGCTTGTGCTTCGGCGGAGCGGAATCCGCTGACCGCCCTAAGTGGCGAGCCGCCGGCCGCGGCATCGGCGGACATCCGGCCGTAGGCTTCCGCGGCAACGCGGCGCAGCTGGATCCCGTAGGCGTCGGTAAGGTCCGGTGGCCGGTACCCGGGATCGCTGAGCCCGCGGTCCTTGTTGACGACAACGGTGATGCTGGCGGCCGAGTCGAAATCCACGCCGGGGCCCGTCGCTGACACCTCAGGTTCCGTGCCCGCCGGCGGCAGGAACATCAGGAGGGCGAGGCATACGCAGCCAATCAAGGCTATGTGCGTAGTGACGTACTGGCGCGGCATGGCAATTCCTCCCCCAGCAACTTTCCCACAGCCGTGCGCTTTTAACGGGAAAAGACCCGCTGCGGCGGCAGCGGGTCCTTTCGGATGGCGGAGCTTTCCTAGACGGCGGCGGGTTCGCGCTCCGCCGCAGCCGGTGTCGGGGCCGGCGACGGCGCCTCATCCGCCGGCCATGCTTCATCCCGGGGCGGCTTAATGCGGTCAATAATCATCACAACCAGCAGGGAAGCCGCACCCCAGATGCCCAGGGTCAGCAGATGCGAGCCCACAGTGTCCCCGCCGAAGTAAAGAATCGAGCGGATGGACTCCACTGCGGCAGGCATCGGCAGGACCTCGTGCAGGAAGCGGAAGATTTCCGGCTCCATATACACGGACATGGCAGCACCGGAAGCCGGAACGCCCAGGAACATCAGGATGCCGATCACCGGAAGGATGGCGAGCATCCCGATCAGTCGTTCAAAGACCGTGGTGAACATGGCCACACAGAAGATCGCGATGGCCCCGACACCCCACAGCTGGAAGAAGTGCCCGTCCACGGCGCCCACGAAAACGTCGACTATCACCCAGAGGAAGGCCGAGAAGCCCACGGCCCAGGCCGCCACGATTGGCACCAGTTTCCGGAGCGGCCGGCTCGCCGGCTGCGCGGTGGCGCCCACCACGATGATCATGAAACCGGCCATCATCCAGCCCATGGCCAGATACATGGTGGCCATGCCCATGGAGTCCCTGCCCGGCAGCGGTGCAATATCCTCCGTCGCCAGTTCCATCTGCTGGCCTGCGGCCACCTGGGCAAAGACCTGGCTGACGACCTGCTGTGCGCTGACGCCCGCAGCCTGGTTGGTGAAGAGGGTCGCGGAGGGAGTCTCCGCCGGGGGCAGCACGTAGGCCGCGGCCACCTCACGGTCCTGCACCTGCTCCCGTGCCTCATCAGCGGAATCCAGTGCGCGCAGGTCAAAGAGCCCGGACATGTTTTTCTCCAGGCCGGCCACCGCCTGTTCGGCCTGCGCGGTATTTGCGCCCACCACGGCAACCGGCATGTCCCGGGGTGCCGGCTGGTACATGGCACCGAGCATCATGGTCAGCATCATGGAGACCATCACCAGCGGGAAGAAGGCAAGGGTTACGTAGCGCCAAATGCGGCTCTTCGGCCGCGGTCCGCCGTGCAGCGAGGCTACGTTGACCTGCAGCGGCTTGGCATCCGGCGTGCGGCGGCGCTTCAGGGCGTCCAGGCCCAGGGTCAGCAGCAGGGAGGCGGCAATACCAATGACCAGGACCATCAGGTACCGGCCGGCGCCGTCGCCGTCGAAATACAGCACCGAGCGCAGTGATTCACCGGTGGCAGCGGCCGGGAGGAAGCTGTGCAGGAAGGGGTACAGTCCGGGCATGGTGTGCACGGACATGCTCATGTTGGAGGCGGGGACCCCCAGCACCATCAGGAACAGCATGCCGGCCAGGACTGCCATGGGCCCCAGGATACGGGTGAGGAACAGCTGGACACTGCCCACGGCGAACACCGAGAGCCAGCAGATACCCAGCACGGCGGCGGTGTGGCCTTCCACGACGCCCATGACCGGCCCGACGACGGTCCACACCAACGCTGCGATCAGCGCCGACCAGCCGGCCAGCAGCGGAACAAAGCGGCGGAAACGCAGCAGTTCGGGCGAGTTGGACAACACCAGGCTTAGCGGCATGTAGCCGGCCAGCATCAGTGCGGTCGTCATGAACATGGCACCCAGACCGGCCATGTCGTGGTCCGGCAGCGGGGCGAGGTCCTCGGTTGCCAGAGCCAGGCCCTGTTCGAGCACCTGCGGTGCCAGGAGTGCCGTGACGGCACCGGACTGGGATGCCCCGGCGGCCCCGGCGGTGTACACGGTGGCCGTTCCGTCGGCCAGCGCCACGGCGCCGGACACCTCTCGGTCCAGCACGAGCGCCCTGGCTTCATCGGCGGAGCCCACCACCCGGACGTCAACGGCGTCGGGATCCGCGGACTCCAGCGCGTTGGCGAAGGCACCGGCCTGCTGGGTCGAGCCGGCCACGGCCACTGGCATGTTGTTCGGTTCGGGAGAATGCATGGCGGCCAGGTAGCCGCCCACCAGCATGGACACCATCAGCAGCGGCATCATGAACATGGCGACATAGCGCCCGATTTTCTCGGCCTTGGCCCGCTTCGCGGCGCCTCTGGCCTCGGCCTCCGCAGCTTCAGGCTCCAACGCCGGCACGGTGTCCGGCGGTGAGTCAGCGGAGGTCGGGTGGGGATTGGTCAAGAACGTGCTCCTGTAATGAATGGCGGGGGTGGTGCGAAGTGCGCGGCGCCGAAAGCGGCGGTGCGGGCCGGTGGGCCGAATGGCCAAATTTACGCCACGTGGCGTAAAATCAGAAATCCGTTCACAAGGCCACCGGAAGTGGGAAGACCAGCATGGGACAGCACGGTGACAAGGCACGCACGGCACTGCTGGACGCCGCCGAGGAACTCTTCGCCCGCTACGGCATCGATGCGGTGTCCAACCGGCGGATAGCCGAGCACGCCGGCACCGCCAACCATTCCGCCGTCGCTTATCATTTCGGCAGCCGGGACGAGTTGCTGCGGACCCTTTCGACGCGCCATCTGCAGGAAACCAACCGCCGGCGAACCGAATTGCTCCGTTCCCTGCCGGCGAATGCCGCCCTCCCGGACCTGCTGGCGGCCATGGTCCTTCCGTGGGTGGAGCACCTGGCATCGCTGCCCGTGCCGAGCTGGCGCGCACGCTTCGTATCCCAGATCAGGAGCTTCCCTTCGGTGCACTCGGTGGCCACCGGCGCCGCGGCGGCCAGCCCCGCCATGGAGGAACTCGTCCGCCGTACCCACGCCGCCGCGGGCAACGTCACTCCCTCGGTGCTGTACGGCCGTTCGTCCATCCTCGGCGGCATGGTCCTCAGTGTCTGCGCGGATTATGAAGCGCGCGTGCAGGAAGGCGTCGAGGAGCCCAACTGGACCGGCGTCGGCTATTTCCTCGTGGATGCCTGCGCCGGGATGCTGGCCGCCCCGGTCACTCATCCCGGAGACTTCCTGGCACAGCCGTCGTCGGTATACCTGCTCTGACGAGACGAGAGGGCGGCTTTGTGCATGGCGCTGAGTGCCGTCACGGCACGGTGGGTACCCTCTGCCGCTTTAGGCCGGGGCAGCCGCCCGCAGTGCCCGGTACCCGAACATCCGGTCATAGATGGCCGCGAAAATCATGGCCAGGGCCACGGCGATCAGCATGATGATGAGCATGCCGATGATCCCGCTCTGCACCCCGGCGTCGGCATCCGCGTTGAAGTAAAGCACCGCCCGGTTGGCCATGGTCATCTGGTAGAGGGGTTCACCCCGGGCAATAAAGGTGAAGAATCCGGGCAGCGCCTCCAGCGGCACCACCCCGCTGGCGGCCGGGAGACCCATGAACACCACGTAGATCAGGGAAAGGATCATTCCGGCGCTGCCAAAGAGCGTGATCAGGGCCATGGTTACCGCCGAGACCGTGACAATGGACAGCCATGTGGTGAGGAAGAACCAGCCGCCGTGCGGTATCTGCATGCCGACGGCGGAGGCCACCCACATCATCAGGCCGGCGGTGGGCAGCCCGCCCAGGACCACCAGGCCCCACTTGAGCAGGTAGGTCTTCCAGCGCGCGGGCTGCAGTGGCGGGCCCAGCGAGAAGCGGGGGCCGAGTTCCACCGGTGCCACCCCCAGCCGGGCATCCACCAGGAAGTGGATGGCGACGGTGCCGCTGAGTCCCACCACCATCAGCAGCACGGAATAGAAGAACGCACCCATTCCCAGTGCCGCACCCTCCGGCGGCGGGTTGTAAACATCCCGGGTGACGGCAATCGGGTCCGCCAGCAAATCAGAGGAGGCACCGGCAACTTTGGGAGCCACCTGCTCCTGAAGCTGGGCGGGCAGCTCCGCTCCCAGCCGTGCCAGCTGCGCTTGGAGTTCGGCTTGTGCCTGCCCTTGGGCTTCCCGTGCCGAGGTGGTCAACTGCTCCCCCAGGGCTTTGTTGGCCTGCTCGACGGCGGGATCCAGCGCGGACGTCGCAAGGCTGCTGGCCAGCGGGCCCGCGAGGGGGTTCGTATAGACGGTGATTTCCGGCCGGGTGACCTCCGAGTCGCTGAGTGACCCGCTGACCAGGGCCGTGGCATCCGCGGAGAAGGATTCCGGGATCCTCACCGTCCCGTGAATCTGCCCCTTGCCCATTTGCTCCTGCGCCTCTTCCCAGGACAGGACGCGCAGCTCAATCTCATCATCGCCACTGAACCCCTTCACCATTTCGTCGGTGATGTTCTGTCCAAGGTTCTCGCTGCCGGCGGGTGTCTGCGCCCCGCTGTCCTGGTTCACCACGGCGACAGGGAAGTGCTTGAGGTGGTTTCCCGGGCTGCCCAGGCCGCCGATATACAGGGCGGTCCCCGCCCCGCCGAGCAGCAGGAGGACCAGGAGCGGCAACAGCCACATGCGCGGCGAAAGGTACACACCGGCCCGCGACGGCGCCGCTCCCCGGCGGCTTTGCGGCGAGTGGCCTCCGGGTTGCGCTGAATCCGGTTGCGCTGAATGTGCGGGCATGCGGATACCTCCGACGAAGCCGACCTGAACTGTGGACGCACCTTATCGCCCTTACCGTTCGAGGCTAGCTCTCCGCCCCGGTTCGCGGATACGCTCCGAGGCCGCCCGGCCCGGCGGGGGGCCGAATTCCTGCCGCGCGGCTCCGGAGCGGTCAGCCCTAGTACTTGGCGATGAAGCGGCCGACTACGCCGCCGGCCCGCAGCTTATCGATCGCGTCGGGGATGTCCTTCTGCTCGATGATATTCATCGGCGGATTCAGCTTCCCGGACTTCATCAGCTCATACAGTGCTTCGAGGTCCTCCTTGGTGCCGGACTTGGAGCCCTTGATGGTGAGCTGGTTGATGATGAGCGGATAGGTGCTGATGTTCGCTTCCAGGCGGCCCATTCCCACCTGTACCAGGGTGCCGTACTCGGCCAGTGTCTCCACGGCGGCCGCCGTCGTACTGCCGAAGCCCGCATAATCCACGATCAGGTCCAGGTTCTTGTCCTTGAACTCGGTAATCGACTCGGCAACACCGGCCAGACCGATCTCATCGGCCAGTTCGCGGGTTTGGGCGTTGATTTCCGCACCGTAGACCTCGGCACCGGAAAGCACCGCAACCCGGGCGCCAATGTATCCCAGGCCGCCCAGGCCAATCACGCCCACCTTCATGCCAGCCTTCGCTCCGCCCACGGCCATGATGGCGTGGTAGGCGGTAAGGCCGGCGTCGGTGGCCATGGCCGCCAGATCAAAGGGGACTTCATCCGGAAGTTTGACCAGGTTGTCGTCCGTGGCCAGCAGCTTCGGCCCGAAGCCGCCGTCCCATTTGCCGTAGCCCAGGGCATCTCCGTCACTCATGACCGGCGCCAGCCCCACCCGGTCCCCGACCTTCCAGTGCTCCATGCCGTCGCCGACTTCCACAATGACGCCGGCATTCTCATGGCCCATGGTCCGGGGCAGCTGGAAGAACAGCGGCATCCAGCCCGGATCATCCAGTGCGGTCACATCCGAGTGGCAGACCCCTGCCGCTTTGACCTCCACCACCACCTGCCCGGGCCCGGCGTGCGGCTCAGGAACCTCATTGAGTTCCAGCGGTTTGTTGGTCCCGGTAAACTGCCATGCCTTCATGGAAATACTCCCTCCATGGTGCGCTTTTGCTTACCTATCCAGCCTATCCCCGACGCCGGCCGAGGTGCCTGCCGCCCCGGCTTGACCTTGACGCCGCGTCAACTTCTAGGCTGGAAGCACGGCGAAAGGGAAAGCACATGGACCTGTCCATCAAAGAGGTGGCGAAACTGGCCGGGACAACGTCCCGCACGCTCCGCCATTACGACAGCATCGGCCTGCTGCCGCCCACACGGGTAGGCAGCAACGGATACCGGCGGTATGGCCGGGATGCCCTGGTGCGGTTGCAGCGGATCCTGCTGCTGCGCGATCTGGGCCTGGGGCTGCCGCAGATCGCGAAAATCCTGGCCGGTGAACAGGATGACGCAGTGGCCCTGGCCGGGCATCTGGTCCATCTGAAGGCTGAACGGAACCGACTGCAGACCCAAATCAACGCTGTCCGCTCCACGCTGGCAGCACTGGAAGAAGGAGAGGACATCGTGGCCGAGAAGATGTTTGAAGGTTTTGACCATACGCAGTACCGGGAAGAAGTGGAGGAACGCTGGGGGCAGGAGGACTACGCGGCGTCGGATGGCTGGTGGCAATCCCTGGACCAGGCGCAGAAACGCGGCTTCACCGCGGAGCACGAAGCGCTCCGGGACGCGTGGGACGCGGCGCAGCGGCAGGGTCTGGCCCCGGACAGTGCCGAGGTGCAGGAGGTCGCCAGGCGGCATGCCCGGTGGATTGCTGCCGGCACCGGAAAGCCGCAGCTCGATCCGAAGATGCTGGCCGGCCTGGCGGACATGTACGCCGCCGACGAGCGGTTCGCAGCGCATTACACCCGCGAGTTCCCGGACGGGGCCAGGTTCGTGCGTGACGCACTGGTCCTGCATGCGCAGACGCTGGCCGGCTAGCCTGGGGCTGCCGGCCCGCCTGGGTCTGCCGGCCCGCCTGGGTCTGCCGGCCCGCCTGGGTCTGCCGGCCCGCCTGGGTCTGCCGGCCCGCCTGGGTCTGCCGGCCAGCCTACGCCGCCAAGCGGCGGAGCAAGGCGTCCAGCACCTGGACCTGCCCCTTCACCAGCTTGGTCCGGGCCTCGGGCTCGCCGTACCAGCCGGCAGCATCAATCTCGGGGTATTCGTGGATGCGGCCCGAGCCCTTGGGCCACTCCAAGGCAAAGGTGTTGCCGGCGATCCGTTCCGGATCAAAATCCGCTTCCGCAGCGAACACGGTGATGGTTTTCTTCGCGGATTGCCGGAAGCTGGCCAACAGTTCGTAGTCTGCAGGCGGCGCCGGGGTGCCCATTTCCTCGGCGAATTCACGCAGTGCGGCCGCCAGTGGCTCCTCTTCCTCCGGCAGGTATTCACCCTTGGGGAGGGACCAGGCGTGAATATCCTTCCGGGCCCAGAACGGTCCGCCCATGTGACCTATCCAGACCTGCAGCCCGTCCTGCGGCCGCCGGTACAGCAGGATGCCGGCGCTGGTGATCACGCGTACTCGAAACCGAAGGCGAGAATCGGCGGCACGGTGCTGCGCAGGCGCTCCAGCACATAGCGTTCATGGGGTACGACGGCGTCGGGCAGCCCATCGAGCGGAAACCACTGGAGCTTCGCCGCCTTCCCGGGTTCCATGATGCTCGGCTCACCGGTCCAGCGGGTGCAGGTGAAGAAGAAATCCACCCGCTCCCCGTCCGCGCTGCCGTCACCTGCCGTGCGGTGCATCGCGGTGAGGGGCACGACGTCGTCGGTGGCCACGGAGATGCCAAGCTCCTCCCGCGCTTCCCTTACGGCGGCGGCCGTCGCAGACTCCCCCGCTTCCACATGCCCGGCAGCGGCAGTTGCCCAGTAGCCGTCCATGTATCCGGTGCCTCGCCGGAGCTGGAGCAGGATGCGATCCTCCCGCGGCAGGATCAGATAGCTGGCGGGCACTATGTGGAACCGGTCGGTCACGGCGGATTCATCTCCTTTGAGGGGTGGGCGGCTTCAGCCTAGCGGTGTGCCGTTACACAAAACTACATATGACGCGCATCACACTATGCTGGCTGGACTGTCCGGATTACTGCCTGCAGGAAGGCCTGAAAATGTCTCAAAACGCCCGCGGCGCGCGTGCAAAGCGCCTACCCCCGCATTTGGTGGACCCCGAGCCGGGAGGCGTGGGAGACCCGGCCGCCGCGTCCCTGACGGGGACAAAGCCGGAGCCGGTTCCGCTGCCGCCCGGGGTCAGCCCGAAGCTGTACAACGAGGATCTGGCGCCCACCACCAGGCAGGGACGAACCTGGCACGCCTACAGCATCTTCACGCTCTGGGCCAACGATGTGCACTCCCTGGGCAACTACGCCTTCGCCATCGGACTCTTCGCATTGGGCCTGGGCGCCTGGCAGATCCTGCTGGCCTTTGCGCTGGGGGCCGTGCTGCTCTTCCTGCTGCTGAACCTCTCGGGATTCATGGGAGAGCGCACGGGCGCGCCTTTTCCCGTGATCAGCCGGATAGCCTTCGGCGTGAAGGGAGCGCAGATTCCCGCAGTCATTCGCGGCGCCGTGGCCATTGCGTGGTTCGGTATCCAGACCTATCTGGCGTCCGTGGTGCTGCGCGTACTGATTCTCGCCCTGGCTCCGAACCTGGCGCCGCTGAACACCAATTCCTTCCTGGGACTCTCGACGCTGGGCTGGATCTCCTTTGTGGCCCTGTGGGCGGTGCAGGTGATCATTGTCAGTTTCGGGATGGAAATGATCCGCAAGTATGAAGCCTTCGCCGGGCCCATCATCCTGGTCACCATGCTGGCCCTGGCCATTTGGATGTTCGTGGAAGCGGGCGGATCCATCGCCTGGTCCACCAGCGAGTCCCTGACCGGCGGGGAAATGTGGGTCCGGATTTTCCAGTCGGCTGCCCTGTGGGTGGTTATTTACGGAACCTTTGTCCTGAATTTCTGCGACTTCACCCGCGGCGCCCCCTCCGAACGCTCGGTGGTGCGCGGCAACTTCTTCGGCATCCCGATCAACATGCTCTTCTTTGCCGTCATCGTGATTGTCCTGGCCGGTGCCCAGTACCGCATCGACGGGACCATCATCGAATCCCCCACCGACATTGTGAATACCATCCCCAACACCTTCCTGCTGGTGCTGGCGGCCCTCGCACTGATCATCCTGACCATCGCGGTGAACCTGATGGCCAACTTCGTGGCCCCCATCTACACTCTGGCCAACCTCTTCCCCCGCCGGCTGAACTTCCGCCGGGCCGCCCTGGTCTCGGCGGTCATCGGGCTCATCATCCTGCCGTGGAACCTGTACAACTCCCCCGTGGTCATTGTGTACTTCCTCGGCGGACTCGGCGCCCTGCTGGGGCCGCTGTTTGGCGTCATTATGGCCGACTACTGGCTGGTGCGTAAGGGCAGGGTGAACATGCCCGATCTCTACTCGGAGTCCCCTGACGGCGACTACGCCTACACCCGCGGAGTGAACCGCAAGGCCATCATCGCCGGCACACCGGCCGCCGTCGTCGCGCTGGTCCTGGCACTGGTTCCCGCCTTCAGCCTGGTGGCCGGATTCTCCTGGTTTGTCGGATCCATCCTGGCGGCGGTCATTTACCTGCTGATCACCAAACACCACAGTCCTTTCCGGGCCGTGGACGGCGAAGCCATCGCCGTGGCACCCAGGCACTAAAACGAAGCCGGCACTGACGGCACGTGAAAGGACCCAAAGAATGCGCATTCTTGTACTCAACGTGAACACCACGGAGAGCATGACCGAGTCCATCGGCATCCAGGCCGCCGAGGCAGCCTCACCCGGCACCGAAATCGTTCCGCTGACCCCGCTCTTCGGGGCGGAGTCCGTGGAAGGAAACTATGAAAGCTACCTGGCTGCGATAGCGGTGATGGAAACGGTCAGGGCCTACCCGGAACCCTTCGACGCCGTGATCCAGGCGGGCTACGGCGAGCACGGCAGGGAGGGGCTGCAGGAACTCCTGGATGTCCCGGTGGTGGACATCACCGAAGCCGCAGCCGCCACGGCCATGTACCTGGGCCACAAATATTCGGTGGTCACCACCCTGGACCGCACCGTTCCGCTGATTGAGGACCGCCTGAAACTGGCCGGACTGCTGGACAGGTGTGCTTCGGTACGCGCCAGCGGTATGTCGGTGCTGGGCCTGGAGGAGGATCCCGAGGCCGCCGTGCGTGCCATCACGGAGCAGGCCGCACTGGCGGTGCAGGAAGACCGGGCAGAAGTGATCTGCCTCGGTTGCGGCGGTATGGCCGGACTGAAGGACAGCGTCGCCGAACGCACCGGCGCACCGGTGGTTGACGGCGTCGCCGCGGCAGTCACGGTTGCCGAGTCGCTGGTCCGGATGGGACTGAGCACTTCGAAGGTCCGCACCTACTCACCGGGCAGGCCGAAGGTTTTCCGTAACTGGCCCTTTTCCGCCGAGTCGCTGCAGCACTGACGTTTGCCGGACCCGAGAACACAGCAGCACCCCGGCCCAAAGACCGGGGTGCTGCTGTCTATTCCGCTGGTGCCCGAAGTGGGACTCGAACCCACACACCTTTCGATACTGCATTTTGAGTGCAGCGCGTCTGCCAATTCCGCCATTCGGGCGTGCCCTCTGTCACGAACAACGGGTAGTTGCCGTGTTGGGCGCAAAACAACTCTACATGCGGATAGGCTGAATACGTGAACTGCCGGTGCGCCGGCAGGAGAGACCGTATCTGAGGAGCCACCTGTGTCTGAGTCCACCGAGCCCGCACCGTCGACCACCGAGGCATCCGCCGAGGCAGCCAATGCCGCATCCTCCAATGCCCCGGCCCGCCGCGTCCTCGTCGCTGAGGATGAAACCCTGATCCGCCTCGACATCGTCGAAATCCTCACCGGCGAGGGATACGACGTCGTGGGCGAGGCTGACAACGGCGAAAAGGCAGTGAAGCTGGCTCAGGAACTGAAGCCGGACCTGGTGCTGATGGATGTCAAGATGCCGCTGATGGACGGTATCACCGCCGCGGAGCAGATCGTCAAAGCCCGTATTGCTCCCGTGGTGCTGCTGACCGCCTTCAGCCAGAAGGAACTGGTGGAGCGTGCCCGCGAGGCCGGCGCCATGGCCTACGTGGTCAAGCCCTTCACCCCCGCAGACCTGATCCCCGCCATCGAGATTGCCCTCTCCCGCCACGAGGAGATCAAGGCGCTCGAAGAAGAGGTCACGGACCTCAAGGAACAGTTCGCCACCCGCAAGCTGGTGGAGCGCGCCAAATCGCTGCTGACCACCAAGATGGGACTGACCGAGCCCGAGGCCTTCCGCTGGATCCAGAAGACCTCCATGGACCGGCGCCTGAGCATGCGCGAGGTCGCCGAGACCATCATCAACCAGGTCAACTGATTTACAGCTGGGACTGCAACGGAAAGGCCCCGTCCAACCGGACGGGGCCTTTCCGTTTGTACTGCTCTGTTTGAACTGCGTGCCTGTCTGTGCGGCAGGCCGTGGGGCTAAATGGCCTTGGCCTTGCCCTTCTTGCTGTCCTTGACCGGCCACGGGCCGACCTTTTCCTTGATCCGCTCCTGGCCTTCGTAGCGCTGGCCGGCGTCGGCAATGTCGCCTACGCGGTGCACCTTGAGGCTGTTCGTGGAACCGGCCTGTCCGGGAGGGGAACCGGCGGCGATGACCACCAGGTCATTGTCTTCCACCAGGCCCTCTTCAAGCAGCGTCCGGTCCACCTGGAGGGTCATCTGGTCCGTGTGCTCGGCGAACTCAACGAGCATGGGTGCCACGCCCCAGAAAAGGGTCATGTAGCGGTAGGTTTCCTCCACGGGGGTGAAGGCGAACACCGGCTTGGACGGGCGCAGTCGGGACAGGCGGCGGGCCGAGTCACCGGACTGGGTGAAGGTACAGATGTACTTGGCATCCAGCTGGTCCGAAATTTCGACGGCGGCACGGGTGATGGCGCCGCCGCGGGTACGCGGCTTGGAACCCAGCGGCGGAACGCGGTTCAGGCCGTGCTCCTCGGTGGACTCGATGATCCGGGCCATGGTCTCCACCGTTTCGATGGCGTACTTGCCCACGGACGTTTCGCCGGAGAGCATCACGGCATCGGCGCCGTCGAGTACGGCGTTGGCGCAGTCGGAGGCTTCAGCGCGGGTCGGGCGGGGGTTGTCGATCATGGATTCGAGCACCTGGGTGGCCACGATCACGGGCTTGGCCCAGCGGCGTGCCAGTTCAATGGCATTCTTCTGAACCAGGGGAACCTCTTCGAGCGGCAGCTCAACGCCGAGGTCACCGCGGGCAACCATGATGGAATCGAACGCGTCGATGATCTCCTCGAGGTTTGCCACGGCCTGCGGCTTCTCGATCTTGGCGATCACCGGTACGCGGCGGCCTTCCTCATCCATGATCTCGTGCACGCGGGCAATGTCGCCGGCGTCGCGCACGAAGGAGAGGGCAACCATGTCGACGCCGCGGTTCAGTGCCCAGCGGAGATCGTCCTCGTCCTTCTCGGAGAGTGCGGGAACGTTCACGGCAACACCGGGCAGGTTGATGCCCTTGTTGTTGGAGACATTGCCGGGCACAACCACCTGGGTCACGACGGTGGTGGAGGTGACATCCACGGCCCGCAGTTTGACCTTGCCGTCATCGATCAGCAGGAAGTCGCCGATCTTAACGTCGCCGGGCAGGCCCTTGTAGGTGGTGGAGCAGATTTCCCGGGTGCCGGGAATGTCCTCGGTGGTGATGGTGAACGTATCGCCCACATTCAGGAAGTGGGGTTCCTCGGTGAACCGGCCGAGCCGGATTTTGGGGCCCTGCAGGTCGGCGAAAATGCCTACGGGCATGCCGAGCTCGGCGGAAGCCTTGCGCACGTTCTCATACGTGGCGTTGTGTACGGAGTGGTCGCCGTGGCTCATATTCATACGGGCGACGTTCACGCCCGCGCGAAGAACCGCTACGGTATTTTCATAGCTGGCGATCGCTGGTCCAAAAGTGGCAACAATCTTTGCGCGTCTCATAATTCCCAGCCTAGTCTTCCTTGCGGATTTCCGCATGGGAACGGACCCGCGGGCGCGGCCGGACCACCGGCTTGCTGCCGCCGATACAGGTCAAAGGCCGTACCGCCAGTGCAGAAGCCTGCACAAATTCCCACAGACAGGCGCAAATGCTGTCTTCCGCGCCCGACGACGGCGGCACGGACGGCGGACCGTGGGAATCTGTGCAGTACCCCTTCCGACCCTACCCGGGGGTTTCTTCTCCTCTATGTGCTGCCTCTGCCGCCTTGGCGTCTGTCCGCCCGGCAACTGAGTTGCGGTACATCACATAGCTCAGCGCACTGATTACTGCCAGCCCCATAAGGAAGCCGGCCGCCGTCCAGTTGCCGCCGAAGCCAAGCACCAGGGCAACCATCACACTGGCGGACGCCGGAAGGTACAGCAGCCGCAGGTCGGCCTGCCGGCGGGTGAGCGGTTTCTTCATGGCCCCGGCGCGGGCGGCCGCTTCAGGCGTTCCACCGGCGGTCGCTGCCGCCGGCGCTGGCGCAGCCGCTGACGCAGGCGATTCATACTGCGCCGAAGCGGTGTCACCGGTCATAAAGTGCGTCGGCGGGTACAGGGTCGGGCTGGCCTGGGCCGGCGGGTACTGGGCGGCAGGATACGGAGCGGGGCTGGCCTGGGCCGGGTACTGGGAAGGCGGGAACTGCGCCGGGCTGTAATACCCGGACGGTGAAGCAGCAGCGCCGCCCGTGCCTTTACCCTCCCCGCTGACCACAAACATGCTCCCGGTCATCTTTTGGAGCACCGGCCGAAGCACTCCGAGGAAGAACACAATTCCGACGCTGAACACCCACGAGGGCCTGTCGGAGTCAATGGCCATCAGCACAGCGGCCCACACCAAGACGGCGAGAGCGCCAATAAACAGGAGTACACCGCGCAATCCCCGGGGGTTGAACTCCACCCGTGCCTGGGGGCCGGCTTTTTTTGCCTTGCGGCGTGCGGTGAGGAAAACAATCAGTGTCACCAAACCAACCGTCAAAGCGACCCCGAAAACGGTCCCGATAACCCCTGCCACCATCCTGCTCTCCCCCAAATGTGCGTGTCCCAAAAATGTGCGCGCCGGATACCGGATCCGCTACGGACGCCACACTCTACCCGAAACAGTCAGCCAACCTTGCGGCGGTAGATGGCAGTCGCCCCGGCGTAGGCCGCAGCGAGGATCCCCGCCAGCCAGGCCAGCGCTATCCAGACATCCGTGCCGACGGGTTGCTGGGCGAACAGTGCCCGCATGGTGTCCACAATGGACGTGGCGGGCTGGTTCTCCGCAAACCACGCGACGGGTCCGGGCATCGTACTGGTGGGGACAAACGCCGAGCTGATGAAGGGCAGGAAGATCAACGGATAACTGAACGCGCTGGCGCCGTCCACGGTTTTTGCCGCCAGGCCGGCGATCACTGCCAGCCAGGTGAGCGCCAGCGTGAACAGGACCAGGATCCCGACGACAGCGAGCCAGGCCGCCGGCGATGCCCCGGTGCGGAACCCGATGACCAGGGCCACGCCGATGACCAGGGCAACCGCGGCAAGGTTTGCGCTGACCGAGGTGAGCACATGCGCCCAGAGCACTCCCGAGCGGGCAATGGGCATGGACTGGAAGCGTTCGACCATGCCCTCCTGCTTGTCGAGGAACAACCGGTAGGCCGTATAGGCCACACCTGAGGCAATCGTGATCAGCAGGATGCCGGGGAGCATGTAGTTGATATAGGCCTCCCCCGATCCGGTGCTGATGGCGCCGCCGAAGACGTAGACAAACATCAGCATCAGGGCAACCGGGGTGACGGCCGTGGTGATGACGGTGTCGGGACTGCGGAGCACGTGGCGCAGGGAGCGGCCCGTCAGTGCGGTGGTATCTCGAAGTGCGGTCATCGGCTTTCCCTTTCTTCCGCGGCCGGTGTCTTTTCTGCGGCAGGGGTCCGGCCGGTCCCGCCGACCAGGGCGAGGAAGACGTCCTCAAGGGACGCCTGTTTGGTGACGTACTCAGCCTTCGCCGGCGGCAGGAGCTGCTGCAGTTCAGCCAGGGTGCCGTTCCGGATGATGACGCCCTCGTGCAGGATCCCGATGCGGTCGGCGAGCTGCTCCGCCTCGTCCAGGTACTGCGTGGTCAGCAGAACGGTGGTTCCGGTAGCGGCCAGTTCCCGTACGGTGTGCCACACCTCGTTGCGCGCCTGGGGGTCCAGGCCGGCGGTCGGCTCGTCCAGGAAAACAACCTTCGGTTCCCCGATCAGGCTCATCGCAATATCGAGCCGGCGCCGCATTCCGCCCGAATAGGTGCCGGCCCTGCGGGTTCCCGAATCAGCGAGTGCAAACCGGGCGAGCATCTCGTCCGCAACAGCCCCCGGATTTTTCCGGTGGCGGAGCTTGGCGATCAGGACCAGGTTCTCCCGGCCGGTCAGCACGTCATCAACGGCCGTGAACTGTCCGGTCAGGCTGATGGAGCGGCGCACATCGGCGGGGTGGGTTCCGACGTCGAAGCCCGAGACCGCAGCGGACCCGGCGTCGGCGGCCAACAACGTCGACAGAATCCGCACGAGCGTTGTTTTTCCCGCACCGTTGGAGCCCAGGAGTGCGAAGATGCTGCCTGCACTCACATCAAAGTCGACCCCGCGCAGCACCTGCAGATTCCGAAACGATTTCTCAATCCCCTCCACCCGGATGGCGGGAGCGGGAGCGAGGGTGTGGTTGGTACGCATAGCCGGCCTCCAATCCCGGTGGTTATGCCTCTCCCGCGGACCGCTCGATGGTCTCAATCAGGCGCCTGCGCTCCTTGTCGATCCACTGGCCGTCCGCATAGTTCGCGATGAAGTCCTCTGCGAACTCCACCGGATCCTCACCGACGACGCTGCGGACAGGTGTGCCGTCTACGGCGGCACGCTCAAACAGGTCAGCGAGGTCTTCGAGCATTTGGACATAGACGTCGCCTTTGGCAATCGGCCCCGCGTACATAAAGTAGCGTTCGAGGCCGTCCATGGCGGTCCGGTATCCCGCAGGGAGCTGGGCCTTGCGCTGCTTGAAGCGGCGCCAGCGCCTTTTGTCCTCAAATGAGCCCGTCACCAGCTCAATCCATTTCGCGGCCATCATTGCCTCCCGTGTCGTGCGGCTGTTGGACGTCTCGCTGCAGATGTTCGATCCGTGCCGTCAGGAAGCTCCAGCTTCCCCAGAATTCACGAAGGTAATCCGCTCCTTGCGCGTTCAGGGTGTAGACCTTGCGTGCCGGCCCCTTGTCCGAGGGCACCTTCTCGACATCCACGAGGCCGCGTTTTTCGATCCGGAGCAAAAGGGCGTACACGGTGCCTTCGGCGATATCGCTGAAGCCCTGGTCCCGGAGCCGTGCCGTGATGTCGTAGCCGTAGGCCGGACTGGCGGCGATAAGGGCCAGGACAATGCCTTCGAGGGTGCCCTTGAGCATCTCCGTCATCTGTTTGCCCATGGACCGCCCCTGCCGCTTCCGCCTACTCAGTGTTACTGACTACCACTAGACAGTAACACTGGGTAGCAGCGGCGCAAAGGGTGCGGCAGAAGATTCCAGGGCAGGAAAATCCGGGGCGTGGAAAAGGCCCGAAGGCCCAGCCGCCGGGGCTGGGTCTTCGGGCCTGTTCTGTCGAGCCCGTGTGTTCTGTTGTGCGTCTGGAGCGGCCGGTCTGTGTTTCGGGTCCGGCCTACAGTTTCGGGACGGGAAGCGCGCCTACAACGGTGTGATGGCCCGATCCGTGGGGGCCACCGGTGCCGGCAGCCTGGTGGAGCCCATCAGCCACTGGTCCACGGCGGCGGCCGCGGCACGGCCCTCGGCAATCGCCCACACAATCAGGGACTGTCCGCGTCCGGCGTCGCCGGCTGCGAACACGCCGGGGGTGCCGGTCATGTAGTAACCGTCCCGGACCACGTTGCCGCGGTCATCAAATTCTGCGGACACCTGATCGGCGAGCCCGGCCGGTTCCGGGCCGGTGAAGCCCAGCGACAGGAAAACCAGGTCGGCGGGGATGATCCGCTCGGTGCCGGCCTTCGGCAGGCGCTTTCCGTCGACGAACTCGGTTTCGGCCACCTTGACGCCGGTCAGCTTCCCGTTCTCCCCCACAAACTCGACCGTGGAGGCAAGGTAGGTCCGCTCGCCGCCCTCTTCATGGGCGCTGGCCACCTCGAACAGCGTCGGGTACATCGGCCACGGCTGGTGTACGGCACGCTCGGCGGGCGGCTGCTGGCCGATCGCCAGGGTGGTGACGGACGCGGCCTGCTGCCGGTGGGCGGTGCCCAGGCAGTCGGCACCCGTGTCGCCGCCGCCCAGGATCACCACGTGCTTGCCCTCGGCATTGATCTGGTTCTTCACCTTGTCCCCGGCCACGGCCTTGTTGGACTGGACCAGGTAGTCCATGGCGAAGTGTACGCCGGTCAGGTCACGGCCGGGGATGGGCAGGTCGCGGGGCACGGTGGCGCCGGTGGCAATCACCACGGCGTCGTAGCGGCGGCGCAGCTGTTCCCAGCTGATGTCCTTGCCTACTTCCACGCCGGTGCGGAACCGGGTGCCCTCGGTGCGCATCTGCTCCAGGCGGCGGTCCACCTGGATTTTTTCCATCTTGAAGTCCGGGATGCCGTAGCGCAGCAGCCCGCCAATGCGGTCATCGCGTTCGTAGACGGCCACGGTGTGTCCGGCGCGGGTGAGCTGCTGGGCGGCGGCCAGTCCGGCGGGCCCGGAGCCGACGACGGCGATGGTGCGGTCCGTGAGCCGCTCGGGCGGGTGCGGGGTGACCCAGCCTTCACCCCAGGCTTCATCAATGATGGAAACCTCCACCTGCTTGATGGTGACCGGGGGCTGGTTGATGCCGAGCACGCAGGACGCCTCGCAGGGTGCCGGGCAGAGCCGTCCGGTGAATTCCGGGAAGTTGTTCGTGGCGTGCAGCCGTTCAATGGCTTCGGCGCCCTTGTCCCGCCAGGTCAGGTCATTCCATTCCGGAATGAGGTTGCCCAGCGGGCAGCCCTGATGGCAGAACGGAATGCCGCAGTCCATGCAGCGGCCGGCCTGTGCCTTCAGCACGCCCTTTTCCTGCGCTTCGTAGACCTCTTTGTAGTCCATGATGCGCACGCTCACGGGGCGCCGCGGCTGTGTTTCGCGTTCGCGTACCTTCAAGAATCCGCGTGGGTCAGCCACCGGTAACCTCCAAAATCTGAGTCCATGCTTCAGCCCCGTCGGGATCCAGTCCCGCTTCAACGGCCGAGGCGCGGGCGCCGAGCACTGCTGCGTAGTCCCGCGGCAGCACCTTGGTAATCCGGGACACGGTGTCCTCGAAGTTCTCCAGCAGTTTGCGTGCCAGATCGGATTCGGTTTCCTCGACATGCCGGACCAGCAGGCCGCGGACAATGTCGATGTCCTCCGCATCCGGAGCCTCCAGGCGCAGTTCCCCGCGCTCCAGGCTTTCCTTGTTGACCTTCGCCTGGACCAGGTCGATGACAAACGCGGTGCCGCCGGACATGCCGGCGCCGAAGTTGCGTCCGGTGGGACCCAGGATGAGGGTCTGTCCGCCGGTCATGTATTCGCAGCCGTGGTCGCCGATACCTTCCACCACCGCGGTGGCTCCGGAGTTGCGGACCAGGAAGCGTTCGCCGACCTGGCCGCTGAGGAACATCTCGCCGCTGGTCGCACCGTAGCCGATCACGTTGCCGGCAATGACATTGCGCTCCGCGGGGAACACGTTTCCGCGGTCCGGGCGGACAATGATCCGTCCGCCGGAGAGGCCCTTGCCCACGTAGTCATTCGAATCACCGAACAGGCGCAGGGTGATGCCAGCCGGGAGGAAGGCCCCGAGGGACTGGCCGGCCTGGCCGGTGAGGGTGATGTCGATGGTGTCCGGGGCCAGGACATCGGTCCCGAACGTTTTGGTGACGGTGTGTCCGAGCATGGTGCCCACCGAGCGGTCGGTGTTCACCACGTCAAGGGAAATCCGCACCGGGGCACGGTTCTGCAGCGCATCCGCGCTCATTTCAATCAGCTTGTTGTCGAAGTGAAGATCCAGTTCGTGGTTCTGCGTCACCATGTTCCGCAGCGGAGCACCGGGGTCCACCTCTGCACCGCGCAGGATCGGTTCCAGATCCAGGCCGTCGGCCTTCCAATGGTCAATCGCGGCCCGGGTGTCCAGCAGTTCGGTGTGCCCGATCGCTTCTTCCAGGGTGCGGAACCCGAGTTCGGCCAGGATTTCGCGGATTTCCTCGGCGATGAATTCGAAGAAGTTCACCACGAACTCCGGCTTGCCGGTGAAGCGGCTGCGCAGTTCGGGGTTCTGCGTGGCCACGCCCACCGGGCAGGTGTCCAGGTGGCAGACCCGCATCATGATGCAGCCCGAGACCACCAGCGGCGCGGTGGCGAAGCCGAATTCCTCTCCGCCCAGCAGGGCGGCAATCACCACGTCGCGCCCGGTCTTCAACTGCCCGTCCACCTGGACCACTACGCGGTCCCGAAGCCCGTTGAGCATCAGGGTCTGCTGGGTTTCGGCCAGGCCGAGCTCCCAGGGAGCACCGGCGTGCTTGAGCGAGTTCAGCGGCGAAGCGCCGGTGCCGCCGTCGTGTCCCGAGACCAGCACGACGTCGGCCTTGGCCTTGGTCACGCCGGCCGCCACGGTGCCGATTCCGGCCTCGGACACGAGTTTGACGTGCACCCGGGCGGACGGGTTGGAGCGCTTCAGGTCATAGATCAGCTGCGCCAGGTCTTCAATGGAGTAAATGTCATGGTGCGGCGGCGGGGATATGAGCCCCACACCCGGGGTGGAGTGGCGGGTACGGGCTACCCAGGGGTAAACCTTCTGCGCCATCAGCTGCCCGCCCTCGCCGGGCTTGGCACCCTGCGCCATCTTGATCTGCAGGTCCTCGGCATTGGTCAGGTACAGGCTGGTGACACCGAACCGTCCGGAGGCAATCTGCTTGATGGCCGAGCGGCGTTCGGGATCCAGCAGCCGCTCCACGTCTTCCCCGCCCTCGCCGGTGTTGGACTTCGCGCCCAACCGGTTCATGGCAATGGCCAGCGTCTCGTGGGCCTCCTTGGAGATGGAGCCATAGCTCATGGCACCGGTGGAGAAGCGCTTAACGATGCTGGAAACCGGCTCCACCTCGTCCAGCGGCACGGGGGGCCGCTCCCCCGTGCGGAAGTCCAGCAGACCGCGCAGGGTCATCAAATTCCTGGACTGGTCGTTGACGCCGTTGGTGTACGCCTTGAACACGTCGTACCGGCGCTCACGCGTGGCGTGCTGCAGCCGGAAGACCGTTTCGGGGTTGAACAGGTGCGGCGGGCCTTCGCGCCGCCACTGGTATTCACCCCCGTTGTCCAGCGCACGGTGCGGTTCCTCCACGCCGTCGCCGGGGTACGCCTCGGCGTGCCGGGCACCCGCCTCAGCGGCAATGACGTCCAGGCCGACGCCGCCCAGCTGGGTCTGCGTGCCGTGGAAGAACTCGTCCACCAGTTCCTGGCCGAGGCCGATGGCCTCGAAGGTCTGGGCCCCGCAGTAGGAGGCCACGGTGGAGATGCCCATCTTGGACATGATCTTCAGGACGCCCTTGCCCAGGCCCTTGATCAGATTTGTCACGGCCTCTTCACGGGTGACACCGGTGATGTCGCCGTTGCGAACCAGTTCCTCGCAGCTTTCCATCGCCAGATACGGGTTCACTGCGGAGGCGCCGTAGCCGATGAGCACTGCCACGTGATGCACCTCGCGCACGTCTCCGGCCTCCACCAGGAGGGAGATCCTGGTGCGGTTGGCGCTCTTGAGCAGGTGGTGGTGCACGGCGGAGAGCAACAGCAGGGACGGGATCGGCGCCCACTGGGCGTTGGAATCCCGGTCCGAGAGGACGATGTACTGCACGCCGCGGTTCACGGCACCGGAGACCTTTTCGCAGATTTCGCTGATCCGGGCACGAAGTTCCGCTTCGCCGCCCTGGGGGCGGTAGAGGCCGCGGACCTTCAGGGCGATCCGTTCGCCGTCCTCGTCGGTGAGGTTGGCGATCTTCGCCAGCTCGTCATTATTGATCACCGGGAACTTCAGTGCCACCTGGCTGGTTTTCACCTGCTTCAGGGACAGCAGGTTGCCGTTGGGTCCGATGGAGGCCTGCATGGAGGTGACCAGTTCCTCGCGGATGGCGTCCAGCGGCGGGTTGGTTACCTGGGCGAAGGACTGCACAAAGTAGTCAAAGAGCAGCCGCGGCCGTTTGGAGAGCACGGCGATAGGGGTGTCCGAGCCCATGGCTCCGAGCGGTTCGGCACCGGTGCGGGCCATCGGGCCCAGCAGGATGCGCAATTCCTCCTGCGTGTAGCCGAAGGTGCGCTGGCGGCGGTTGATGGAGGCCTTGGTGTGCAGCACGTGCTCGCGCTCGGGCAGTTCCTCCAGGCGGACCTGGTTTTCCTTCACCCATTCCGCCCAGGGGTTGGCGGCAGCTATCTCGGACTTGATTTCCTCGTCCTCGATCAGCCGGCCCTCGGCGGTGTCCACCAGGAACATTTTCCCGGGCGAGACACGGCCCTTGCGGACCACGGTAGCCGGGTCGATATCCACGACGCCGACTTCGGAGGCCAGGACCACCAGACCGTCATCGGTGACCCAGTAGCGGGCCGGGCGCAGACCGTTGCGGTCCAGCACCGCACCCACCTGGGTGCCGTCGGTGAAGGACACGGCGGCGGGACCGTCCCACGGCTCCATCAGCATGGAGTGGTACTGGTAGAACGCCCGGCGGGCCGGGTCCATGGTGGCATGGTTTTCCCACGCCTCCGGGATCATCATCATGATCGCGTGGGTGATGGGCCGCCCGGAGAGCATCAGCAGCTCGGCAACCTCATCAAAGGACGCCGAATCGGAGGCCCCGGGGGTGCAGATGGGGAAGAGTTCCTCCGGCGTCTGTCCCAGCAGCGGGTTCTTCATCTGCGACTGCCGGGCACGCATCCAGTTGCGGTTGCCCTTGACCGTATTGATTTCACCGTTGTGGGCAATGGTCCGGAACGGCTGGGCCAGCGGCCAGGACGGGAAGGTGTTGGTGGAAAAGCGGGAGTGGACAATGCCCAGCCGGGTCTTGAACCGGGGATCGGACAGGTCCGGGAAGAATGGTTCCAGCTGCGCCGTGGTGACCATACCCTTGTAGACCATGGTTTTGGAGGACAGGGAGGGGAAGTAGACGCCGAACTTGTTCTGCGACCGCTTCCGGACGCGGAAGGCCCGCGCATCCAGGTCATCGGTGCCGAGGCCTTCCTCGGGGGCCAGGAACACCTGGACGAAGTAGGGCATGCAGGCCCGGGACATGGCACCGACCAGATCGGCGACCACGGGAACCTCGCGCCAGCCCAGTACCCGCAGGCCTTCAGAGGCGGCGATGGCCTCCACTCCGGCGCGGGCGGTGTGCTGTTCGCGGTCTTCGGTAGGCAGGAACGCGGTGCCTACGGCGTAGCCGCCGGGGGCGGGGAGTTCGAAGTCCACCACGGCACGCAGGAATTCATCCGGCACCTGGGTGAGGAGGCCGGCGCCGTCGCCGGTTCCTTCATCGGCCCCCACGGCACCGCGGTGCTCGAGGTTGCGCAGGGCGGTCAGGGCGGCGTCGACAATCCCGTGCGTGGGCTCGCCCCGCAGGGTGGCGATAACCGCCAGGCCGCAGGCGTCTTTCTCATTTTCGGCCCGGTACAGACCTGAGTCCTCCGGGAGCGCGGCAAAGCGGGTGAAAGGCGACACTACGGTGTCGGAAAAAGCAGACAGGGAATCAGTCATAAGAAGTGAGTCCTTCCCCCTTATTAGAGCGTCGGGAGGGGACAGCGCTGGCCCCACGGCGGGAAATCCTCAGGGGGATCCTCCGCGGCGTTTATTGATTCTACGGCTCACTTCGTCCTAGTAGTCCGAAATCCGGTTCCACTGGGAATCCTGCCTGCCGTGACCGGCGCTTTCCGGATGGGTCTCCCGGGCTGCAGCCGCTGGCGCCACTTCGGTGTGGCTACCGCCTGCAGCACCGGGAGGTAACCCGGAGTTCTTAGGCGGGAGGTCCGTTGTCCTTGGACCGGTGAGGATGGGACTCCTCGGTTTTTGTCTCTGCGAGATTAGCACGCACGGAGCGCCCGGATGACGCCGTTTCCGATTTCCCGGCTTCTGTTTCGTTCTTGTTATCCGGCGCCTCGGCGGCGGGTTCACGGCCGGGAAGGTACAGGGACCCCTCGCCGCCCTTGCGTGCCTTGATTGTCAGGTAAATAAACACCGCCAGGGAGGCAATCAGCAGCGCTGCACTGGTCCAGACATTAAGCCGTTGTGTGACGCCGAAAAGCGTAATCATTTCGGCGTCATCAATGCGCAGCAGCTCAATCCACAGCCGACCGGCGGTGTAGAAGGCCACGTAGAGCCAGACCAGCCGTCCGCCGCGCAGCCGGAACCGGCGGTCCAGGAGCAGCAGCAGTGCCACGCCGGCCAGGTTCCACAGCGACTCATAAAGGAAGGTCGGGTGGAACAGGGTGCCGGGTGCGGCGTCGGCAGGAAAATTGGGGTTGTCCGCGTCGATCTCCAGGCCCCAGGGCAGGTCTGTTTCCGCGCCGAAGAGTTCCTGGTTGAACCAGTTTCCCCACCGGCCCACGGCCTGGGCCAGGAGCAGGCCCGGTGCAGCGGCATCGGCGAAGGTGGAAAGCCTGATGCCCGCCCGCCGGCAACCGATCCAGGCACCCACTGCGCCCAGCGCCACGGCACCCCAGATGCCCAGCCCGCCGCGCCAGATCTGCGGAATGAGGGCCAGGTCCCCGTCCGCACCGAAGTAGGCGTCCGGCGAGGAAATGACATGGTAGAGCCGCCCGCCGATGATGCCGAAGGGAATGGCCCAGATGGCGATGTCCCAGACAGCGTCGGTGTTCAGGCCGCGGGCCTTCCAGCGCCGCGCGGTCAGCCAGAGACCCACCATGATCCCGGCCAGGATGCACAGGGCGTAGGCGTGGATGGTCAGCGGCCCCAGCGAGAAGCTGCTGAAGTCGGAGGAGGGGCTGGGGATGCTCGCGGGCACCGGCATGAGGTTCATCAGGGGGCCTTCGGAGTTCCGGAGTGCAGTTCACGGGTCAGCTCGGCGACGGCGGAAGCGCCGCCGTCGCGCAGGGCAGCCACCAGGGCGGTGCCCACAATGACACCGTCGGCGTATGCGCCGATTTCGCGGACGTGCTCGGCACGCGAGACACCCAGGCCCACGCACACGCGCTCCGCACCGGCGGCCCGGGCGGCGCTGACCACATCCCGGGCCGCGTCGCTGACGGTGTCCCGGGCTCCGGTGACCCCCATGATGGAGACGGCGTAGACAAAGCCGCGGCTCGCGGCGACGGTGCTCTTCATGCGGGCTTCGGTGGAGGACGGTGCCACCAGGAAGACCCGGTCCAGACCGTACTTGTCCGAAGCGTCGAACCATTCAGAGGCTTCATCCGGCACCAGGTCCGGAGTGATGAGCCCGGCTCCCCCGGCCTCGGCCATGCGGCGGGAGAATTCATCCACGCCCATCCGGACCACGGGGTTCCAGTACGTCATCACCAGCACGGCGGCGTCGGTGGCCGCGGTGATGCCGGCGACGACGTCGAATACCTGCGCCACGCGGAAACCGTCGGCCAGGGCCTGGGTGGTGGCGGCCTGGATGACGTGGCCGTCCATGACGGGGTCCGAATACGGAATGCCGATTTCAATCAGGTCGGCACCGTTTTCGGCCAGGGCAATACCGGCGGCGATGGTTTCCTCGACGCTGGGATATCCGGCGGGCAGGTAGCCGATCAGCGCGGCGCGGCCTTCGGCGGCTGCCCGGTCAATGGCGGCTGCGGCCTTGCTCTGCTGGACTTCGGTGCTCACAGCTGTTCCCCTTCTTTGCCGATCTCGGCTTCGGCTGACTGGTCATCCAGCAGGTTGAACCATTCAGCGGCGGTCGCGACGTCCTTGTCCCCGCGGCCGGAAAGGTTTACCAGCACAATCTTTTCGGAGGCGTCGCCTTCCTCGGCGAGCCGTCGGCCCACCTTGATGGCACCGGCCAGGGCGTGCGCGGATTCGATGGCGGGAATGATGCCCTCGGTGCGGCACAGCAACTGGAAGGCGTCCATGGCCTCGGCATCGGTGATGGGTTCATAGCTGACCCGGCCGATGTCGGAGAGGTAGGAATGCTCCGGCCCCACTCCGGGGTAGTCCAGCCCCGCGGAGATGGAATGCGATTCAACGGTCTGACCGTCCTCGTCCTGCATCAGGTAGGACCGTGCGCCGTGCAGCACGCCCGGGCGGCCCAGGGTGATGGTGGCGGCATGGCGGCCGGTTTCAACACCGTCGCCGCCGGCTTCAAAGCCGTAGATCCTCACTGACGGATCATCCAGGAAACCGTGGAAGATGCCAATGGCGTTGGAGCCGCCGCCGATGCAGGCGCAGACGGCGTCCGGCAGCCGGCCGGTCTGCTCCAGCATCTGGGCGCGGGCTTCCTCGCCGATGACTTCGTGGAAGTAGCGGACCATTGCCGGGAACGGGTGCGCGCCGGCGGCGGTGCCGAGCAGGTAGTGGGTGTTGTCCACGTTGGCCACCCAGTCCCGCAGGGCCTCGTTGATGGCGTCCTTGAGGGTTTCGGAGCCGTTGGTCACCGGAATGACCTTCGCGCCGAGCAGTTCCATCCGGGCTACATTCAGGGCCTGGCGGCGGCAGTCCTCCGCACCCATGTAGACCACGCACTCCAGGCCCAGCAGTGCCGCAGCAGTGGCGCTGGCGACACCGTGCTGGCCGGCACCTGTTTCGGCGATCACCCGGGTTTTACCCATCCGCTTGGCCAGCAGTGCCTGGCCAAGGACATTGTTGATCTTGTGCGAGCCGGTGTGGTTCAGGTCCTCCCGCTTGAGGAAGATCCGCACCCCGCCGGCATGTTCGGAAAAGCGTTTGGCTTCAGTGAGCAGGGACGGACGGCCGGAGTAGTTCTTGTTCAGATCTGCCACCTGGGCAGTGAACTCCGGGTCGGCCTTCGCCTTCTCGAAGGTCTCTTCCAGCTCATCGAGGGCCGCGATCAGGGATTCAGGCATCCATCGGCCGCCGTACTCACCGAAATACGGACCGGAAGCATGGCGCAGGGAGGTTCCCCCGCTAAGGAAAGCGTCGGTGACGCTGCCTGATCCGGTTTCCGCTGCAGCGCCTGCTGCGTGTGCCTGTTCCGACTTCCCGATCATGGGGTGTGTGTCCTGTCCTGCTTGAGCCCGGGCTATCTTTGCCCGGACAGGGAGTTTGGAGCTATGGGTTGGCTTCCACGGCGCCGCGCGCGGCAATGGCGGCGGCCCCCGCTGCGGTGAATTCACCGATGGTCTGTGCCGGGGAGGCGTGCTTCACCAGCGCTTCACCCACCAGCACCGCGTTCGCCCCGTGGGAGGCATAGTGTTCGACGTCGGCGGCGTCACGGACACCGGACTCGGCTATCACTACCGGCCCGGCCGGAATGCTGCCGGCGAGCGAGGCGAAAACCGAACGGTCGACGTCGAGCGTCTTGAGGTTGCGTACGTTGATGCCGATGAGCCGGGCGCCCAAGGCCACGGCCCGCTCGACTTCCTCGGGGGTGTGCGTCTCCACGAGGGCGTTCATGCCCAGCTCGTGGGTGAGGTCGAGGAAACTGCGCAGCTGTGCGTCATCCAGCGCCGCAACGATCAGTAGGATCAGGTCCGCGCCGTGTGCCCGGGCTTCCCAAATCTGGTACTCGTCAACGGTGAAGTCCTTGCGCAGCACCGGAATTCCGACCGCGGCGCGGACGGCGTCCAGATCCGCCAGTGAGCCGCCGAACCGGCGCTCCTCGGTGAGGACGCTGATAACCGCCGCTCCCCCGCGCTCGTAGCTGGCGGCGAGGGCAGCCGGGTCGGCGATGTCGGCCAGGGCGCCCTTGGAGGGGCTGCTGCGCTTGACCTCGGCGATGACCCGCAGCTCGGTGCGCGGCTCGGCGTTTCCGCCCAGCGCCGCGAAGGCATCAAGCGGCGCCGGAGCCAGAGCGGCGGCGTCGCGCACCTGCTCCAGCGATACGCCCTGCCGGCGCCGGGAGAGATCCTCCCGGACGCCGGCAATGATGTCGTCGAGAACGCTCACCTAGTGGCTGCTGTTCTTCAGCTTCGATCCGTTGACGCCGTAGCCTGCCTTACGCATGATGAAGCCCACGACCAAGCCGATGAGCATCACGGCGATGCCGGCGAAGAAGCCGACGTAGCTGGCCATGATGTAGGCGACGGATGAAACAGCGGCACCGATGATCATGATGAGGACGCAGGTCCATGCGGCGGGCGTGTTGCCGTGCCCGATGGTCTCGTCGTGGATGCTTGCGTGGGCTTCGCCCTCGTTTTCCCGGCCGGCTTCGAGGTGCTGGTCAGTGGTGTTTGTGCTCATGGTGAATCTCCTCTTAACGAATCTGGGTTCCATTCTGCCATTAGCTGGACGGAAACCCTCTTATATGTAGCTTTGGTGCGGGTCTATTTGTCGGTCGGGTCTTCGCCGCGGGAGAGCTGGTCCCAGCCATCGATCTCGTCCACGGGTTCAGCGTCCCGGTCCTCGGGGGTGCCGGCCGTGCCGTCGCCCGGGGTGCTCGCGCCGGTTCCCCCGTCGCTGTCCCCTGCGGCGCCCGCCGCAGGGGCCGCGTAGCGGCGCGAGGTGGTCCAGTGCCGTCCCGCGAGGGAGAGCCAGACACCGGCGAGTGCAATGAGGATGCCGATCACCAGTGCCGCATACGGCATGGCGGTCAGCTCCACCGCGGTGCCTTCCGCGGAGCTGACGCCGATGGCCTTGCCGATGGCCCCGGCCGCGCCCTGAAGCGGGTCGCTGATGATCCGGTAGCTGGCTACCGCAACACCAATACCGGAGATCACAAGGATGACGCCGATGACCCAGCGGGCAATCCGTCCCGCGATGGCTGCCGCCAGGGCGGCGGCCACGGCCACCACGGCGAAGGCAGTGACCGCAGTGGCGGCGTCGCTGCCGGGAACAGCCACATCCGGGGTCACGACGCCGGTGGCCGGCAAAGTGACATTCAGCCAGGTCCGGGTGGTGGTGCCGAAGGCGA
The DNA here is from genome assembly GCF_059090185.1 of Arthrobacter sp. MDT1-49-2. Classification (NCBI taxonomy): domain Bacteria; kingdom Bacillati; phylum Actinomycetota; class Actinomycetes; order Micrococcales; family Micrococcaceae; genus Arthrobacter; species Arthrobacter sp. MDT1-49-2. The sequence continues at coordinate 427,149 of NZ_JBNHFK010000001.1, forward strand.
GGGCCGCCAGCAGGACGGTCCCCATCACAACGTTTGCCTTCCGCCGCCAGCGGGGTGCCGGCGGAGTGGAGCGGGATGATGCGGCGGGAGGGGTGCTCACTTGTCTGCTTCCTGGGGTAAGGATTCTTGCGGTACGGATCCGCGGGTGGCGGATGCGGAAGGTACGGAGATGCGGTCCGCCGGTGTACCCGGTTCGGTGTCGCCGGGTGCGGCGACGGTTTCCAGCGATCCGGCGATGAGCGCCGCCCGGAGGGGTGCGGCCGCCTTGTTCACGGTTTCCTGTGCTTCGGCTTCCAGATCGGAGTCGTTGACAATTCCGCCGCCGGCCTGCACATAGGCCTTGCCGTCGCGCAGCAGCGCCGAGCGGATGGCGATGGCCATGTCCATGTCCCCGGCGAAGTCCAGGTATCCGACCACGCCGCCGTAGATGCCGCGGCGGTGCGGCTCAACCTCGTCGAGCAGGCGCAGGGCCCGCGGCTTCGGCGCGCCGGAGAGGGTGCCGGCGGGGAACGTTGCGGCGAGGACGTCGTAGGCCGTGGAAGTGTCGGCCAGGCGCCCGACGACGGTGGAGACCAGGTGCATGATGTGGCTGAAGCGCTCCACTTCCATGAACTGGGTGACGTCGATGCTGCCGGGGCGGCAGACCTTGGAGAGGTCGTTGCGGGCCAGATCCACCAGCATCAGGTGCTCGGCGCGTTCCTTCTCATCTTCCAGCAGCTCCTCGGCCAGTGCCCGGTCCAGTTCGGCGGTCCGGCCGCGGGGACGGGAACCGGCAATCGGGTGGGTGATGACATCGCGGCCGGTCACCGTGACCAGCGCTTCCGGCGAGGATCCCACCACGTTGAACGGGTTGCCGTGGGCGTCTTCGAAATTGAAGAGGTACATGTAGGGGCTGGGGTTGGTGGTGCGCAGTACCCGGTAGACGTCCAACGCCGCGGCCCGGCATTCTGCTTCGAAGCGGCGCGAAATGACCACCTGGAACACTTCCCCGTCCACGATGGCCTGTTTGCCGCGCTGCACGGCGCGGGTGTAGTCGGGTTTCGGCCAGCTTTCCTTGACGTCGGAGGTCAGGTCGGCGGTGTCGACTCCGCCTGCGGGAAGCACCGACACGGCCTGCGGCGTGGGGGACGCGAGGCGGTCGAGCATGGCACGCAGCCGGGCGACGGCGTCGTGCCAGGCCTCATCCACCCGCTCGTCCGAACCGTCGAAGTTGATGGCATTGGCAACCAGCGTCACCGTGCCGTCGCTGTTGTCATGGATGGCCATGTCCGAGACCAGGTTCATGGCGATTTCCGGCAGGTCCAGGTCATCGGCGGGCGGGTTGGGCAGCTTTTCCCAGTGCCGGACGGTTTCCCAGCCGACAAACCCCACCATGCCGGAGGTGAACGGGGGCACCTCCTCGAAGCGTTCGGTAGCCAGCAGCTCCACGGTCCGGGCCAGGGCTTCCACCGGACTGCCGTCCACCGGAACACCGGCCGGCGGCTGGCCGAGCCAGTGCGCCTTTCCGTCCAGGGTGGTGAGAGTGGCCCGGGAGCGGGCGCCGATGAAGGAATACCGGGACCAGACGCCGCCGGACGCGGCGGATTCCATCAGGAAGGTTCCCGGCTCGCCGTTGGTGAGCTTGCGGTAGATCCCGATGGGGGTGTGTGCGTCCGCCAGGACCGTCAGGCGGACCGGGATGACCCGGCGGTCGGCGGCCAGGGACCGGAATTCCTCCAGGCCGGGGCGGATGGCTCCAAGATCGCGCATGGTGTTCTGCTTCCCTATCGGGTTCGGGTACGGCGGGTGATGGTGCGGCGTTGCGGGCGGTCCGGTCAGCGGGTGCCGACGGCGGCGTCCAGTTCGCGGCCGTCAAAGCAGGTCCGGGTGCCGGTGTGGCACGCAGCGCCTATCTGGTCCACGCGGACCAGCAGGGCGTCGCCGTCGCAGTCCAGCGCCACGGACTTCACCCACTGCACATGTCCGGAGGTGTCTCCCTTGCGCCAGTATTCCTGCCGGGAGCGGGACCAAAAGGTCACCCGGCCGCTGGTCAGCGTGCGGTGCAGGGCTTCCTCGTCCATCCAGCCCAGCATCAGCACCTCGTTGGTGTCGTACTGCTGAACAATGGCGGCCACCAGCCCGGCGTCGTCGCGCTTCAGGGCGGCGCGGATCTCGGGGGCAAGCTGCGGAGTCTGGGGAGAAGGTGTGGAGGACATCGTACTGATTCTACTGCCCGCTGCTATCTGCCTGCCCAACCCGGGGTAATGTGCCGCTACGCCGCCAATTTCCGGCGTTCCATGCTAGTTTCAGCAGTGATGCATTACGTAGAACCGTCCCGTGAAGTCCTTGCCGAGACCTTGCTCGCGGCGGGTCCTGATGCGCCCACGCTCTGCAACGGATGGCAGACCCGCCAGCTGGCCGCACACCTCTACCTGCGCGAGCACAAAATCAGTTCCGCCATGGGCCTGTTCGTCAAGCCGCTGGCCGGGCGGGCTGACCGTGCCCTTGAAGAAGTTGCGCAGAAAGCCTCCACAACGGAGAGCTATGCCAAGCTGGTCCGCCAGTTCCGGTCCGGACCGCCGCTGCTCTCCCCCATGAAGATCAAGTCTGTGGACAACAGCGCCAACCTCAGCGAGTACTTTGTCCACACCGAGGACATCCGCCGTGCCGGCACCGACAGGTGGGCGCCGCGGGCGTTGGACAGCGACTATTCGGATGCCCTTTGGGCTGAACTGATCAAGCGTGCCGCCATCCTCTACCGCGGCGTGGATTTGGGAATCGTGCTGGTCCGTCCGGACGGGCCACGGCATGTGGCCAAACGGGCCCCCGTGTCCGTGGCGATTGTCGGCGAGCCCGGAGAGCTGCTGATGCACGCCCACGGCCGCACCCGCCATGCCCTGGTGATGTTCGAGGGCCAGCCGGACGCGGTTGCGCTGCTGGAGAGTGCGGAGATCGGAATCTAGGTTCCGACCCCCGCACGTCCCCGTTGGCTCCGGCGCTTAGGCCGCGGGACCGGTGTCCGGTTTGTCCGGTTTGTCCGGTGTGTGTCCGGCGGCTGCCGCCCTCGTGTCACCGCTGGTGTGCGCGTCCTTCTTGCCGAACGGCAGCACCTTTTTCAGCGGGTGCAGAACGGCCATGACCACCAGGCCCCAGGCCAGTCCGACGACGGCCGAGCACAGCGTGTTCACCAGCCAGGCCAGGAAGCCGCCCACCACTGCAATGCCGGCGAACGGATGCTCCAGGGTGTGGACCAGGTCATAGGGCGCGTGCCAGCCGAGGTCGGACGCCCCTACCAGCATGATGTGCCCGCCCACCCACAGCATCGCGATGGTTCCCACGAAGGTGATGGCCGCCAGGACGGCAGGCATTCCCTTCACCAGCAGGCCGCCGAGGCGCTGCGAGCCGGCCGAGTCCTTCTTCGCGAGGTGCAGGCCGATGTCGTCCATTTTGACGATCAGCCCCACAGCTCCGTACACAAGGATGGTGATCGCAATGGCGACGACCACGAGGATGACCGCACGGACCCAGATGGACGCATCGCCCACCTCGTTCATGGAGATGACCATGATCTCGCAGGAGAGGATGAAGTCCGTGGTGATGGCTCCCTTGACCACCTTGGACTCGGCGTCGGGCCCCCGCTCTACCGCCGGGGCTTCCTTGTCCTCATGGTGCCCGAAGAACTTGTGCCAGACCTTTTCCGCGCCCTCATAGCAAAGGTACGTGCCGCCGAGCATGAGGATGAACGGGATCACGCCCGGGATGAAGGCGCTGATCAGCAGCAGGGCCGGCAGGATGAACAACAGCTTGTTCCGGAGCGAACCCCAGAAGATTTTTTTGATCATCGGGAGTTCGCGGGACGGGTCGGCACCGGAGACGTACTGCGGCGTCACCGCTGCATCATCAATAACGACGCCGGCGGCCTTGGCTCCGGCTTTCGCTGCTCCCGCTGCGATGTCATCCACGGATGCGGCCGCGATGCGTGCCAGGGCGGCGACGTCATCCAGCAGTGCGACGAGCCCGCCGCTCACAGTCCGGCTCCGTGCTGATGTGATCCGGGCAGTTGGTCATGGAGAACGCCCTCGAGGCGCAAAATTGGCATACCGGAATTATAGAACCGGCGGGCAGCGGGTTCCCGGCTCAACAGGACCTATCGCCAAAGGAAGTACGTCCACGGTCCCTGTCCAGGCGAATCCTCCTTGGGCTCAGCAGCCGAAAATATCCGCGCTGGTGACAACCTTTCCAATGCGGATGCGTTCATAGGAGTCATCCCAGAATTCCAACCCCAGATGGGCCTTCATCCCTTTTCGAAGCGGATGGGTGCCGTGTTCTCCCTGAACGGGATGATCTCGGCCTCTACGGCCGTGGCGGGACGCCAGACTTCGCCTTTGAAGTCTTCAAGCATGCAGTTTCCCATCTCAGCAGTGCCGGTTTTGTAGGCAGGCAGGTACTTCTTTCCGTCCGCTGGCCGGTTTCCCACTACCTTCCAATGCCCGTGACCAATCAGTGCATCGAACGAATCGTGAAGATGTCACCGGCGTTCAGGGACGCTGCTCTTTGACGCTTGCCCATTCGGCTCCTCTCATCCTTTCGCCTCTTCCATCGCGCACATCAGTCGCCAAAGAGGTCCGCGCTTTTGACATACTTTCCAGCTCGGACGTCATCAAAGGAGTCTCTCCATGGCTCCAACCCGACATGCGCCCGGATAGCATCTTCAAAGATTGCAGCAGAGAGTGTCGTCCTGTTGGGCAGTATCTCCTTCTCCAGATCAGTAGCGGGCCTCCTCCTTGAACCCGAGAAGTCCACCACCATGTACTCCCCCGGCACACGCCACCCCGCTTTGTATGCTGGCAGGTATTTCCGACCGTCTACGGGCCTGTTCTGAAGCACCTGCCATCGCCCTGGCCGGAACAAAGCATCCCGCGACAACCCGGCAAAGAGGGGCCCAGACCCTAGCACCTCCGAGACCAGCGGCGGCACCTCTTCCTCCGGCACCACGCAATCGAAGATAACGATGTAATACGCGGACAGGTAGGAAGATACGACCTGCCCGACGGCTGCCCTGCCGTCGCCGAGCGGAATCTTGAACACGTCACCGTCTTCCAGAGGAGGCCATTCATGCTTCGTCACCGCTCACCCTCCAAGGACAGCCTCTGCATCTGCGCGTACTTTTCCATAAACCGGACTGCGTATTGAGCGTAGAACTTTGACGCCAGGTCCGGCTTCGACGCCACGTCTTCCACATGCCGCATCACGAACTCCACGGCCTCCGCCGGACGTCCGGTCAACACCAGGGCGATCGGACAGGTCATCCAGGGAGCCGCCGGGTTTCGAATATGTCCGCACTCTTAACCACGTCTTTTACCCGTATTCGGTCGAATGCCGGATTCCAAGGCTCCAAACCCATATGCGCACGAATAGCGCGTTCAAAGCGGATCGAAGACGTAGTCTTCCTAAATGGGAATATCTCTTCCTCCAACGCAGTGGCAGGACGCCACTGCGTTCCCTCAAAATCTATAACCCTGCAGTCTGCAAACTCGCTTGTTCCAAGCTTATACGCCGGGAGGAATCTAGTCTTGTCTGCGGGATAATTTCCTAGAACTTCCCATTGTCCTGGCTTGAAGTGACCATCAAACGTCAGGCCAGAAAAGACTGGATCAGCCTGGAGCGCTTCTGGTGCCCGCGAGAGGAGCTGTTCCTCAGGTACCGCAAAATCAAAGATTACAATATATATGGATGCCAAGTGCGTGGCTATAACTTGACCCATCGCAGCGCGGCCATCACCCAACGGAACCTTAAAGGTATCGCCGCTCTTTAGGGGCGGAAATCTTTGACCCTTGCCCACGGAGCTCCTCCGAATTCTTCGTACCCGTTATTGTTCATTTGGTGGCGTCGATTGGAAAGCGAACCCTCCGGATTGCCCAAATCGGTTGGTCCCTCCAGTTTTCTTATCCAATACTCCTCCAGACGGTCCAACTCGATACCAGGGACGGCTCGTCCCAATTCCCCCCTCCGGACCGATCAGCCGCGACCGGCGTCCCAAACCGTCGTAGACACACTCCGTCCGGGACCCGTCGGGCTCGGTGACGGAGGTCGGCTCACCGCCAACGTCATAGGCATACACCGCGAACGAGCGGGGGGTGTGTTCTAAGGCACCGCCCTAGACACACCTCCGTCAATCTCTCTGCTGATGGCCTTCCGAATGCTGTAAGAATCGGGCCGCTCATTGGAAGCGGTGACATACGACGTCGTCGGGGGCCCAGGACACTGCTTGTCCGCCCCAGGAACCTAGCCCGACGCAGGACTGCAAGGCGCACCGGACGGCCTAGGCGCCATTCGCAAAGTTAGTCAGTCTGCGAAGGAGGGCTTCGTATTCGGCGTTCAGCGTCTCATCGATTACTCCATCTTTGTAAACGTAACGATCGCTAACACTGCCGCTGCCGTTTCCGAAACTTCTCGCGACCCAAGCCCGTGCCCCTAACACAACCTCCGGCGAGTTATCATTCCGAAGCTTCCCGGCCACTTCGCCATACCCCAGCGCCAAATCCGATAGGCCCATCACGCGCAGAATGAAGGCGAAGCGGGACATATCTCCAGTCAGCAGACCCATCTTATTTTGCATGGTTTACTCGTAACCCCCTCTTACTCCCATACCTTCCGCCGTGCTATTCCTAGGTGTCAGTCGCTGACGTCCAGTACGGTTACCGCGGCCGCAGGGATGGGACCGGACAGCCAGACTCCGGACTCCGACCGGTAAAAGGAAACACCACCCAGGACCGCCAGACCCGTATCAATGGCAAGAATCACCGGGGAGCTGTCCTTACGCTGCCCGACGTCCCTCGCCTGCTCCACGGTCTCCGCCAGGTGAACATACCGGCGCCCCATGGGCAGGATCCCGGCAGCGCGAATGACCGGGACGGTATCCCGCGCAGTCCCGTGGAAAAGCATTACGGGCGGCTCAACGGGTTCCTCCGCTGGTCGGACCGGCACGGAATGGCCATGAACCGCCCGGATCCGGCCGTCACTTATCTGATGGCGCTTTTTCTCGGCCGCCTCCAACACCTCGTGGAGCATCTCCTCATCAACGGCTTCCCACTCCGGACCTAACCCATGCAGGGCACCAAGCACCTGAGGAACCGGCGCCCATCCCTCCGGATCCAGCACCAGTCCATACTCACTTGGGGCATGCCGAAGCGCATGGGACAACACCCTACTGATCTCGGACCGGCTAGGGGTACTGCTCATTTGTGTGCTGCCTTTCAGTGGGCTTTTCACTGTCATCGGGCCCCTCGAAGCGTTCCGGGTCCAAACCAATCACTCCTTGCTGGCCCTTTCCTGGGCTAGGGTCAACTCCGGTCGAACTCGATGAAGTCGCGGGCGGCAGCTAGGAACCATTCCTCCATGGAGGCGTATTCCCTTTCCACCTTGCGCCAAGGCGCGCCATTCTCGTCGGGCCAGACATCCCAGTCATCGATCACTACAACCTTGCTGCCGGTCCAGCACGCCACATCATCGTTATCAGTCCGACGGGCAAAGGGAATGATCCCCCAGCCCGGGAATACCTGCTCAATATGTTGAGCCCGCCGCAGCTGCATCTCTCCTTGCAGGAGAAACCAAGGATGAAGATCGATAATCTCGCACTCGATCATGCGGGCATAAAGAGCGGGTAGCGATTGGGTTTGTGTCATCGCATCAGCTTAGGCATCATTGCAGGGACCCCCGCATGCAAGAACATTACAATTCCGCGTCTCGTCAAACATCGGGGTCTCCGCCGGGGTATACCCCCTCAACGTCCGCGTGGTCGAAGGATTTCTCCACCGTCGCTTACCAAAGCAACAGCAACACCATGCTTCGAAGCCAACGAAGTGAAAAGCTCCCGAGCCTCCAACTCCTGACTCCACGCGAACGCCCCGTAGATCACCGTGGTTCCAATCGAGTAGTCAGCAAGACGATCTTCCAAGTCGGGATCCTGGTGGAGTTCCATCTCCTTCGGCGAATCAGGTCCGTTCATCGGAGGGAAAGCTTGAATCAACTCTCTGTAAAACCTGCCTAACGAGGGAGTTGTTACGGCTACGTCATCGTACGAATGATTCTCTGCCCAACGCGACTGTTCAGACCACCATGCGGGAAAATCTGCATCAACCACACTGTCGGGTTCAAACGATAAAATATCGTAAGTCATAACGTGGAGACTACCCTTCCGCCCGTGTCTTGATCCTTGATACACGGACGATTCTCCAGGAATGTGCGGTCTATCTATCATGTTCTCAATGCGGCCAACTGCCTCGAATTCTGGAGTTACTGAATTCCCAGGACCGCCCAGCGATAAAATCATCCAGCGTTACCATCTAGGAACGTCACCCCGACGAAGGCCGACCGTACGGATAGTCCACCCAGGGGCCTGGAACTCCGTCCCCGGCAACCTTCTGCGCACCATTCTTAACCGCATGATAATCAGCTGGATAGCAGGCACCTTGCAACATGTCGTCCAGGTTCACGTTATCTTGGACCCGACCGTCTCCAAAGCGAACTTCATAGGAAAAATATGTCCTGCCAAATACAAGGGAGAGATGCCGTCGGGTCACCCTCGTTGCCCTGACGTACATCGGCAGTTCATCCACCATGAGGATCTCCTTAGGGTTAGTCGTCCACTGGCGCCCCGTCTGCGGAAGGCTATAGTGGATTACGACGTCGAGTCCGAAACGGGCACCGGCCGGGCAGCAGCCGCTCGCGTTATAGTTTTCCTCCTCAGCCGGTGCGCCGGGTAGCTATATCGATAGCCACAGACCGTAGATCCCCCAGCAGCCGATCAAGCTGTGAGCTAGCTTCATGATCGATTTTTCCGTCTACCATTATGAGCTGATCATTTAGGCTGCCCATTCCCCGGTAATCGCCAAGCACGTTTCTTGCTATCTCTTTTTGTACCGCTGGACTACCATCGGCTTCGATAATCAAGGCCTCAAGGGACTCGAAGTGTCTCGCCATATCTTCGTACGAGTATCGTCGATAGAGTTCGGCTAGCTTCCCAGCGATTTCTTCCATTTGGATGGTCATTTCAGATCCCACGAGCCGATTACTACTGGCTGATCCCCGTCGGCTAGAGTCCATGGCTTTTCGATCACTATCTGTTCAGTGCCACCCATGTACAAACCTCCCTGGTTCGCTATCACGCCCTTGTGGACCACAGTACCTGCAGGAAACTGCACTGCGAATCCAGTGTCCAGCGGGGCGGGTTTTCCGGTCGACTGCCAGACTGGAGGGAGCGCCTTATCAATTCGTGTTTGCAACACTCCCACCGGAGGGTCAGCCGAGAAAAACTGTCCCAGTGGCGTATCCTTTACGCCGGCTCGATACAAAACCGTCTCAGTATCTAATACGGACGTCGTGTAGCGACTTCCCGCGAAAGTTTCGGCGAGTTCGGGGCGCAGAGCTCCAAGCCGAGTGGGCGAGGTCGGATCTACTTTGTTGCCGATGCCCGGCAGCGGAACGGCGCTCGTGGCGCCATTCCGTGCGGCAGCCGCCATAGCACCCTGAAGGGTATGCGGACCCGGACCGTTGTAGTAGTCCCCCGCCCCGGTAATTGCCCCTTCGACCCCGTTCTCCACCGCCATTCGGATCACGGGATTGCTGACCATCCTGCCCGCGATCACGCCCACGCCGGCGCCCGTCATGGCCAAACCGCCGGAGATCCCGGCTTGGACCCAATTCACCTCTCCGGTAGTGGCTTTCTGGATCACGACGTCGGCACCGAAGCTGATCAGACCGGCGCCGAAGACCTGCCCGCCGGGCACGAACATCAGTGCCGCCCCGCCGATGATCGCAGCACCGCCGACGATGTATTCCCAGTTGCCCTTCACCCAGTCCCCCGCAGCAGCCAGGGCACCGCGGCTCGAGGCGTCGTACGCCTTCAAATCCTCATCGGTCAACGGACGCAGACCCGTCGGGTCACTGGCGTTCAGCGGGTTGTTGCCTGCATAGGAGTACGGGTTGCCGTCCCACCCGGCGCCCAGGACCGGGGACAGCGGGTCGGTGGAAAGGAAACCACGGGCCGCCGGGTCATACGCCCGGGCGCCGAGCCATTCCAGGCCGGCAATATCCAGGCCGCCGTCACCGGTCAGGCCGATGCCTGCCGACAAACCACCAGCTGTACCGGGCATTGCACCCAGGCCGGGCCCGGCACTACCGGACACGGCGCCCGGTTCCGGAATGACCGAAGCACCCAGCACCGCCCACGGATCGTCCTGAACCGTGGCCCGGGCAGCACGCCACCCCGGAGCGAGCCACGCATCCCCGACACCTGTCACACCACCGGGCAGGGACAATATCTGCTCGCCGCCGACGCCGGCCAGCGTCGGGATCGGGCTCGCGCTGTCCCACCACACCGCGCACCCGTCCACCGAGGCAAGTTCACCGAGGGCATCCACCCACAACGTATGCCGGGCTGTTTCGGCTCCGTCCGGGGTGCGGTCCACGGTTGCCTGCAGGTACCCGGTCTCGCCCCAGGTGTATTCGGTCCAGGACCCGTCCGGGCGAATCAGCCGTGACCGGCGACCCAACCCGTCGTAGACATACTCGGTCCGGGACCCGTCCGGCTCGGTGACGGAGGTCAGTTCACCGGCAACGTCATAGGCATACAGCCGAGAACCAACCGGGGTGTGCTCGCGGACCAGCCTGCCGCCGACGTCGTACTCCCACTCCGAAACCTGGGACCGCACGGTAGCAGCCGCACCGGACTCACCCAACGGCGTGGTCGCGGCGGCGACGAGCTGTCCCGCACCGTCGTAGCCGTACCGGGTCACGGCACCGGCACGGGTCAGGCCGGTGATCCGGCCGTCCTCGTCGCGGCCGATCAGGGTGATGTCCGCGGAGGCGTCCGAAGCGGAGCCCATCCTGCGGGTGTGCTCTGCCAGGTAGCCGTTCCGGTAGACCCATTCCTGCACCAGGTCCCCGGCCGTGACGGCGGTCAGCCGGCGGGAAGCGTCATGCGTGAACTGCGCTTCCCCCAGCCGGGGGTTGTACACGGTCTTTACCCGCCCGGAGGCGTCCCGGGCGTAGGTGGTGGTACCGGCAGTGTCGGTGAAGGACGTACGGTTACCGTCCGCGTCATACTCCCAGGACATGCCCTCGGATCCGCGGGTACGGGAAGTCACCTGGCCCCGCCGGTTGAAGCCGAGTTCGTGCTCGACCGTCAGCCCGTCATCCCCGGTGTAATCGGTGACCACCACCCGCCGGTTCATCCGGTCGCGGTTCACCGACGCCAGCAGCTTCCCGTTCCGGGAGGTGCTCTGCTCCCGTCCGGCAGCGTCATACGTCCAGGTGGTGGTGTTTCCGTCCGGGTCGGTCTGGGAGAGCTGTCGTCCCGCCGGATCATAGGTGGCCGTGGTGACCCGGCCCAGCGGATCACTGACCCACTCCACCTTGTCCGTTGCGGAATAGGTCCGTGTGGTCACCCCGCCCAGCGGGTCGGTGATTCGAATAAGCCGGCCGCGGACGTCGTACTCGAACAGGGTGCGTCCGCCCACACCGTTGACGGTTTCGGTCAGTTCCCCGGCCACGTTGTAGCGGAAACGCCGGGTCCCGTACCAGGAATCCTGGGAGAAGCTCAGCCGTCCGGCCTTGTCGTACCCGTACCGGGCATTACCCCGACCGGGGGTGACCCGCAGGATGAGCCGGCCGCACGCGTCGTACTCGAACGTCTCCGTCTCCCCGGTGGGAAGGATCCGGGCGATCACGCGCTGATCGGCGTCGTAGACCAGTTCGGTGACCGCACCCAGCGGGTCGATGGTCTTCCACGGGCGACCGCAGACGTCGTACTCGTACCGGGTCACCGCCCCGGACGGGGAGGTCACAGAAGCGATCTTCCCGGCCATGTCCCGTTCCAGGCGGGTGAGTCCGCCCTCGCCGTCGAGCAGTTCCACCGGGTTGCCGGCGGCGTCGTAGGTGGTCAGCTCCGCGGAACCATCCGCCGCTTCAGCCCTGACCGGGCGGCCGTATTCGTCGAAACTGTAGGTGGAGGAGGAGAACGCATCAGCCACGGTGGCGGTGCCGGCCCTGCGGTCGGTCACGGTATCGGAGCGGACACCGGTGGGGTCGACGACGGCGGTGAGGTTGCCGACCTTGTCGTATTCCCGGATCCAGTCGTGCCCGGCCGGGTCGGTGATCCCTGTCAGCCGGGAGAGCGTGTCATGGGTGAAGCCCCAGCGGGCACCGTCGGGCAGGATCGCCGCGGTGACGTTGCCCAGTTCATCGAACACGCGCTCAATGCTGCGGCCCAGCGGATCAATGGTGCGGACCAGTTCCCCGTTGGCCGCGTATTCCAGTGCAGTCCGCCCCCCGTCCGGGGCAACGGACGCGATAAGCCGCCCGGCGGCGTCGTACTCGAAAGCCCAGACTGCACTATCCGGGTCTTCGCGCCGGACCAGCATGCCCGCAGCGTCATAGGTGAAGCGGGTCTGCGCGCCGGAGGGAGTGATCGAGGCAACAGGGCGGCCGGCGGCATCGCGCACAATTCGCGCGGTGTCCCCGAGGGCGTTGCGGGTGGCCACCAGGTCACCGAAGTCGTCATAGTCGAACTCAACGGATACCCCGGCGGGGTCCGTGACCCGGGTCATAAGCCCGTGGTCCCAGATCAGTTCGGTGCGTCCGCCCAGCGGATCGACAATCACCGAGGGGTCACGGCAAAGATCGTCCGCGTATTCGTAGGTGACGATGGACCCGGATTCGGTGACCAGGGTGGTGATGCGGTCCTGCTCGTCCCAGCCGTAGGTCAGGTCTGCGCCCTCAGGGGTGACCGTGCGGATTTTCCGTCCCCGGTCGTCGTAGGCGTGGACGGTGACGGAGCCGTCGCGTTCTGTGAGGGACACGAGATTGCCGTGCCGGTCGTACGCCATCGATTGGCGCTGGTCGTGCGAGTCCAGGACGCCGACCAGCCGGCCCTTGGCATCGGCGATCCAGGAGTTGGAGCGGGTGCCGTCTTCATCCGAAACCGCGGTGACCCGGCCGGGCAGGTACGCGAACCGGGTGCGGCGGCCGTGCTGGGTGACCTGCAGGGTGACGCGGCCCTGCTCGTCGTAGATGTTTTCCGCTTCCAGCACACCGGCGGCGGAGTAGACGGCGTCGATCAGCCCGGCGTCGTTCCACCGGTACGTCCGTGTGCCGGTCTCCGTCGTCACTGAGACCAGGCGGCCGGCGTCGTCGTACCCGTACTCGGCCCGGCGCCCGTCCGAGGCCCGCACGACGGCGGCACGGCCGCTGACGTAGTCGACGTTCAGGAAGCGGCCGCGTACGTGGGACAGCCGGGTGACCTCACCCGGGCGGCCGGCGTCGTCGGCCGTCTCCTCCCGGTGCACGGACACGGTGCGGCCCGGCCCTGACCCGGCACCGAGCCAGACCCCGGCCGGGGTGTAGGCCCACCATGCGCCCTCATTGTTCCGGACCACCAGGAGTTCCGTGCTGCCGTCGGGCAGGGAGGTGAGCTCTGCAAAGCCTGCAGCCGGCTCGCGGGTCAGCCAGTAGTTCTCCCCCACGGCTCGACCCCAACCCTCACCTTCGCGGGGGAAATCCACGGCCCGGCCGTCGGCCATAATCCACCGGCAGCCCTCATCCGAGAGCACCAGCTCCTGGTCTAGGACCGAGGACCAACCCGGACCAAATACTCCGGAAACCTCCTGCGGCGCCAGCGAGTTGTACATCCGGGACAGCACCAGGTTCGAGGCCGCGCCGGCGAAGCCTAAATCCGTTTCGGGTTCGACGAAGTTACCGGTGGCCGTGTTCACCGGGTCATTGGCGTACCCGGTGGTCGGGACCGCGCCGTAGGCCGTGGGCGGATCGATCTGCAGGCTGTCCCTGGTGACGTCCACGCCGGCGGCGGTCAATGCAGCCTCCAGGGCGGCGTCCGAGACGGTCGAGACGTTCCCTTCTCCTCCGGCTGCAGCGAAGGCATCAGCCACGACGGTGGCCCACCGGGCGTCATTCTCGTTGGCGTCCAGATACTCGTTGTAGGCGTTGATGACGCCCTGAGCGTCGATTCTGCCCCAGTTGCATTGCGCAGCGAAGGAGGAAAGGTGCTGGCTCAGGGTGCCCGGCGTAGCGGACAAATCCGCGTCCAGGCCGCGGGAGCCGACGGCGAAGGAGCGCAGGTTCGACGGCCGTGCCGAAGATGTGCCGCCCCCGTATCCTCCGGTGCCCGGCGGTGGCGTGTCCCGCTGGCCGGACGCTGCCGTCGCCGCGGGGAAGGTTGGGGCGGGGTAGCGGTCTTGGTTGGGTCTGGGTTCCTCACCGCCGAACCAGTCGCCGATTTCCTCCAGCCAGGTGCGGTTGTTGTGCCGCCACACCCACTCGTTGTTCTCCCGGCGCCGGTCATCTTCCTCGTGCCCGGCCTCGATCATCGTCCCGGCGTAGCGTGCCACATCGCGTAGCGCTGCAGCCAGGTTCCGGGCGTCAGTGGCTGCCACCACCGCGTTGTCCTGGAACTTGGTTGCAAAGTTTCCGTCGAAGTCCTCTTTGCCGGTTGCAACGTACGAGGCACGCGGCCCTGCCTGGCCATCCAGCCGTGAGGCCGCCTGTTCAAACGCCGATTTAAGTTCCTCTGCCACGGAATAGACAAACCGTCCCCGGGAATCTTCCGGCAGCAACGGCACTTCAACAAACTTGGTGTCAGACATAATCAGGGCCCCCACTGAATGAACCGGAAGAAAAAGCAAAAGTAGAATTCATCAACCCCGGCAGGGCCTGACCCGGAATACCCACGGGGCAGGCATGGAATCGCCGCTGAATACCAGCGGCACGGACTCCCGGTCCGTGCCGGCAGGGTTCAGGGCCGTCGGGAAACTATCAGAGCGATAAAACGGCGGGTGACCGCCGGCTCGCATGAACCGGCGGCTACCCACCGTTCCCATCACCTGCAGGTGACGGAAACTAGGCGCCGCCGCCTGCGGAGAAGATGTCCTGCGAGATCTTCTGCAGCTGGGTGCGCAGCTCTTCGAGCTCCTGGCGGGCCTTATCCAGGGCGGCCTTGGTCTCCGGCCACGTGGATCCCCGGAACTGGGCAGCCAGCGGGCCGTCCCAAGTGTTCGGATCGGACAGGATCTTGCCCTGCGCATCCAATGCCGAGATCTGGTCGGTGAAACCGCCGTTGATGATGGACTGCACCTGATTGATAGCAGACTTCGCCTGCTCGGTGGACAACACGCGTGACATGGAATTCCCCCTCTAATGACATTTACCCGCCGAGCGTTTAATGCCGGCGACCGGTCGTGGGAGAACTTACCAACACCAGCCTATTAAGCCAACGACTTACCCGAAACTACTTGTAAATTCCGGAGCAGATACCCGTTTTTTGCTTCTAAAAACAAGAGTGCCTGACCCGCAAAGAGCCCTAAACACAGTTGAGGCGCCCCACCGGCCGGTGGGGCGCCTCAACTGACTACGGGACCGGTTTAGATGGTCGCCGTGTCAATGACGAAGCGGTAGCGCACGTCGGACTTCAACACGCGCTCGTACGCGGTATTGATGTCCTTGGCGTCAATCAGCTCCACCTCGGGGGCGATGCCGTGCGCGGCGCAGAAGTCCAGCATTTCCTGGGTCTCGGCGATGCCGCCGATATTCGAGGCAGCGTAGGAGCGGCGCTTGCCCATCAGGGTGAACACGGAAATCGGCATGGGCTCGGGCGGAGCACCCACACTGACCATGGTGCCGTCCAGCCTCAGCAGGGCCAGGTACTGGTTGAGGTCGAGCGGGGCGCTGACCGTGTTGATGATCAGGTCAAACGTGTTGGACAGCTTCTCGAAGGTGCTCTCGTCGCTGGTGGCGTAGTAGTCCTTCCCGCCGAAGCGCAGTCCGTCTTCCTGCTTGCTGAGCGTCTGGGACAGGACGGTCACGTCGGCGCCCATGGCGACGGCGATCTTCACGGCCATGTGCCCCAGGCCGCCCATGCCGACGACGGCGACGCGCTTGCCCGGTCCCGCGTTCCAGTGGGCGAGCGGCGAGTAGGTGGTGATGCCGGCGCAGAGCAGCGGTGCGGCTGCTTCGTAGGAAATGCTCTCCGGGACGCGCAGCACGAAGTCGTCATTGACGACGACGGAGGTGGCGTAGCCGCCCTGGGTGATGGTGCCGTCCACGTCCTTGCTGGCGTAGGTGCCCACGTTGCCGTTCAGGCAGTAGTTCTCCATGCCGGCCTTGCAGTTCTCACACTCGCGGCAGGAGTTGACCATGCAGCCCACGCCGACGCGGTCGCCGACCTGGTGCTTGGTGACCTCGGATCCGACCTCGGCGACGGTGCCGACGATTTCGTGCCCAACGACCTGCGGGTAGGCAATGGGACCCCACTCGCCGCGGACGGTGTGGATGTCAGAGTGACAGATACCTGCGTAGGCAATGTCGATCAGCACGTCATGCGGGCCGACCTCGCGGCGTTCAATGGTGGTGGGAACCAGCGGATCCGTGGCAGAAGTGGCGGCGTAAGCGCGTGCGGTGGTCATACTTCTCCAAACTCTGGGGGATCAGTGCCGTAGGGCACTTAGAGCACAAGGCGGATCCGGCGCCGTTTATTTCCATATGTTCGCGGCCCGGCCCGGATACCATTGAAGGCGCCCGGCTGGTGGCGCCCACACTTCACACCGCAAGGAACCCGATCCCGTTGAATCGAAAATCACTCAAAGAGCACGGGTTTACCGGCTTCCGGCCCCTCCAGGACCTCGACACCAACCGGATTCCGCAGCGGCAGGGGATCTTTGCCGTGCTTCGGCCCCCGGAGTTCGAGCCGCGGTTCCTGGCCAAAAGCACTGCGGGGGTTTTCAAGAAGAAGGATCCTTCCCTCTCCAAGGCGGACCTCGCCGCCGAGTGGGTGGATGACGCGGACGTCCTGTTCCTCGGCAAGGCCGGGGCCGGCAGCAAGGGCAACCGCGGCCTGCGCCGCCAGATCTCCGAATTTGTGGACTTCGGCAGGGGTAAGCCGCCGGGCCACTGGGACGGCCGGCTGGTCTGGCAGCTGGCGGACGCGGACAGCCTTCTTGTGGCTTGGAAGGAACTGCCGCCGGAAGATCTGAACCCCGCCCTCGCGGAGTATCAGGCGGAGTTCATCCGGCAGTACGGCCGGCTCCCTTTTGCGAACCTCGTCCAGGCACGGGGCTAGGGGCATAGCCCGAAAGGATCTAGAAGTAGGCGTACGGGTCGTTCAGCGCGCTGAGCACGCCGGACGCGACCGCGAACCCGGTCAGCAGGGCGAACACCGTAAACGGCCACCACCTTTGCATCCGTGTCCTCCCCTGCCGGACCCGAGTGGTCAGATACACCGAGAAGACGGCCCAGGGCAGGGCGACGAACGCGAAGATGATTAGCGAGAGTCCCATTCCGCCCTCGTCGCAGCCGGAACCGTAACCGGTTTCCGGGGTGCACACCATCCGCGACGGGTAGTGCCCCAGATTCATCCCGAACAGCAATGCCGGCAGGGCACAGACAAGCACACCTGCAAGAATGAACCCTGCCGTCCCAGCGTCCTGACGGTTCACTCGCTTCGCACGTTCCGGGCGTCCAGAAATCACCACGCGGTCAGCCCAGCAATGCCCGGTTTTCCCCTGCGGCAGCGCTAAGCCTCTTGCTGAACAGCTCATACTCACCGTCTTGACCCGTGGCCGCATAACCCGCGGCCCGGTACAGCAGATGGGCATCATTGCTACGGTAGACACCGAGTTCCACAGCGCGGGCGCCGGTTGCGTGCACCGCCTGCTCGAACGTCTCCAGGAGGAGCCGCCCCATTCCTTCGCGATGGCTGCCGAGGACGCTGATCGAGACCAGCGTTGCTTTGTCGCTGTCGAGGGTCCCCATCACATACCCAAGCGGCTGGCCCTCTGCGTCAAGGCAGACGAGCGTGTGCGGAAGGCAGTCGATCCAGAGTTCCAGGTTCTGGTCGAGAACCGTCAGCCAGCACAGGAGCGCGTGCGGCTCGATGGTCTCCATGTATTCGCGCTCCTGGCGCAGGATGAAGGGCAGGTCGCTTAATTCGGCGCGCCGGAGGCGTGTTGGCATAGTCATTGAGCGAAGCATGCCACACCTCTCCGCGTTATAGCAGAAGCCGGGCGCAGCCCTGCGCGCCCTCACGGCCGGCCCCTGATCGGCCGTGAGGGGCACCGGCTAGCGGACCTCGAACCCCGCGTCGCGGATGGCCTGCTTCACCTGGTGGATCGCATCGTCCGGGCCGAAGTGGAACACCGAGGCGGCCAGGACGGCGTCGGCCCCGGCAATCACGGCGGCCGGGAAGTGCTCGGGCTTGCCGGCACCGCCGGAGGCGATCAGCGGCACGTCCACCGCGGCGCGGACGGCTTTGATCATCTCGATGTCGAACCCCTCGCGGGTGCCGTCGGCGTCGATCGAATTCAGCAGGATCTCCCCCACACCGCGGTCGGCAGCCTCCTTCGCCCAGGCCACGGCGTCGATCCCGGTGCCCGTGCGCCCGCCGTGGGTGGTGACCTCGAAGCCCGACGGCGTGGCGCCGTCGTGCGTGCGCCGTGCGTCCACGGAGAGCACCAGCACCTGCGAACCGAAGTGCCGGGTAATCTCATCGATCACGTCCGGCCGGGCAACGGCCGCGGTGTTGATGGACGCCTTGTCCGCGCCGAAACGCAGCAGCTTATCGACATCCGCGATGGTGCGCACTCCCCCGCCGACGGTCAGCGGAATGAAGACCTCTTCGGCGGTGCGGGCAACGACGTCGAACGTGGTGTCACGGTTGCCGGAGGTGGCGGTGACGTCGAGGAAGGTCAGTTCGTCGGCACCGGCGCGGTCATACCGGTGCGCGAGTTCCACCGGATCACCGGCGTCACGCAGACCTGCGAAGTTGATGCCCTTGACCACGCGCCCGGCGTCGACATCCAGGCAGGGGATGACGCGGATGGCAACACTCATGGTGCGTCTCCCTAGATCCGGCAGGCGTGGATGGAGCTGACCAGGATGGCCCGGGCGCCGATGTCATAGAGCTCGTCCATGATCCGGTTGGTGTCGGACTTCTTGATCATGGAGCGCACGGCCACCCAGTCGCTGTTCTGCAGCGGGGACACGGTGGGCGATTCCAGGCCCGGCGTCAGGGCGGCGGCCTGCTCCACCAGGTCCTTGCGGACGTCGTAGTCCATCATCACGTACTGGCGGGCAACCAGCACGCCGCGCAGGCGGCGGATGAGGACGTCGACGCCGGCCGGGCTGGCGCCCTTGCGGCCGATCAGCACGGCCTCGGACTTCAGGATCGGCTCGCCGAAGATTTCCATTCCGGCGGCGCGCAGCGTGGTGCCGGTTTCGACGACGTCGGCAATCGCGTCGGCGACGCCGAGGCGCACCGAGGATTCCACGGCGCCGTCGAGCCGGACCACTGAGGCATTGATGCCGCGTTCGGCCAGGTAGGAGCGCAGCAGGCCGTCGTAGCTGGTGGCCAGGCGCTTGCCTTCGAGCTGATCAACGGAGGTGAAGTCCCCCACCGGGCCGGCGAAGCGGAACGTGGAGGCGCCGAAGCCGAGGCTCAGCACTTCCTCCGCGTCCACCTGCGCGTCCAGGAACAGGTCGCGGCCGGTGATGCCGACGTCGAGCGTTCCGGCTCCGACGTAGACGGCGATGTCGCGAGGGCGGAGGAAGAAGAATTCGACGTCGTTATCGGGGTCCACCATGACCAGTTCGCGGGTGTCGCGGCGCTGGCGGTAGCCCGCCTCGTTGAGCATGGCGGAGGCGGATTCGGACAGGGCACCCTTGTTGGGTACGGCTACACGGAGCATGGAAGCATCTTTCGCTGGAAGTTCGTTTTACTGAGAAGGTTCGACCGGCGGGCCACACACTGACGCAAGGTCAGCGCGCGGCTAGAGATGCTTGTAAACGTCCTGCAGGGTCAGGCCTTTGGCGAGCATCAGGACCTGGAGGTGGTACAGCAGCTGGGAGATTTCTTCGGCGCATTCGGCATCAGATTCGTATTCGGCGGCCATCCACACTTCGGCGGCCTCCTCAACAACCTTCTTACCGATGCCATGCACGCCCGACTCGAATTCGGCCACGGTGCGTGACCCGGCGGGGCGGTCCTGAACTTTCTGGCTCAGCTCGGCAAAGAGGTCTTCGAAGGTTTTCACATGCTCAAGGGTACGCTGTGGCGCCGGGTGGGGCGGAATCGTGGGGCGGGGTATGACGAGGCGGCCCGGCGGCGGCGTGCCCGGCGATGCGATGTCGAAATCCCCACCCCCGTTCCGTCCCCTGTACGACACCGCCACAATGGCGGTGTCGTCGAAGGAAAGTTCCAGGAGAACAAGGGAGACCGTCATGGCCAAGTATCTGTTGCTCAAGCATTACCGCGGTGCACCGGAACCGCTCAACAACGTGCCGATGGACCAGTGGACCCCCGAGGAAGTTGCCGCGCACATGCAGTTCATGCAGGACTTCGCCGACAGGCTGCAGGGCAGCGGTGAGTACATTGACGGGCAGGCCGTCGCGCCGGAGGGCACCTTTGTTCGGTACGACGGCGAGGGCCGGGCGCCGGTGACCGACGGTCCCTTCGCGGAAACCAAGGATCTGATTGCCGGCTGGATGGTGATTGATGTGGACGACTATGACCGCGCCGTCGCACTCGCCGGGGAACTCTCCGCCGCGCCGGCTGCCGGCGGGAAACCGCTGCAGGAATGGATCGAACTGCGGCCGTTCCTGGGCTCGCCCATTACCATCACGGAATAGCGCCGGCCATGCACCCCGGCAGCGTGGATGAGGAGCAGATCCGGATCCTCACCCCACAGGCCATCACCGCCCTCGTTCGCCGCGGAGCAGACTTCGCGGCGGCCGAGGACGCGGTGCAGGACGCCCTGCTCGAAGCCCTGCGCAGCTGGCCGGATCACCCGCCCCGGGATCCGAGAGCCTGGCTGGTCACCGCTGCGTGGCGGAAGTTCCTGGACGCCGCGCGTGCCGAGTCCTCCCGCCGTCGTCGTGAACTGAAGCTCGACGCCGAGCCGCCGACCGGCGTCGCGAGCTCCGCCGATGACACGCTGGCGCTGTATTTCCTCTGCGCCCATCCGTCCCTGTCCCCGTCCTCGGCCGTGGCGCTGACACTGCGCGCCGTGGGCGGGCTGACCACCCGGCAGATCGCCACCGCCTATCTGGTAGGCGAGGCGACCATGGCACAGCGGATCAGCCGCGCCAAACGGACCATCGCCGGAGTGGGGTTCGATGCTGTCCGGTTCGAGTCACCCGGCGATGTCTCCACCGTGCTGCGCGTCCTGTACCTGGTGTTCAACGAGGGCTACTCCGGCGACATCGACCTCGCCGCCGAAGCCATCCGGCTCACCCGCCAGCTCGCCGCCGCCGTCGACCATCCGGAGGTGCAGGGACTGCTGGCCCTGATGCTGCTGCACCACGCCCGCCGGCAGGCACGGACCGACGGCGGCGGGCGGCTGGTTCCGCTGGCCGAGCAGGACCGCGCCCTCTGGGACACCGGGCTGATCCGTGAAGGGGTGGGGATCCTGCAGCGGGCGCTGTCCCGGGACCGGCTGGGCGAATACCAGGCGCAGGCCGCCGTCGCCGCCCTGCATGCGGATGCGCAGACCGCCGCGGAGACCGACTGGCCGCAAATCGTTTCCTGGTATGACGAACTCGTCCGGCTCACCGGCAGCCCGGTGGCGAAGCTGAACCGGGCCGTCGCCGTCGGGGAGGCGGACGGACCGCGCGCCGGGCTGGCCGCCCTCGCGGACCTGGATCCCGCGCTCCCCCGGCGCACCGCCGCGCTGGCCTACCTGCAGGAGCACAACGGCGACCTCGGAACCGCCGCCCGGCTCTACGCGGAGGCCGCGCTGGCCGCACCGAACCTGGCCGAGCGCGAGCATTTGACCCTGCAGGCGGCGCGCCTGAATGCCGCCGTGCGGAAGGACACCGGGTGACCCGGTGCTGTGCGGCCCGATTCCTTACTCTGGCTTCCCCCATACCCGGGGACTAGGCTCCTGCTTCCTGGGCAACCCACAGCCCCGCCTTGATAGAGCGGAGCGTTATGAGGAAAGGGCCTTCCATGCGAACTGTGCGGACCTGGCGGGGCGTTGTGCGCACCCCCGACCTTGAGGCTTACGTCAAATACGTCCAGGAGACAGGGATAAACGAGTATCGCGCCACGGCGGGCAACGTCGGCGCCTGGATCCTCACCCGCAGCTTGGAGGATGGCCGCAGCGAAATTGTCACGGTCTCGGTGTGGGAATCATTGGACGCAATCCGCGCTTTTGCGGGCGACGACGTCGGCCGGGCCGTCTTCTATCCGGAAGACGACCGGTACCTGCTCGACCGGGACCAAACCGTGTCGCATTATTCGCTGGCCGGTTAGCAAGCCTCTGCCCACAGGACCAACCGCGGCTGGATCACGCCGATACCCCCGTTTCAGCAAGGAACCTTCCGTGGCCCGTCTCTTCGGATTAACGGCATTTACCCCGGACTTCCGCGCCCTGATACCGTTTTTAGACGGATTCACCGGCGCCCGGTGAGCTGCCGGGGACCAGCACCGGCAGGCAAATAACCCCAGCACAGCACCGAAAGTAAGACTCCCCATGAGCAAGCATGCAGCAATGCCCGAACGTCCCGAACCGACGCCCATCCCCCATCCGGACCGGACCCTCACCGTTTGGGAGGACGGCGTCGAACTCACCTTCACTTTTGCTGACTGCATGAAGTATCACGGCCCCGGCTTCCCCGGCGGCGTCGCACATGCCTTCTCCGCACTCGGCCGGGCGCTGCCGGTGCTGGCAGCCGGCAGCGCCGACGGCCGGGTTGAGCGCCGTGACATCCGGGTGCGCACGCCGTTCGGCGGGCCGGGCGCCCGGGACACTTTCGAACTCGTCACCCGGGCCGTCACCGAAAACCGCTACGCCGTGCTTCCCGATCTGGCCCGCGCGGAGCGTGGCAGCACCCTGGCCCGCTACGTCTTTGAGCTCAGCACCGGGGACGCCACGGTCACCTGCGTGATCCGCGATGACGGCATCGTCACCGATGAGTTCATCGAGCTGACCGGCAAGCCGGACAAGACGTCCGCCGAACTGGCCCACCTGGAAGCCCTCAAGCAGGAAATGCGGGACCGCATACTCGAGCGGGATCCGGCTGCCGTCTACGACGTCGAGTAGTCCCGATCGCCGCTTAACGCCCGGGTGGGGGCCGACGACGACGCCGGGCCGGCGGTCCTGCCGCGGCCGCCTGCACGCATCACCCGGGTAGGAAACACGTAGCCGGTACTTATGTCTGCCATCGGCGGAAGCTGTCTACTGGAGGCCGATATCGCCGCTTGATGACGGTGTCCATCCAGGAGAAGGCCTCAAATATGCCGCACGTGCTCGTTTCCGTCCCGCCGGGACTCCTCCGGGCGCCTCGGCGCCCTCGGCCCACCGGACGGATGAGCCGATGAAGATAGCGCTGATCACCGAGGGCACATATCCGGTAGCGACCGGGGGCGTCAGCACCTGGTGTGATCAGCTGGTCACCGGCCTGTCGGAGCACGAGTTTCACCTCGTGGCGCTGACCGGGGGCGACGCCGGCCGGCCGATCTGGAAACTGCCGCCCAATGTGCGGACCGTCAGCCTGGTTCCGGTCTGGGGCCCTACCGTCTCACCGCTCCGGCACGGCAGCCGGCGCCGGTATGCGATCGAAGCCGTCCAGTATGAACTCACGCGGCTGTGGGATGCGGCTCTGGGACCCGATACTGCGGATCCGATCGGCAGGACCGAAAATGCCCTCCGGCACCTGGTGGACATCAGCAACAAGGTAGGGCTGGCGCATGCCCTCGCCAGCCGCGGATCCGTGGAGCCCATTCTCACCGCCTGGACCCGGCATCTGGTCAGCTCCGGCGAAGAGCCGATGTCGGTCGCGGACGCAGTGATGGCCGCGAGCATTGTGGACCGTGCCCTGGCACTGGTGGACCGCCGGTTGTCCGGCATGGATGTCATCCACGCCTCCAGCAACGGGCCTTCCTCACTGATCGCCCTGGCCCAGTCCTGGCGGCACGGCACTCCGATTCTCCTGACCGAACACGGGGTGTATCTGCGCGAGCGGTACCTGGCGCTGTACGGCGCCGATTTCTCCTGGCCGGTGCGGCGGGCGGTGACGGCGTTCCTGCGCCGTCTGTGCCAGGTAGCCGTCACCAGTGCACACATGGTGTTGCCGGTGAACCAGTTCAATGTCCGCTGGGAGCGGCGGCTCGGGGCCCGTCCGGAACGTATCCACACCATTACCAACGGCGTGGACCCGGCGAAGTTTGAGCCGGTCACCACGGAGCCTGACGTGCCGACCATTAGCTTTGTGGGCCGGATAGATCCGCTAAAGGATCTCGGGACGCTCCTCTCGGCCTTCGCTTTGGTCCGTGAACGGCTGCCAACCGCCCAGTTGCGCATCTTCGGCCCCACCCCGCCGGAAAACCTCGGTTACCGGGCGGGTCTGGTTCACCAGGCGGAAATGCTCGGCATCACCGACGCCGTGCGCTGGGAAGGCCCGACCAAGGGCAGCCGCGCCGCCATCGCCGCCGGCCACGTGGTGGCCCTGTCCAGTGTCTCGGAGGGGCTGCCGTTCACCCTGATCGAGGCCATGATGTGCGGACGCGCCACGGTGAACACAGATGTTGGCGGCGTAGCCGAATGCCTGGATGACGAGCACACGGCGGGCATGCTCGTGGACGCCCGGGATCATGTGGCGTTCGCCGACGCCTGCATCGCGCTGCTCACCGACCACACGAGGCGCGCGGCCATGGGCGCCGCCGCACGACGTCGTGCCCTCGCCGAATTCACGCTCGAGCGCTGCCTCGCCAGCTACCGCAAGGCTTACGACGCGGGTCGGGACCGGGTGCTCTTCGAACACTCCGGACCGCTGCCGCCGACCAGGGCGTTCAGCGTGGACAAAGCGGCGTTGGGGCTCTCGGTATGAGCGCCGACAGTGTCACCCTGCCCGCCTCCGGCAATCCCCTGCCGGAGTTCGATGAAGACGGCATCTCCTATGACGCCGTGGATACGTTCGAGATCACGGCACGGCTGGAGGCGTCCGGGCTCAGTGACCGTCTGGTCCGCCAGCGCCACGGTGCTGCGGACGTTTTTGCCTACGCGCAGACCATGGTGCAGGTCCGCGGTGCCACCCGTGTCCTCCACGGGCCTCGGGGTTGGCTGGGCAAGGGCGCCCTGCTGGAAGCCGTCCGGCGGGCCATCATCCTGATTCTCGGGGCGGTGCTTGGCGGCCTTACCGCCACGATGCTGGCGGCCACCACGCGTGAAATCCTGATCGCCGGTATCGGCGCCTGGGTGATCGGACAGTCGGTTTCCGGGATTGTCTGGGCCTACGCCGGCGTCGGCCAGCTCAAGCGCGGCGTTGCCCGCGGAACCGCGGCCATGCTGCTCGTGACCTCCGTGCTGGCGTGCTACCTGGTGGTGTCCCTGCTGCTGCCTGCCCACGATGGCTCTGCGGCCGTTCTGCTCATGGCCTGGTGCTGGTACTCCTGCATTGTGTCCATGCTCGTGATCCTCGGGCGGTCCCGTTTCCTGCTGGCGGTCCTCGCCCTCGGCACGGCCGTGGTCACCCTGCAGATTTTGCTGGGCCACAGCACGGCTCCCGTCATCGTGGCGATCGTGGCCCTGACGGTCATCCTGGCTGTGACCGTGCTGTTCATTGCCCAGCAGCGCACCATTAAGGAGCGGCGGGTCCTGAACAGCGGCGATTGGAAAGCTGCTGTTCCTCCGGCGGCCCAGGCCGGTTTCCTTGCCGCCGCGCTCTCGATGGCCCTGACCCGGCTGCCGGCGTGGGAGGGCACCGCCCTGGTCGCAGCCACCGTCGTCGCCGCTGCGGCAACGGACCCGGCGCTCGTACTGATGCGCCAGCGCCTCCAGTGGTCCTCCCAGCGCACGCCGCTGCTGCGCCATGCCGCCCGGAACGCCTGGGGGCTGACCATGGCCATATCCGCGGCTATTGTGGTCATTTCCGCCGTGGTATCCGCACTCGTGGTCCTTTTCCTTGTGGAGGAAAACCGGGTGGCCACCACGGTGATTGTTGCGGCAACCTTCAGCTCGCTGGCCACCACGTCCACCACGCTCAACGCGTTCGGGCTGCCGCGCGGAGCAGTGGGTTTTGCCGCAGCAGCATCGCTGGCGGCGGGAGCGTGGATTGTGGTGGGCAACCTGGCCGGACTCGTGGTGGCCCTGGGATTCCTGGCCATTGGCATCACCGTGTTGCTGACCCGGGTCGCCGATCCGCGGACGTACGCATGAGGGTAGTCCGGCTACGGAGGTGCCCGGTTGTGATGGCGCCGGGCTGTGTGAAGGTCGGGCCAGCTGCGAAGCTCGGGCCGGCTGTGAAGGTGCCCCGTCGGTGAGGGCCGTCCGGCAGTGGACGCGGCCCACGTGACGTCACCGCCCACGGATCCGCCCATGGATCCGCCTCGGCTGGCGATCCCCTGGTACGTCCATCCCGCGGCCGCACCGCAGGATTGGGCCTGGCTCGCCGCGCAACAGGTGTCCTTTGCCGTCCTCAACGTCCACAACGGTCCCGGCCAATCGGATGATCCCTATTACCCGCGGGCCGTGGCCAGGCTGCGGCACATCCGGCTGCTCGGCTACGTCACCCTGAGCTACGGACACCGGCCGCCCGCCGACGTCGTCCGGGAAATCCGCGCGTGGCAGCGCTTCTACGGCGTGGACGGGATAATGTTCGACGAAGTCCCCTCCGCTCCCGATACCGTGGACCGCTGCCGCCACTATGCAGGCGCGGCCCGGGGAGCGGGAGTATCCTTCCTTGCTGCCAATCCGGGGGTGTTTCCTTCGCCTGATCATCTGGAACTCTTTGACGTCACCTCGGTCTTCGAGGGAACCGCCGAGGCCTACGCAGGCTTCCGGCATCCGCGCTGGGCATGCCGGGTACCCCCCTCGCGGTTGTGGCACCTGGTCCATACCTGCTCCCCCGTGCAGAACCCCGCCATCCGTCTGGCGGCCGCGCGCCACGGTGCCGGCCATCTTTTTGCCACTGACCGGTCTCTGCCCAATCCGTGGCTCGGCCCTCCTTCTGCGGTGTCGGAGCGTCTGGCAGCCAGCCCCCGGGTGGAATCGTGAGGCGGCGCATCCCGGCTGCTGCCCTCCTGCTGCTGGTGCTGCTGTCTGGGTGTGTTTCGGCGGACGACGGCGGGTCCCCGGCTTCCCAAGCACCGGACCCTGCCGCCGGCGTCACCTCCGCGCCGTCGACCGGAGGCGTGGCGACGTCGTCAGGGGGCGGGGCGCCGTCGTCGGGGAGCGGGGCGCCATCGTCGGGCACTACTTGGGCACCGCCCCCTGGCGGGAGCTGGCAGTGGCAGCTCTCCGGCCCGCTGGATCTGGGCGTCGGCGCGGACACCTATGACGTCGACTATGAGACCACCTCCGCGGCCGACGTCGACACCCTTCGCCGCGCCGGACGCGGGGTCATCTGCTACCTCTCCGCAGGTTCCTGGGAAGAGTACCGCGGTGATGCCGGCCGGTTTCCGGACGTTGTCCTTGGCAACCCCCTTGAGGGCTGGCCGGATGAACGCTGGCTGGACATCCGCCGCACGGACGTCCTGCTGCCCATCATGGCGGACCGGATGGACACCTGTGCAGCCAAGGGGTTCGATGCGGTGGAACCGGACAACGTGGACGGCTACGCCAACGAATCCGGCTTCCCCCTGACCGCCGAGGACCAGCTGGCCTACAACCGTGCCGTGGCGGCGCTGGCGCGGAACCGGGGCCTGTCAGTGGCATTGAAGAATGACCTGGACCAGATTCCGGACCTGGTGGAGGACTTTGATTTCGCGATTAATGAGGAGTGCATGCGGTACGGCGAATGTGACAGTTATGCGCCGTTCACTGAGGCGGGCAAGGCCGTACTGCATGTCGAATACGAGGGTCCGCTGGACTTCTGTTCCGAGTCCGCACGGCTCGGGTTGTCCTCCATGCTCAAGCCGTTGAACCTCGGCGCTGCCAGGGAGTCCTGCTGATGCTTTCCTAGGCAGCCCGCTGGGCCCGTATGATCCCAAGTGATCCTGGCCTGACACCACGTGTACGGCCGGCTTCGGCACCCCTGCGTAGGGCCGGCGTCGCGACCCACGCGTACGGCAGGCGTCGCGGCCCACGGTACGGCCGGCGTCGCGGCCCACGGTACGGCCGGCGTCGCGGCCCACGGTACGGCCGCCGTCGCACCCCCGTACGGCCGGCGTGGTTCCGTGCTGCGCAGGCTCCTCCCCAGTGCCATGTGGCGCCGGGTCCGCCGTGGCACCATGTGGCACCGGGTCCGCCGTGGCACCATGTGGCACCGGGTCCACCCCAGTGCCGTGCTGCGCCGGGTCCGCTGCAGTGCCGTGCTGCGCCGGGTCCGCTGTGGCACCATGTGGACATGACCCCGCAGCACAGACGCTTCATTTGGTTTCTGGCGGGAGGAATCGCCGTCCTGATTCTCTTATTCTTCGGCGGTCTGCCTGCCTACGTGCTCGATCCCGGGTAACCCGATCAGCCGGCCACACCGGAGTTACTTCCGAGTTCCGTACGGGACTCATGACTCAAGAATCCCCTATCAGGTAGGCTCCCGGCATGCCGCTGATCAGCCGATCCATTGAGCCTGCCCCCGAACGAGTGGTGCTTGCCTGGTCCTTACCACTTACCCGAGCGGGTGTGGTGGGGCCTGACGGATTCCGAGGCGTTGCCGCACTGGCTGGGTCCGCTT
Source organism: Arthrobacter sp. MDT1-49-2 (assembly GCF_059090185.1). Classification (NCBI taxonomy): domain Bacteria; kingdom Bacillati; phylum Actinomycetota; class Actinomycetes; order Micrococcales; family Micrococcaceae; genus Arthrobacter; species Arthrobacter sp. MDT1-49-2. The sequence goes on from NZ_JBNHFK010000001.1 coordinate 455,802, forward strand.
CTTTCCGGTGAGTTTGTCCCGGGAGGTGTAGTGACCATCAGGCACGCCGAGGACTATTTCTCGACCAGCACCATTCAGGACTGCATTCCGGGACGCCTGTTGGTCATGAGCTGGGAATTCCCCGACGAGCCGCGTTCGCTGCTCCGGATTGGCCTCACCCCGGATGGCAGCGGAACCCGGTTGGAACTCATCCACGAAGAACTGGTACGGAGATAGCCGACTATCTGCCCGGCTGGCATACGCATCTGTTGTATCTGGAAGCCATGCTGGCTGGACAGCGGCTGGACCCGGAGGAGTTTTGGCCCAGGTACTAGGAGCTGGCCGAACTTTAGGCCGGCCACAGTCGGACGATAATCTGTCCGCTGGGTGTCATCCATCCGCCTCACCGTTCGTCCAGGTAGCCGCACGAAAAAGACGGGTATTTCGAGTTTTTCGCGGCGCCCTTTTGGGCCTGTTTTTGGTCCGGAAATGTCAGTGCCGGATGAAATCCTGAGGTATGGATCGGGACGAGAAAACGGAGCAGGGCACGGGCATACCGGCCGGCGAAGACCTTCCGCGTGACGAGTCGGCCGGCAGTGCGGGTGCGCCTTCGAAACCGAGCGCGACGCCCAGCCTCGCGGTTTATCGTGCTGCCCGGGCTATCGATCCGGGCGTCGGCCTTACGGATGCCGTGCCTGCCGCGAGTTCCAAGGGTGCAGCCAGTCACTTCGCTTCATCCGATGCCACTGCTTCGACCAGCACTTCCGAGTTCATCAGCCCCACCGCTGCCGGAAGCCCCACCAACGGTTACCCGGACGGGTTTACCGGAACCCTGGCACTGGCAAACCTCGAGTCCTTTGACGAAGTAACCACTGGAGAGGCCTTGGGCCGGATGGCGCACCTGATGTCCTGGGCGCAGGCGCAGCAGGCCCGGCTGATGAACCGGATGCAGGAGGTCTTTCGGGACAGTTACCAGCAAGCGTCCGGCCGGTTGGAGCCGGGTATGGCGTTCAGCCTTGCGTCTGCCGAGTGTGCGGCCATCCTGAAGGTACCGCAGATGACTGCCCAGCGGCTGATGGACGAAGCAGGCAGGCTCTGCGGCCCGCACACCGCCACCCTCACAGCACTGGAAGACGGTACGCTCAGCTACGGGCATGCGCAGGTCCTTCTGGACCAGTGCGAGAACGTTCCCGCCGCTGACTTGCCGGAACTGGAAGCGGACCTGCTGAGCGCTGCCGAAGGGCAGACCCGGGCGCAGTTCTCCGCCAAAGCCCGCAGGCTGCGGGAGAAGAAGTATCCGCACACCATTCCCGCCCGGCACCAAAGCGCCTTCGAGAAACGGAAGGTCACCCTCGATCCGGCCGAGGATGGCATGTCCTGGCTGTCCGCTCTGCTGCCGGCACCGGAGGCCCAGCAGATCTACACCGCCCTGAGCACCAGCGCTCAGGGAGAACAGCAGGCAGGAGACCCGAGGAACCGGGACCAGCTGCGTGCCGACATCCTGTGCCAGTTGCTGATGGGCAGCCTCGGATCAGGCCGCGGTGGTTACGCACGCAAGGCCGGCCATTGCGGCCACGACGGAACGACCGGCTGTGGGGGTGACACGAGTGCGGCCGACGGCGGAGCTCATGCTGGCACGGCCGTAAGGGCTGGGCACATGGACAAAGCCGGTAACGGTCACATCGATCCGGACGACAACAGCGTCGTCCCTCGCGCCGAGATCATGGTCCTGATCAACGCCGAGACTCTCTTCGGTGCTGACGAGCAGCCCGCCGAACTGCACGGTTACGGTCCCATCAGTGCTGAAGCTGCCAGACGGTTGGCGCGCAACGCCACCCGTTGGACCGGACTCGTCCGGGATCCGCACACCGGCGAGATCCTGGGCGTTGGCAGGCGGCGGAAAGTCCCTGCCGGACTCGCCCGGTGGCTGCGGGCACGGGACGGGACCTGCCGGTTCCCTGGATGCCGGGTCAGTACCGGGGTGACAGAGATTGACCACACCACTGACTGGGCCAAAGGCGGGAACACCGAGCATTCGAACCTGGCTCACCTGTGCCGGAGGCATCATCGGTTCAAAACCCTGGGCTATTGGAAGGCCTGCCAGCCCAAACCCGGAGTGCTGGAATGGACCTCGCCTACCGGACGGACCTACCGGACCGAACCCTATTTGGAACTCGCCGATCAATCAGCTGGGGCACGCTCAGCATCAGAACGCTCGGCATCGAAACCGGAACTGGAAGAGGTACCGCCGTTCTAAGAGGATCCTGTCCTGCACCATAGAACCACGCCGCAGAGGAACAGCAGCCGACAGGCAACGGTGGAGCAACGGCGTGGCAGCCGAGCGGCAGCGGTGCATAGCGGCGTGGCGCCGGTGCGTAGTGCCCACGGTGACGTGCCGCCGTCGTCCTAAGCAGGATTGGATCGGTGCTTCCGCTCAAACCACTATGCCTCTGCGCCGGAGCCGTACGAACCAGGGCGGAAGGTAACCCCTGAGGGCTTTTTCCTGAGCCTAGACTTCCAGACGGAACTCCAACCGGCCGTGCCTGATGCCATTGATCTGCAGTTCCAGAGCATGAAGCCCGGCATAATGCCGCCGCGTGGTCATCTGCCGAAAGGCATGCCGGCCGGACAGCTTCCGGGACTCCACCGCAGCCAAGTCCACGGTCGCCAGTTTGAATACCTTTTCGGCACTGGCGCCACTGGCTTTTACGTAGTGCACGGCGTAATCTACGACGAGCTTTGCCGGAGTGTCCCCGGTATTGGTGAGCAGGAATCCGAAGGCCAGCACGGCAGGCAGCGTGATGATCTCAGCATCCGCATGCAGGTCAGTGACACTGACCTCGGCCGGATCGAAGCCCATGAGCGCCAGAGCGCCCGGGTTTCCCTTTTTGATCAGGGTGCGCAAAGCGTGGCGCACCACCCAGCTGCTGCCGGGCGTCCCGGTCTGCTGCCAGCGGGCAGCCGCCTCAAGGACCAGGTCCGGAGCATGCCGGGCCAGATCGTTGGCATGGTTGGCCACAGAGCGGCGAACGTAGTCCTCGGGGTCGTTGTGCATCGCCTCCAGAATCGGCAGCGTTGCCTCCGGCCTGCCAATCAGCTGCGGCACCCGAACAGCCCAGGGCAGATAAGGCCTGGTGCCTTCGCTGGCCAACCTCCGCACGTGCTGATCCGGATGGACAGTCCATGTCTGAATGATGTTCAACGCCCGCTCCGGCCGCTCCCGCAGCAACCTCCGGATCGCGAACTCGCTGGTCAGCCGCGGCGTCAGGTCCGCCAGCAGCACCAACGCGTCGTCGAACTCAGCATCCCCACCGGACTGCAAGGCGAGCGTGACTGCCGCCTCGGTGACCGGCCACAGCATCCACCCGGTGAACGCCGGGTCCTCCAACGCCGCACGGAACGCAGCTGCCGCGGCAGGATAGGAACCCAGCGCATCCACAAGGGCATCGGCGACGACGTCGGTCCGGCCCCGAAGCGACAGCGGCTCCAACTGTTGCACCACAGCCGGCAGTCCGGCCAGATCGGTCCCGGGTGCCGCAGTAACCAATGCCTTATGCAGCGCCGAAACCTCGGTGGGCCCCAGCATGTCGTCCATCGCGCCGATGGTGTGTCCTCTCCCCAACGGGCGGCAGCTAGGACCGCTCCGCACCGTGACGTGTTTGGACCCCAGTTTCTCAGGTGGCGGCTGCGGCCTTCGTAACGATGCTGCCCACGGGATCATGGCGTCACGGGATCGCGGGCAAGCGTGGTTTTTCAAGATCGCGTGCTGTGCGACACAACGGCTTCCACGGGCACGGTCCTGGCATCGCAGCGTTCTGGCCAGCGCAGGGTTCTGCCATCGCAGCGTTTTGGGCAGCGCAGCGTTCTGCCAGCAGGGTTACGTGGCCGACCCTTGCGGTCCTCCGCGTCGGACCCGCTTACACTGCGCGGGCAGACAGCTAGACAGCGCCCGCAGGACGGGCCCAGAGCAGCACGGGAATCAGTAGTAGGGCCAGAATGCCGCAGGAAAGTGCCAGCACGGCATAGCTGCTGCCGGCCACCACCACCCCGGACAGGGTCCCTCCACCGGCACCGGCCACAGCCACAAACACGTCGATCTTGCCCTGGACGCGCGGCCGGATTTCCGGGGCCGTATTGTCAACCACCAGGGCCGTACCGGAGATCAAACCGAAGTTCCAGCCAATGCCGAGCAGGGCAAGGGCCAGAGCCAGCAGCGCCACGGAACCGCCAGGGGCGAGGGCCGCCGTGACTCCGGCCAGCAGCAGCGTGGTGCCGGCGGCGACCGCCATGGGAGTGCGGCCGATCCTGTCCACAAAAACACCGGTCACGAGCGAGGGCAAATACATCGCGCCGATGTGGACTCCGATCACTACACCGACCGCAGCAAGGTCGTGATCGTGGGCGAGCATGTGGACCGGAGTCATGGTCATGACCGCCACCATGGCAATCTGGGTCAGCACCATCACGGCAGCACCCACATAAACGCCGGTGCCGGGACGGGCGGCGGCTCCGTTCGCCGAGTCTGCCGAGTCCGCCAGTTCGTCCGGATCATCTGTACCATCCGACTCCCGCGATCCGGACGAGCCGACGGCTCCTGCCCCAATACCTGTCCCAGAACCCGCCGCGCTACCCGCCCCAGATCCTGTCCCTGCATCCGCCAACCGCCGTGCTAGGAAGAAAGGGTCAGGACGTAAAAGCACCAAAAGAACGACGCCGGCGGCCAGGAACGCGGTGCCGGCAAGCAGGAACGGCCCGGCCAGGGCAGGAATCCCCAGCCCTTCGGCAAAGCGGCCCATGGGAGTGACCAGGTTCGGGCCCGCAACGGCGCCGACGGTTGTGGAGACCATGGCAATACTGATGGCCCGTCCCCGGCGGTCCGGCAGGGCCAGGTCGGTGCCGGCGTATCGTGCCTGCAGGTTGGTGGCCGTTCCGGCTCCGTAAAGAAACAGAGCGGCAAACAGCAGCAGCGGGCTGTCCATCACGGCTGCGAGAACCACGCCCAAAGCACCGAGCCCTCCCGCAAGGAAGCCCGTCCCCAGTCCGATCCGCCGCCCGGCCCGCTGGGTACCCCGTCCCACCAGGTAGGCGGCCAGCGCCGAACCGAGAGTGATCAGTCCGGCCGGCAGACCGGCCAGACCTTCCGAGCCGAGCATGTCCTGTGCCAGTAACGCCCCGACAGTGACACCTGCGGCCAGACCGGCGCCGCCGAGCACCTGGCTGAGCACAACCACCGAGAGGGTGCGTCGCTGGACCCTGATGCGGGTCGCGTCGTCCAGGACCCCCGGTTCTGGCGGGTCGCTTTTGTGTCCTTCGCCGGGCCGCCCCCGACGCATGTTGTCCATCCTGCGAGAATATCCCGGGTGGGCACTTTGCTGCGGCTGGCTCAGGCGGCTGGCCTAAACGCGTGGCCTAAACGGCCTGCTGCGGCTGACCCAAACCCTTGGCCCAGACGACCGGCCCAAGTGCCCAGCCCAGGCGATCAGCCCGAACGGCCGGCCAAACGGCCGGCCTAGACCCCGGCGGCGCGCAGCTCTGCCACAGTCAGCACGGCAGCCACCGTCGCTTCGTACCCTTTGTCCTCCGAGGAGCCCGGCAGCCCGGCACGGTCCAGCCCCTGCTGCTCGGTGTCGCAGGTCAGGACCCCGAAGCCGACAGGTGTGCCGGTGGAAACGCTGACATCGGTCAGGCCGCTGGTCGCAGCCGAGCAGACGTAGTCAAAGTGCGGGGTACCGCCACGGATCACGACGCCGAGCGCCACCACTGCGTCATAGTGGGGTGCCAGCCGGGCCGCCGCAACAGGCAGTTCGAAGCTGCCGGGCACCCGGATCAGCTTCGGCTGCAGACCGCCCTCTTCGGCAGCACGCAGGGCACCGGCAATAAGTCCGTCCATGATTTCGGTGTGCCAGCTGGCCGCGACAATGGCCAGTCGGACGGGAACCCCGGCAAGTCGGATCCCGGTGAGGTTGGTGGTGGGCGCGCCGTGTCCACTCATAATGCTGCTCCTTTGGAAGGGTCTGAAAGGGGGGGGTTAGCTCTGCTGCACGGGTTTGGTGCGCAGCAAGGTCAGGTGATGCTCCATCCGGTCCCGCTTGGTCTGCAGGTACCGCTCGTTCTCGGCTCGGATGGGAACCTCGGAGGGCACCATGGCCTCCACCTCGATGCCGAAGCGGCGCATCCAGTCCTGCTTGGCCGGGTTGTTGGTCAGCAGCCGGATCCGGTGCAGGCCCAGCCGGTGCAGGATGTCCGCGGCGGCCTGGTAATCACGGGCATCCACGGGCAGGCCGAGTTGCTCGTTGGCTTCCACCGTGTCCGCCCCGGCTTCCTGCAGCGCATACGCGCGCAGCTTGTTGGCCAGGCCGATCCCCCGGCCTTCCTGGCCGCGCAGATACACGATGGTTCCGCCGTACAGGGCGATCAGTTCCATGGCCTGCTCCAGCTGTTCGCCGCAGTCGCAGCGGTAGGAGCCGAAGACGTCTCCGGTAAGGCACTCCGAGTGCAGCCGGACCAGCGGGGCGCCCTCCCCCAGCGTGCCGGACCGTTCCGTTTCGGTACCGGGGGCCGAGAGGGTCATGTGTTCGACGCCGGTGCGGCTGTCCGTCCACGCGGTGGCGGTGAAATCCCCGAAGGCAGTGGGCAGATGCACCTCCGGCCCCGGCAGGACGGGCGGGTTGGCTGCTGCCTCACTCATGCCCGGTCTCCTTCCCGTGCCTGCAGGTAGCGGACCAGGTCCTCGATGGAAATCAGCGGAATCCCGTGCGCATCGGCAAAGTCCCGCAGCGCCGGCAGCCGCATCATGTCGCCGTCGTCGTGCACCAGTTCGGCGATCACGCCCACCGGAGTGCATCCGGCCAGCTTCGCGAGTTCCACGGCGGCTTCGGTGTGGCCGCGGCGTTCGCGGACTCCGCCGTCGGCCGCACGCAGCGGAAAGACATGTCCGGGCCGGTGCAGCTCCCCCGGCCCGGCAGCGGGGTCCGAGAGCACCCGGGCGGTCAGCGCCCGGTCCGAGGCACTGATGCCGGTGCTGGTGCCCTCGGCGGCGTCGCAGGACACGGTGTAGGCGGTGCCCTTGGCATCCTGGTTCACCGCGGTCATGGGCGGCAGCTCCAGCCGGTCCGCGTAGCTGCCGGGCAGCGGCACGCAGACCACGCCGGACGTGTGGCGGATGGTCCAGCCCATCAGTTCGGAGGTGGCGTGCTGGGCGGCGAAGATGATGTCGCCCTCGTTCTCGCGGTCGGCGTCATCCACCACAACGACGGCGCGGCCGGCGGCGATTGCCTCCACGGCCTCGGTCACGGGGTTCAGCACAATGTGCATGGCGGGTGCGTTCATTTACGCCTCCTTCACGTGGTGGCCGTGCCCGCGCGGATTGGCAAAGGACAGCAGGCGTTCGGCGTACTTGGCCAGCACATCCACTTCCAGGTTGACCCTGTCCCCTGGCGCCAGCTTCCCAAGTCCGGTTTCGGCCAGCGTGGTGGGGATCAGTCCTACCTCGAACCACTGCTCCTCCTCGCCCGCCGGGCTCACAGCGGTGACGGTCAGGGAGACGCCGTCCACCGCGATGGAACCCTTTTCCGCAATGTACTTGGCCAGCGGGGCCGGAACGGCGAACCGCAGCCGGTCCCAGCTGCCCAGGTTTTCGCGTTCCAGCAACCGGCCGACGCCGTCCACATGGCCCTGGACCACATGGCCGTCCAGCCGTCCGCCGGCCGGGACGCAGCGTTCCAGGTTGACCGTGGCACCGGGTGCCAGCTCGCCGGTGGTGGTGCGGGTGAGGGTCTCACCCATCACGTCCACGCTGATGGCGCCCTCCCGGATGCCGGTGGCGGTGAGGCAGACGCCGTTGACGGCAATGGAGCCGCCCGGCTCCAGCCCCTCACCTGTGACGGGAGCGGTGATCACCAGGACGGCGCCGTCGCCGTCGGTGTTTGGTGCCAGGGAAACCACGCTGCCCTGTTCAGCAACTATGCCGGTAAACATTTATGCATCCTTTGGTTCAGAGGTCATAGAGAAGCGGCTGGTCATTGAGAAGCCGGGCTGGTTATTGAGAAGCCGGGCTCCAGCCGCAGGCGCAGGTCCGGGCCCAGGTGCTTGACGGTGCCGCCGCCGGCAGGGTCCCACCGCCACCGCGGCGCCTGGCTCAGGGTGTCCACGCCCAGCCCCGTGACGCCGGCGAGTCCCGCTCCCAGCAGCAGCGGGGCGGTGTAGACCACCAGCTCGTCCACCAGGCCGGCCCGCAGGAAGGCGCCGGCCACGGTGGCGCCGCCTTCCACCAGTACGTGCCGCACGCCGCGTCCGTAGAGCTCCTTGGCGACGTCGGCCGGACTGTGCTCCGGCAGCTGCAGGAACCGTCCGTCGGTTCCACGGACTGCGGCGTCTGCGGGGACGGCCCGGCGGCCGACGACGACGCGCAGCGGCTGCCGCTGGGACTCACGGCCGTCTGGGTCCCGGGCGGTCAGACGGGGGTTGTCTGCCAAAACCGTTCCGGTGCCGACCAGGACGGCGTCCGCCAGGGCGCGCAGGCGCTGCCCGTCCTGCCGGGCTTCCGGGCCGGTAATCCACTGGCTTGTGCCGTCCGCCGCAGCAATCCGGCCGTCCAGGCTGGAGGCAAGCTTCAGGGTGATGAAGGGCCGGTGTTCAGCCGTGGCGACAGTCCAGCGGGCGTTCAGCTCTGCGGCGGGTCCGGCGCCGAGTCCGGCGACGGCCTCGATGCCGGCGGCCCGCAGGGCCGCTGCTCCCCCGGAAGCGGTGCCGCTGGTATCCGCGACCGCGTACACCACCCGGGCCATGCCGGCGTTGATGATGGCCCGTGAGCACGGGCCGGTGCGGCCGGTATGGTTGCACGGTTCCAGGGTCACCACCATGGTGGCGCCCCTGACGTCCGCCCGGGCTGCGCGGGCGTTGGCCAGCGCATCAGCTTCGGCATGCGGCGTGCCGGGGCCACGGTGGTACCCGGTGGCGAGGGTGGCGCCGTCGGCGTCGAGAATCACCGCCCCGACCAGCGGATTGGCACCCCGCACGCCCCGTGCCGCCAGGTCCAGTGCTTCGTCCATGGCGGCCACCTCGCCGGCGGTGAAGTCCTCGCGGCTCATGGTCAGCGGGTCCGGATATCCGGCATCAGGACTTCCACCTGCGGTTTCTCATTCTTCTTCGCCTTCCACCAGACAAAGAACCCGGCGAGGGTGAAGCCACCGTAGAAGAGGTACATAAAGGCAGTGGCGTAGTACCCGGCACTGAAGAGCAGGGGCACGCCCACAATGTCCACGGCCACCCAGATGAGCCAGAATTCCACCCAGCCCTTGGCCATCCCGTAGGTGGCGAGCAGCGAGCCGACGAAGGTCCAGGCGTCGGCCCAGACCGGTTCGTAGGAACCCAGCCGGGCGAAGACCGGGGTCAGGGCCACGGTGCCCAGGAGCATCGCGGTGACCAGGCCGATACGCTGCCGGCCGGTCGCCCACTGCGGGGTGACGGCGGCGTCGCCGCTGGTTTTGCTCTGCTGCCAGCGCCGCCACCCGTACACCGAGACCGCGATGAACATGATCTGCCGGCCGGCCTGGCCCAGGAGCGTGGCGGTATCGGCGTCACTGAAGATGGACCCGAGGAAAACGGTGAGCAGCAGCAGGTTGCCCAGAATGCCGACGGGCCAGGCCCAGACCTTCCGGCGCATGCCGCCAAGGGCGCTGAGCAGTCCGAAGATGTTGCCGAGAAGTTCGCGCACCAGCAGCGAGCTTGAGCCCACCGGTAGTTGTGCGTCAAAGAGCCACCGCAGAAAATCCATGTCGTCCTTATCCCTAAGCTGATGCTCCGGGGTGGGTACGACAGGCGTACGGCAGGAGGTGTGTCGCCGGAGGAGACCCTTACACGGAGCCCGAGACGGGTCCCCTTGGAAGGGTCGGCAAAGCCGGCGGAACAACAAACTGCACGTGCTTCTCCCATCCAGACTTTAACTGTCGGTATCGGAATTTCACCGATTCAACCGAACCGCTGAACCGGTGTTGATTTCACCAGTGTCAGCAGTGCGGGTCGCGGACTATAACCGCCGGTTCGGAATTACACCGACCCCGGAGCACGTTTGTTAGGAACTATTCTTGCACAGCCGCCTCAGCGGAGGCGCGCAGTTTACGGATAGCGTCATTGGGATCACCTGTTCCGTAGACGGCGGACCCGGCCACAAAGACGTTCGCGCCGGCTTCCGCAGCCCGTTCAATGGTCTCGGCGGAAATCCCGCCGTCCACCTGGATGGCCAGCGGCAGCCCGGATCCGCGCACCGCGTCAGCAGCGCGGCGGATCTTAGGCAGGGTGACATCAAGGAACTTCTGTCCGCCGAAGCCCGGCTCCACCGTCATGATCAGCAGCATGTCCAGCTCGGAGAGCATGTCCAGGTACGGCTCCACCGGGGTAGCCGGACGCAGCGCCATGCCCGCCTTGGCACCGCGGTCCCGCAGGTCGCGGGCCAGCTTGATCGGCGCGGTCGCGGCCTCCACATGGAAGGTGACGGAGGCCAGGCCGGCCTCGGCATACAACGGTGCCCAGCGGTCGGCGTCGGCGATCATCAGGTGCGCATCCAGCGGCAGCTTCGACACCTGCTGGATCCGCTCCACCACGGGCAGCCCGATGGTCAGGTTGGGCACAAAGTGGTTGTCCATCACGTCCACGTGCACCGCGTCGGCAGCGCTGATCCGCTCCAGCTCGGCTTCAAGGTTGACGAAATCGGCCGAGAGGATGCTCGGGTTGATGCAGCACTTGCTCACTAGGGTCTCCGTGGGGTCGGGCGGATCAGATTTTGCGGCGGATGAGCGCCAGGAACATGGCGTCGGTGGAGTGGATGTGCGGCCACAGCTGGGCGGTGGACTCGTGGCCGGCCTCCAGCGCACCGGGCAGGCTGACCGCATCCAGTGCGGCACCGGCATCCAGCAGCTCCAGGTCATTGCGCTTGCGCAGCACGTCGGCGACGACGGCGGTGGTCTCGGCAGGGTGCGGCGAGCACGTCACGTACGCCACCACGCCGCCGGGCTTTACGGCGTCAACGGCGGTGGTCAGCAGTTCGCGCTGCAGGATGCCCAGGTCGCCGACGTCGCCGGGCTGGCGGCGCCAGCGCGATTCGGGGCGGCGGCGCAGGGCGCCAAGGCCGGTGCAGGGGGCGTCCACGAGGATCCGGTCAAAGGTCTCCGGATAGTCCTCGGCAATGGTGCGTCCGTCGCCGGTGCGAACGTTCCAGGTTTCCCCGGGGACCGCGTCCAGGGCTTGGCGGACCAGCTGGGCCCGGTGCGGAGCCGGCTCGTTGGCCAGCAGCACGGCGCCCTGCTCATGGGCCAGTGCGGCCAGCAGCGTGGCCTTCCCGCCGGGACCGGCGCACATGTCCAGCCACTTTTCCACGCCGTCCTCATCGATGGAGGACCCGTCCAGCTCCACTTCAGCCAGGGCACGGGCCACCAGCTGCGAACCGGCGTCCTGCACCCGGGTGGTGCCGGCGCGCACGGAGTCCAGCCGGCCGACGTCGCCGGCCGCGAACAGTGCGGAATCCTTCACCAGTTCACCGTCGGTTGCACCGGCTTTCCTGGCTTCGTCCAGATCACCCAGACCGGGCAGCGCCACCAGGTTCACCACGGGTGCGTCGTTGTCGGCGCGGAGCAGGTCGGTGATTTCCTCGACACTGCGGCCGTGGGCCACCAGGGACTGCCGCAGTGCGCGGACAATCCATTCGGGATGGCTGTGCTCAATGGCGGCACGCTTAACCGCATCGGTTTCCCCGGCGGTGAGGATCTCCACCCAGTCCTCCAGGCTGCGGGCCGAAACCTTGCGCAGCACTGCATTGATCAGCGCCGAGGGTCCGGCCCCGATGACGGCGCGGGCCAGGCCCACGGTCTGGTCCAGGGCCGCGTGGGCGGGCACGCGCATGGCCAGCAGCTGGTGCGCACCGATCCGCAGCGCATCCAGCACCGCCGGGTCCAGACGCTCCAGGGGACGGTCCACGCACTTGGCCAGGATGGCGTCATAGGTGCCCTGGCCGCGCAGCGCACCGTAGGCCAGTTCGGTGGCGAAGCCGGCGTCGCGCTTATCCAGCCGGTGTTTGCGGATGCTCTTGGGCAGCACCAGGTTGGCGTACGCGTCCTCGCCGGAGACGGCGCGGAGCACCTCGAACGCCACCAGGCGGGCGGGATCGGCCGCGCGGGTGCGCTGGCCGGGAGCAACGGCGGTGCGGGTTTTCACGGCGGCGCGGCGGCGTTCGTGGCCCTTTTCGTTGCGTTTCTTTTCGGGCTGGGAGGTCATTCGAAGACCACGTCCTCACGGTTGGCGAGGCCGCGGGCCCAGTCGGCCCCCGGCATCATTTTCTTGCCGGCAGGCTGCACGCGCAGCAGTTCCAGGGCATGGGAGCCGGTGCCCACCAGTGCGGCTGCGCTGCCGCCTCCGCTGAAGCGGACCTGGCCGGGGCGCAGGTCGGTGATGTCCGGGCGCAGGACTGCGGCGCCGATCTTGAACCGGGCCCCGTCCCAGGTGGTCCAGGCACCGGGCTCGGGGGTGACGCCGTTGATCCGGCGGCGGATGGCCAGAGCAGGCTGGGTCCAGTCAACCCGGGCATCGTCGATGGTCAGTTTGGGGGCCAGGGTGATGTCACCCTGCTGCGGCACGGCCACCGCGGCACCTGACTCCACGGCGCTGAGGGTCTGGGCCAGCAGCACCGCACCGGAGTGGGAGAGCCGTTCCAGCAGATCCCCGCTGGTGTCCTCCGGCCGCACGGTTTCCGTCAGCGTGCCGTAAACGGGACCGGTATCCAGTCCGGTTTCGAGCACGAAGGTGGAGGCACCGGTGACGTCGTCGCCGGCGATCACTGCGTGCTGCACGGGCGCAGCCCCGCGCCAGGCGGGAAGCAGGGAGAAGTGCAGGTTGATCCAGCCGTGCTTGGGCACCGTCAGGGCCCGGGCAGGAACCAGGGCGCCATACGCGACGATGGCGGCGACGTCGGGCTCCAAAGCGGCGATGGCTTCAATGGCCTCATCATCGACCTTGGCCGCGCGGATCACCGGCAGGCCCAGTTCCTCGGCGCGGGCAGCCACCGGTGACGGCGTCAGCACCTTCTTGCGGCCCAGCGGGGCGTCGGGACGGGTCAGGACGCCGACGACGTCGAACCCGCCGTCAATCAGTGCGTCCAGGGACGGGACGGCAACACCGGGGGTGCCGGCGAAAAGTACTCGCAGTGCCACGCGGACTAGGCCCCTGCCTTGTGGCCGGCAACGAAGGCGCCGCCGAAACTGGAGCCGACGCTCTGCGCACGCTCGCTGACGGTGCGGGCGGCAACGGCGTCGTACTCGCGCTGCCGGATGGCCCGCAGTGCGGCCTTGCGGTCCTCGCCCTCGAGCCGGTCAATATAGAGGGAACCGTTCAAGTGGTCGGTTTCGTGCTGGAAGCAGCGGGCGAGCATGCCTTCGCCTTCGATGCTGATCGGGTTGCCGTGCTGGTCCACTCCCGTGACGCGGGCCCAGCGGAAGCGCGGTGTCGTATAGCCCAGACCCGGGATGGACAGGCATCCCTCGAGGTGGTCTTCCTGGCGGTCCTCGCTCAGTTTCAGCACGGGATTGACCACGTGGCCGGACTGGCCGTCAATCCGATACGTGAAGACCCGGAGGCTGACGCCGACCTGCGGGGCTGCCAGCCCGGCGCCGTCGACGTCCTCCATGGTCTCCTCCATGTCCGCTACCAGCTTGGCCAGTTCAGGCCCGAACTCGGTGACGTCTTCGGCCCGGGTCCGAAGAACCGGGTCGCCGAGGGTGCGGATAGTGAGGATGGCCATCGGGTGTTCGTTCCTTACTGTTGCTGCGGGGGATCGAATCCAGTCTAGTTGGCTCCGCCGCTCACCGGGACGGCGGGCGGCTGGATGGGGGTCTCCGGGCCCGGAGCGGCGTGCGCACCGACCGGAGGCGGGGGCACGGGCAGCAGTGCCCGGCCGGCGGCGGCGGCATCCAGGTTGGTCTGCCAGACCCTGCGCAGCGCGCAGAACTTGTACCAGTGCTGGGGCAGGACCGCCGGATTGGCGCGCATGGGCCGCACCTCGGTCTGGCCCACGGCAACGCCGAGCAGCAGCGGCTCCTGCCCGTAGGCCCACGGCTCCCAGGTGCCGGCACCGGCGTCGACCAGGGATTCCTGCGCCTTCATGCCGGCGACCAGCTGCATCACCACCTTGTCATCCAGCGGTTTGACCTGCCCGTCACGGTCCGTCTTTTTGGTTTTGTAGTCGATCAGGCACAGCCGGCCGCCTATCCGCGCCACCAGGTCCAAGGTGCCGGCATAACCGACCTCCGCGTTCCAGACGGTGATCTCCGGTGCAACGGGCTGGACGTCGTAGAGCTTCCACCATTCATCGAACCGGTCCGCGAACTGATGTTCACCGCGGGACGCCAGGTCCTCGCGGGCACGTTCGAGTTCGTGCGGCCGGTCCAGTGCACGCAGCGCTACCTGCTCCGCGTAGAAGTGCACGCGCGTCCCCCGCTCCGCCGCGGCGTCGCGGTAGCGCTCGGAGGCAGACGACGCGTCCTTGACGACGCTGCGCAAAGCTGACGGGTTTCCCAGGGCGGCGCTGAGCTTGGGATCCTTCACAACGGCAGTGGCGGCCATGTAGCTGTGCCAGCCGTCCAGGGAGGTGGACCCCTGGCTGATCACGGTCGTAATAGAGGGCACCGTGGGCGGATCGGAGAGGGACCGCGAGTACATCCGTCCATGTTCGGTAGCGTGCGCCAATGCTGGTTCAGTCATAGTTCCAGTCTGCCACCCGGCGGTGACAGTCCCGTTATCCCGGCGGGCTCCCTATTCAGCGGCTGCCGCCGGACTCGACCCGGCGCATGATCGCATCCACCCGTTCGCGGATCCCGCGCGGGGAACCCGCCATCCCGTAGGAGGCGCCGTCGTCGGTACTCCCGCACGGAACCAGGACGTCAAAATCCAGTTCCCGAACCAGCGCCAGGCTTTCCAGGTAAGCCGGACGGAGTTGCGGATCCAGGACCACCGCTTTCCACTCCCCGTGTTCCAGCCAGATGAAATCCCCCGTGAAGAGGAACCGGAGGGAACCGTTATCCCAGAGAAAGCTGGTGGTACCGGCCGTGTGCCCCGGTGTCGGAATGATTTCCAGGTCCGGTGCGAGCATCCCCCGCTGCTCGAAGACCCCTGCTACGTCGAGTGAAGCACCCACTTCTTCGCGGTCATCCCGATGCACATACACGGGGACGTCGATCCCCGGCGGACCGTACACGGCCTCGTGGGCGTGGTTGATCAGCAGCCGTTCCGCTCCGCCCAACTCCCGGATGGCGGCGGCCGAGCCGGTGATGCCGGGTGAGTTGTAGATGATGAGATTGCTTTGGGGCCGGAGCAGCACAAAGGACCGAAGCAAAATGTTGTGCTGGTACGGCAGCCGGGCGGTGCCGGTGGCAAGCAGTCCCTCCACCGGCGTCTCCAACGGACTCAGGGTCATGGTCCATCCCACCGACGCGCCGGGGAATGCGGGTTTAGGATCCTGTGTACTCCGCTGGATGGCCGTGCACCAGTGAAAACGCACCCAGATGCAAAAAAGGCCGCCACCTTCCGGTAAGGAAAGTGACAGCCTCTGCTGGTGGGCGATACTGGGTTCGAACCAGTGACCTCTTCGGTGTGAACGAAGCGCGCTACCACTGCGCCAATCGCCCAGCTTTGTTGTTGCCGGCCGGTGTGCCCGCGAGCACTCCAACGAGTAAAGATGCTAGCCCAGATCCGCCGGGAGTCCAAACCGGGAGGGGAACCGCGCCGCAACCTGCGCCGATTGGACGAACCCGCAAACGTCCTATAGAGTTTTTCTTCGTTGGAAAGCGGGGGTTCGCCGCGGAAAGCGCAAGCGATCCGAGGGAAATAACCTCTAACTTCTTCAACATGCGGACGTAGCTCAGCTGGCTAGAGCACCACCTTGCCAAGGTGGATGTCGCGGGTTCGAATCCCGTCGTCCGCTCGCAAGTCACTGTACAAGCTGAGTTCCTGGAAGTTTCAGGGATCGGCCAGCCAAAGCTTTTGCGGCGGTTACGGTGGGGTGGCCGAGAGGCGAGGCAGCGGCCTGCAAAGCCGTATACGCGGGTTCGAATCCCGTCCCCACCTCCACAGTGGTATGCAAGACCCATTTATGGGCGCGATTGGCGCAGCGGTAGCGCGCTTCCCTGACACGGAAGAGGTCACTGGTTCGATCCCAGTATCGCGCACGAACAGTACTGTTTCAGTGCTTTTCTTGCGGACGTAGCTCAGCTGGCTAGAGCACCACCTTGCCAAGGTGGATGTCGCGGGTTCGAATCCCGTCGTCCGCTCTCCCTTCTGCTTATGGTTTTCCAGGAGTAATCCTGAACGGGCCGAGCAGTTTAGGGCGCGATTGGCGCAGCGGTAGCGCGCTTCCCTGACACGGAAGAGGTCACTGGTTCGATCCCAGTATCGCGCACGGACAGTTTCGACTGTTTTCATTTGCGGACGTAGCTCAGCTGGCTAGAGCACCACCTTGCCAAGGTGGATGTCGCGGGTTCGAATCCCGTCGTCCGCTCTCCCCCGGTCCATCAGGCCGGAAAAGAAGGAACAGGTTTTCGCCTGTTCCTTCTTTTGTTTAACCACGGAGTTGCTAACCAGTGCGGGTTTCCTATGGGGCATCCGGGGTTCCAGCCCGCCGGCCCGTTGGGTGTGCCTATGCAGAACAAAGTCCGGAGCAGCAGCGCGAACTGGAATGTCTGGATGCGCGCCATCAACGCGCGGCTCGGGTTCACGCCTGTTGAGTCGGAGATCATCCTGCAGAAGGACGCCGCCAAAACCTGGCACCTCCGCGCCGGCACCTGTGGCGACGGGCGGTGTTCAGCACGGGATCCCATCGAGTGGTGCTGGTGCTGCTCATGTGGTCACAGGAGTCACTTCCGTATCAGTGGGCGGGATGTTCTGCGCCGAAGGGGCGGCTTTCTCCCTCGGGACGTTCCGCCGGGCCCTGCAGACGCCGAACCCTGCAGACGCCGGCGTATCGCTATGAATGCAATGCCGGCCAGGACTATGTGCACCAGGACGAGGGCGATCGCATCCGGCTCGACCCAGGCTACGGTCCATCCCGAGTCGAGCCAGCCCGTTCCGCCGAGGACCGTCCGCGTAACGGTCAGCTGCGTCCAGTGGAACGCGACCGCCACGAACAGCGCCCCCGGCAGCGGGATGCGCCGGGCAGCTACGAGTGCCAGCCCGAACAGGACCAGCTGCACGATGTACACAACGGGGTCATTGCCTTCGGGGAAAACGTCGATTTCCCCGCCATCACCGCCGATCACAGTAATGACAGCCCATCGCACCGGACCGATCACCAGCCCAACGAACGGGAAGAGCGCAGTTGTCACCAGGGTCGCTACGGCCACTCCCCACCCGTCCCGCAGATTCGTCCATACATAGCCGCGCAGTGCCAGCTCCTCCGGAAGGGCCTCGTAGAGGGCCAGCACCACGCCGTTAAGGAGGAGGAAACCCAGGAACGCGGCAACGTCCACCTCTTCCACGCGGATCCATCCGGCCAAACCCGCGGGTAGCCAGACAAGGAGCCCGGTCCCGGCGCCGACGGCGAAACCAAGGGTCAGCGGGCGGGCGGCCGATCTGCTGATGCCCAGCCCCTGCAGTCCGCGGCGGTCCAGCCTGCGGCGCAGCAACACGATGCCGGGGACCACAATGCCGGTCATTAGGACCGCCTGCAGCAGTACTTCGGCCAGGCGTCCCCAGCCAAAGGCGTTGCCCACGCATTCCGAGATGCCGATGGCCAGGCCAAGACCAATCCCGAGGAACATCCAGCCGATCACCGCCGCCTGAAGTGCGCGCCACCGCGGGATCGGCGGGCGTGACTGGGCCGGCAGCCGGGCCGGCGTCGTGGGAGGCGGCGTGGGAGGCGGCGTGCGTGCAGGCATCGGGGATCCTCAATTATCACGTCGGGCAATGGCGCATGACCCGGCTCAGTCCACCACGCCGGTCCAGCCAATCGGCGTAACCACGCCCGCCACACTCGGGCCGCAGAAAATACTCGCCTGACAATCGCTTCGGCTACTCGGTTTTTCTAGGTCCTGTTCCGCCCCATATGTAGAAACCACGTGGTCCCTCAGCGGGGGCGCCCCTAGTCTGTGACTGCCTCGGCCGGGGGCGTGGCGGGGAAACCACGGGAGGCCTGGAGGCAAGTCTCGCATTGCCCACACCAATGCTGAGGAGAACACCGTGAAGAAGTCATCACCCGCACTCGCCGTCCTCGCCGCAACCGCCGCCCTCGGACTGGCCGCGTCACCGGCATCCGCAGGCGGGCGGCACCACCCGCCATCACCACCGCCTGTACCTGTTGCCGGAGAGGTAACCACCGTCGCCGAGGGTCTGATCAGCCCCCTGAGCTTCGCCGTCGGACGACGGGGCACCATCGATGTGGCCCAATCCTTTCCCGGTATCGTCAGCCGCATCACCAACGACGGCGGCATCCAGCTCCTTGCTGCGGCGCCCCCGGACCAGGGGTTCGGTACCGCCTCCATCTCCCGCGCACGCGGCACCACCTACTTCTCGATCAGTGTCGGGCAGGACACCCAGGATCCGGCTACGAACATCGGGCTGCTGCAGGCGGTTGACCGGGGAGGCAACGTTCGAACCGTCGCCGACATTGCCGGCTATGAATATGCGGCAAACCCGGACCGCATCAATACGTACGGATTTGAGGAAGCGCTCCCGGCTGACTGCGCGGCGCAGCTGCCGGCCGGCATCCGGCCGACCCCCTATACCGGTCTGCCGGACTCCAACCCGGTCGCGTCCCTGCCGGGCCGCAACGGGATAGTTGTGGCTGATGCCGGGATGAACGCCCTGGTGCTGGCCGGCTACGACGGCACTGTCTCCACTTTGGCCGTCCTGCCGCCGATCCCCTTCACCATCCCTGCAGCCCCCGGGATTCCGGAGTGCATTGTCGGACTTACCTACCGGGCTGAACCCGTTCCGACCGACGTCGAACGCGGCCCCGACGGCGCCCTATACGTCACCTCGCTGCCGGGCTCGTTTGAAGCCGGTGTTCCCGGAGCCGTGTACCGGATCGACCCGGGCACGGGTGCACCGGCGCTGGTGACCACAGGATTCGTCGGCGCCACCGGATTGGCGGTGAACCGGAACGGCGACATTTTCGTTGCAGAACTGTTCGGCAACCGGATTTCCATGGTGCCTGCCGGGTCGGCCACGCCGCAGCTGTTCCTGGAGGTCAACCAGCCGGCGGCCGTGGAACTGCGCGGGGACGGTTTGTACGCATCGGTGGATGCCCTGGCAGGTGGAGTACCGATGGAGCCGGGGGCACGAGCAACGGGTGCCCAGCAGCCGCCGGCCCCGCAGCCGCCTGCTCCGGAACCTCCGGCGCAACCGGCGCCGGAAACCAGCAGCATCATCCGGATTGACCTGGACGCCAACTGCCGCGGCCACCATCACCACGGAGGACATGGCGGCGGGCACGGGCACGCAGATTACGGTGTGCCCGACGGCGGCGCCGAAGACTGACCGACCCGCCGGACAACCGGGATATGCCATAAGAGAAAAGGCCTTTCCCTCGCCCCCTTGCCGGACCTAGGATGTATGCGAACGGGAAACGAGTGGGTTTCCCCTGTGAAAGGAGGTGATCCGTGTCTGTATTTGACGAGCTCAAGGGCAGGGCCGGAGAGCTGAAGGACAAGGCCGCCGGATTTGTGGGCGAGAACGCCGACAAGATCAAGGGCGGAATCGATCAGGCCGGCAACTTTGTGGACCAGAAGACGGGCCACAAGTACTCCAGCAAGATTGATGGCCTCCAGAACAAGGTTTCCGAAGCGGTGGATAAGACCAACCGCGGCAAGGAACCGGGAACCGGCAACGGTCCCGGGCAGACCCCTCCGGCCCAGTAAGCCTGCCGGGCACGACAAGAAGCGCCGGTCCCGCCGAGAGGCGGCACCGGCGCTTTCGTCATTTAAGGGCTGCCCAGTTAAGTGCCTGGCTGTTCCTGCAGGAGGCTAGGATTCCTCGCCGGTCTGGCCTTCGCGGGCCAGCGCGGTCAGGCGCGACACGGCACGGAAATACTTCTTCATGTAACCGCCGCCCATCATCTCCGTGGTGAACAACTGATCAAACGGCACGCCGCTGGCCAGGATCGGCACATCCTTGTCGTACAGCCGGTCGGCCAGGACCACGAACCGCAGCGCCACGGACTGTTCGGTGATGGTCTGCACGTTGCGCCAGACGACGGCGTCCACGCCCTCGATCAACTGCCGGTAACGGCTCGGGTGGACGGTGGACAGATGCGCAATCAGCTCGGAGAAGTCATCGGCAGCCACTGTCTTGCCGCTGAACTCCGCTTCCATGCGGGAATCCAGTTCGTCGTCGTCCAGCGGTGCCGGAGATTCGGGCAGCCCGCGGTGCCGGTAATCCTCGCCGTCGATGCGGACCACATCGAACTGGTCGGCCAGCACCTGGATCTCGCGCTGGAAGTCGACGGCGGCAAAACGGCCCTCGCCCAGGGAACCGGGCAGGGTGTTGGACGTGGCAGCAAGCTTGACGCCGGCGTCGGCCAATTCACGCATCAGCCGGGACATCAGCACGGTGTCCCCCGGATCATCGAGCTCAAACTCGTCAATGCAGACCAGCTTGTAGGCGCTCAGCGCATCCACCGTCTTGCGGAAGGACATGGCGCCAACCAGGTTGGTGTACTCCACGAACGTGCCGAAGGCCTTGGGGCCCTCCACGGCGTGCCAGAGTGAGGCCAGCAGGTGGGTCTTGCCGACGCCGAAGCCGCCGTCCAGGTAGAAACCCGCCTTACCCTGAGGTTTCTTACCGCCGAAGAGCTTGCGCAGGCCGCTCGGCTCGGGCGTATCCACCCCGGCTGCGAAACCGCGCATGGCCTCCACGGCCTGCGCCTGTGAGGGCTGCTGCGGATCGGGACGGTAGGAATCAAAGGACACGCTGCCGAAGCGGGGCGAGGGGAAGAACCCCTTCAACAGTTCGTCTACGGATACCTGGGGAGTCCGTTCTGTCAGGTGCTCCAGTTGTGCCACTGCGCGCTGTCCGTCCGTTCCATGCCTGCGAACCGGCAGGGATCCGCCGGGCTCTTGTGCTGAGTGCTGCGGCATTTTGCCGCCCTGCAAACGATACGCCACGCCGCCCGCCAAGCCGCACTGCAGCGTTCCCATCACGAAACATGTTTCCGTCACCAAACACGACGACGGCACTGGACGGGTGCACCGGGACCGCGAATACTCAGGGGCATGGCACGGCATGTTGCAAGAGCACGGCGTACCCGCACGGAACGGACCCTGATCGGCCTGGAATTCGGCACTGCTGCCTCCGCCCTGGGTGGCGGGATCCTGCTGGCTCTTCGTCCCGACGGCGCCTTCCTGCACGCGGATCCGCACGTGCTGCGGCGTACCCCGTTCACGAACTGGCGGGTTCCCGGGCTGCTCCTGGCCGCGGGCTGCGGCGGTGGCTATCTGGCCGCAGGGGTGATGCATCTTCAGCACCGGCGGGCGGCCCGGGCGGTTTCCGTAGCGGCCGGGCTCGCCCTGATCGGTTTGGAAGCGTGGGAAGTCGCCTTTGTTGAGTTTCAGCCACTGGAGGCGGTGTTTGCGGGAATCGGTGCCGCGGTTGTTGTGCTGGCGTTGCGTCTACCGGCCAGCGCCACGGCGCCGTCATAGAGTTCGAAGATGTCCTAAGCCAAGTCGCCCTCAGTCTTTTTTGAGAACCCAGGGTGTTCCGCAGCGCACTGACACGATCCTTCCCGCACCCCCTTCCCCCAACTCCGCACGGGACCGTCCATCCCGCCCCCGGCAGCTGGTCCCGGCACACACCGGCACAACCCAACCACACCGACGCGAAGACCCAAGCCACCGTCCCGTGGAAGTTTTCGGCCGCCGCCGTCGTTAGGCTAGATAGAAACCCGAAAGCACAAAGCCGAGGAAAGAAGTAGCACGTATGTCGATTACCGCTGACAGCAACCCCAAGTTCGCCGCCTACGCCCATCCGGAACGCCTGGTCTCCACACAGTGGCTGGCCGACAACCTGGACGCGGAGAACCTGGTGGTCCTTGAATCCAACGAGGACATCCTGCTGTACGAAACGGGCCACATCCCCGGCGCCCGCAAGATCGACTGGCATACCGACCTGAACGATGCCGACACCCGCGACTTCGTGGACGGTGAAGCCTTCGCCCAGCTGATGTCCCGCAAGGGCATCACCCGGGACTCCACCGTGGTGATCTACGGCGACAAGAGCAACTGGTGGGCGGCGTACGCCCTGTGGGTCTTCACCCTCTTCGGCCACGAGGATGTCCGCCTGCTCGACGGCGGCCGGGACAAGTGGGTTGCCGAAGGCCGCCCCATGACCACGGACAAGGTCACCGTGGATGCCACCGACTACCCCGTAGTGGAGCGCGACGACGAGAAGATCCGCGCGTTCCTCCCCGACGTCGTCGGACACCTGGGCAAGGGACCGCTGATCGATGTCCGCTCCCCCGCCGAATACACCGGCGAACGCACGCACATGCCCGACTACATGGACGAGGGCGCAATGAAGGGCGGGCACATTCCCACCGCCAAGTCGGTTCCGTGGGGCAAGGCTGCCGCGGAAGACGGCACCTTCCGTACCCGCGAAGAGCTCGAGGCCCTCTACAAGGACGGCGCCGGGCTGCGGGAGGGCGACGACGTCGTGGCCTACTGCCGCATCGGCGAACGTTCCAGCCACACCTGGTTTGTGCTGAAGCACCTGCTCGGCTTCGATTCCGTCCGCAACTACGACGGCTCGTGGACCGAGTGGGGCAATGCGGTACGCGTGCCGATTGCCCGCGGCGAAGAGCCCGGCAACGCTCCCCGCTGATCCACCCACTGCACAACGAAAGAACTCCCTTATGACTGCCACCCCCGAAACCTCCGTCCCGGACTCTCTGGCCGAGATTGTCGACGACTTCCAGGCGCTGGAGAAAGCAGAGCGGCTTGAACTGCTGCTTGAATTCTCCCGCGACCTGCCGGACCTGCCGGCCGAAATCGCCGACCGGCCCGAGCTGCTGGAGCAGGTGGTGGAATGCCAGTCGCCGGTGTTCCTCAGCCTGGATGTGGACGACTCCCCCGAGCATCTCGTGACCCTGTTCTTCAAGGCACCGAAAGAGGCGCCCACTACCCGCGGATTCGCCGGTGTGCTCTACGAGGGCCTGAACGGATTGCCGGCGGAGCAGATCCTGGCGGTCCCCGCCGATGTTCCTGACCGGTTGGGCCTCACCCGGGCCATCACCCCGCTGCGCATGCGCGGGATGTCCGCCATGCTGGGACGTATCAAACGCCGCCTGTCAGAGCACGAGAAGCTTCGCCAGGCGTAGACGCACCAAGGCGGAAGGCTCCAGCCATGGCAGGGAACCGGGATAAGCATGCGGGCAAGGGCGCGACGCCGGCCACACGCCTGCTGGATCAGCACAACGTCCGCTACACCGTGCGCCACTACGAGCACGAGGCCGGTGCGCCGTCCTACGGCTTGGAGGCCGCGGAGAAGCTGGACCTGCCGCCGGAATCGGTCTACAAAACCCTGATGGTGGATCTGGGCGGGCACCTGGCGGTGGCCATGGTGCCCGTGGCGCTGAACCTGGACCTGAAGAGGTTTGCCGCACTGATGGGTGCCCGGAAGGCCGTCATGGCGGACCGGCATGAGGCGGAGAAACGCACCGGCTACGTGGTGGGCGGGATTTCACCGCTCGGGCAGAAGCATTCCTCGCCGGCCGGCATCGACAACGGGGTGGAACTGCTGGATACCGTCTACGTGTCCGGCGGCCGGCGGGGACTGCAGATCGGGGTGTCTCCCTTTGACCTGATCCGCCTGACGCACGCCGTCACTGCGCCGATTGCGGCGGCGCCGGCGTAGCTCCGTCGTAGCTCCGTCGTAGCTCCGTCGTAGGGACGGGAATGGCGGCCGTGTCGCCCGTCTTCGGCCGTGCCGGTCCTTGTCGGCGTCCGGCGCGGTTCGGCGTCCGTCGAGGTTCACTGTGCAGTACCCATTCACAGTGCAGTAAATGCTGCCTTCGGACGGACTACCCGACGTTTGCTGCACTATGAACGCCCGGTACCGTCCCACCCCACCACCCCGCACATATTCAGGGCTTCCGCAGGTGGTGCAGGGCGTAGCCGTAGCTCAGCCGTGTGCGCTCCGGGTCGGCGGCCAGCCACGCCTCGGCCGTACCTTTCGGGAATTCCATCCGCACGACGTCGGCCAGGTCCTGTGCGCTGTCGAATGTCCAGCTGCTCATCACATGCTCGGTTGAGGCACCGCGTGCCTTCCACCAGTTGGCGATATAAGCACCGTCGCCCTGCCCGGCTGACGCGTTGGCCGCCTGGAGCAGATCCGCGAACTCGCCGGCAAGCTGGTCGTTGTCGATCACCACCAGGGACCCGCCGGGGCGAAGCACCCGCTGCACTTCCGCCAGCCCGGCGGAGCAGTCGTTCTGCGGTGACGGGAAGAAGTACGCGAACCTGGCGTGGACGACGTCCACTGAATTGTCCGGCAGCGGGATGTGCTCCGCGGAACCGTGCAGCACGGACGCGCCGCCGGGACGGGACCGTGCCGCGGCCAGCAGATCCGGATCGGGTTCGACACCGATCACCGAGGCCGCCAGCTCCGCATAGCGCGGCAGCCAGAACCCGGTGCCGCAGCCCAGGTCGAGGATGACGCGGTCCTTCCACGAGGCCAGCCGGCCAAGCGCAGCCCACACCAGTCCTTCGCGGTCCAGGGCACGGTTCTCGAGCTCATACAGGTCCGGATGCAGCCCCTGGTTCCACGCCCGGAAGAAGTCTGCCGGCATTCCGGCAGAGTCATGATTCAGCATTTGGTTCCCCCATAGATGCGGCTTTGCTTCCCCGAAGATACCGGTTCGGCGGGCGGTGCCCGATCAATGCCCGCCGCCCGGCAGGTCCCGCATCCCCCGCAGCGGTGACAGGAGCACCGGGAGAAACGCCAGGCAGGCGAGGGCACCGGCAATCCAGAGCGCAGCCCGTGCTCCGCAGAACTGGCCCAGCACTCCGCCGAGGACCGCTCCGACCGGCTGGGTTCCCCAGACCAGGAACCGCATGGTGGCATTCATCCGTCCCAGCAGCCGGTCCGGGGTCACCCGCTGGCGGAAGCTGACCTGCGCGATGTTGTAGATCACCACGCCGAAACTCGCGATTCCCAGGCCGGCTGCTCCGAGCCAGACGGACCAGCCGGCAGCTGCGGCCGGCCAGAGCAGGGCGAAAGGCGCCGTTGCCGCCACGCAGATCCAGATGGCAGGTCCTTCACCCAACCATGCGGTGACCCGCTTGGCCGCCAGGGCACCCAGGAGTCCGCCAATCCCGAGCACCGAGAAAACGACTCCCATCTGCCCCGATCCCAGTCCCATCTCGCGGGGAAGGAAGAAGATCAGCATCGCCATGTAGGCGGAGAAAGCCAGATTGAACAAACCGCTGGACGCCGCGATGGCGCGCAGCAGGGGGTTGGCCAGAACAAACCGGAGACCTTCAGCAATATCCGCGAAGAGCTGGGAGCCGGGTTCCCGCTCCGGTTTGGCCTGGGGTTTCCGGATCCGGAAGACGAAAAGCGCGGATAAACCCATGGCCAGGGCGTCCAAGGCCAGCGCTATGGGCGCGGTAAGCCAGGCAATGAGTTGGCCGGCCACGGCGGGGCCGCCCAGCTGGGCCACGGACCGCACGGTTTCCAGGCTGGCGTTGCCGTCCACCAGCCGGCTGCGGCCGATCAGGTGCGGAAGGCAGCTCTGGTAGGCGACGTCAAAGAAAACGCTGAAGATGCCGGTGACCAGCGCCACCGCGTAAAGCTGCCAGATGGACAGCGCCCCCAGCCACCAGGCCAGCGGAATGGTCAGCAGCACCACGGCACGGATGACGTCGGAGAGAACCAGGACGTGCCGGTACCGGAGCCAGTCCACCCAGACGCCGGCCGGCAGTCCCACCAGCAGGAAAGCCGCGCTGCTCATGGCGGCCAGCAGTCCCACTTCCAGCTCCCCCGCGTTCAGCGAGAGCACGGCCACCAGCGGAAGCGCGAGGCCGGAGACCTCCTGTCCGAACCTGCTCAGGGCGGTGGAGTAAAAGAGGTTGCGGAAGTCGCGCTCCCGCAGGACCGGGCGGCCGGCAGGAGCCGCGATGCCCGCAGCCGTCGTGTTTGCCGCGCGCTCGTCAGTCGTCATGCGATGTCCGTTGTCATGCGATTGACCTTGAACAATCGATTGAGATTTGTCAATGGGTGTCTGCTAGTCTGCCCACATGATGCAAGAGAGCCGCCCGGCCCCGCGG
Source organism: Arthrobacter sp. MDT1-49-2 (assembly GCF_059090185.1). Taxonomy (NCBI): domain Bacteria; kingdom Bacillati; phylum Actinomycetota; class Actinomycetes; order Micrococcales; family Micrococcaceae; genus Arthrobacter; species Arthrobacter sp. MDT1-49-2. Next base: position 482,075 of record NZ_JBNHFK010000001.1, read on the forward strand.
CGGACGCCTACGGAGGAAGAAGTCAAAGCCCTTGCCTCGGCCATACGGCTTCGGATCCTTCGGCTGTGTTTCAAGGAACAGCTCACCAACAAGGAGATTGCCACCCGGCTCGGGGCCAACCCCGCCACGGTGCTCTACCACGTCCGGAAACTCGTCTCCACCGGATTCCTCGAGGCGCAGGAGGCCCGGTCCGGACCCAGCGGGGCGTACGAAGTCCCCTATCTGGCGACCGAAAAGTCATGGCGTCTGGAGCAGGACGGGCATGACCTGGACGTCCGCCAGGCAGTGATCGGTGCCTTCGTCGATGAAATGGGCCAGGTCCCGGCCTCGGACGAGGTATTGATTTCCCGGCTCGCGGTGCGGCTGACCAAGGAAGGACACGACCGGTTCCTGGAACGGGTGATGGGAATCCTGGAGGAGATCAAGTCGGAGGAAACGGACGGGGAAGCAGACAGCACCAGGTATTCAATCTTCCTGGCCGTGCATCCCGAGAACCAGCATCCCGAGAATCAGCCGGGCCAGCCCCGCCGGCCGGAGGCATAGGCGCCCCCCGGACACCGGCGCGTCAGAGATGCCCGGTGTCGTTGAGGGAAAGCACCTGGCGGTCCCGGAAGACGTCATCCTCCCGAAGGTGCGTGATGCTGCCGGGCGAGAGCCGAAACTTCACATACCCTGCGGCTTCAAGCGGAAGCCCTATCCACGCCGCGATGAGATAGGTCGCGGTACCTCCGTGGGTCACCGCCACCGTCTCCTGCGCACCGGCAGCCAGCATCCGGTCCAGGGCGGCGTAGGCACGGCCCGCCCACTGGAACCTCGTCTCCGAACCGGGATTTCCATCCCAGTGGTGCATCCGGTCCCCGTGCGGCGGAGGCGGCAGGTAGGGAGTGGATCCGGCCGGAGTGCCGTCGGCACATCCATAGGTCTGTTCACGCAGGTCCCGCTCCGCACGCACCTCCAGATTCAGCAAAGAGCTGATCGGCTCGGCAGTCTGCCGCGCCCGCCGCAGATCCGAGGAAAAAAGCAGCGCCGGCTCGCCCCCTGACACCCGTGCTGCCAGTTCGGCCGCAATCCGTCTGGCGTCCATGATGCCCCGGTCCGTCAGCGCGGAGTCGAACCAGCCACCCACCTGCTTCCGGACGTGGTGCTCTGCCTCCGGGTGGGTAACGAGGTACAGGTTCCGCATACGCGCCAGTCTCGCATGCGCCGGCATGGGCACTGGCGCCGGCTCACGGACCAGTGTTGAATACGCCCATGCCTACCGCGAACATACGCCGCGCCGCCGAAAACGACATGCCGGCTCTAGCCGAAGTCCACGTACGGGCCTGGCAGTGGGCGTACCGCGGGCTGATGCCGGACACCCTGCTGGACGCCCTGGACCCGGCCCGCCGGGCCGGCGGCTGGACCCGCCTGGTGCGGGAAGGAACCGCACCGCCGCACGTGGCCGTGAGCGGTACGGCGATGGCCGGTTTCTCCCACGCGGACACCAGCCGCGACGACGACGCCGGCCTGAAGACTGGCGAGGTCACCTCCCTGTATCTGCGGGAAGACCACGTCGGCACGGGGCTCGGGCGCCGCCTCTGGGAGGCAGCACTGGACCAGCTGCGCGCCAGCGGACATACCGAGGTCACGGTCTGGGTGCTGGACACGAACAAACGAGGACGCGCGTTCTACGAAAGAATGGGACTGGCCCCGGACGGAGCCGTCAAAACCGAAATGCTCAACGGATCACTCCTGACCGAAGTCCGGTACCGCGCGGCCCTTCGCTGAGCTGCTCCCTCGAGCTGCTCCCCCGAGCTGGTCCCCGAAGCTAGTCCTGAACTGGCCCTTGTACTGGCACCTGTCCTGACCCCCCCGTCCTAGTCCCCCGTGCGGTGCTCCGACGGGTGCCGGGTGCGCCCCAGCGCGTCACCGAGCCAGCCCAGCACCACGCGCTCCCAGCGCTCCGGATCCACGTTGTATTCCTTGGTGTGCCCCGCCTCGGTAAACGGCTCGAAGGTGATGACCTCCGGGTTTTTCTCCGCCAGTTCCGCTGACGGTCCGTAAGGCACAAAGTCATCATCCTTGCTGTGCAGGATCAGCGTGGGAATGCGGATCTCCTCGGCCCGGGTCACCCAGTCCATGCTCTTCAGGTCCAGCGGGGCGGCCAGCCCGGTCAGTGCCCGCCCGGCAGCATTGGAAATCAGCCACTGCCCGAGCCTGCCGGCCTGTGCGGGAATCCGGTTCACCTTGGCGTGGTGGGAGAGCACGTTCACCCAGTCGATCACCGGACCGTCCAGCACCATGGCACGGATGTAGCGGCGCAGCGGTGAGCGATCCGCTGCCTGCAGGCTGATGGCCCCGCCCATGGACCAGCCGAACAGCACCACGTCCTTGGCGCCGTTCTCCAGGGCAAAGCGGATGGCTGCCTCAACGTCCTGCCACTCGGTCAGCCCCAGACCGTAGCGTCCGTCGGAGGCGTAGGGAGCCTCGCCGTCGTTCCGGTAGGAAATCACCAGGCTGGTCAGCCCGGCCTCCCGGGCGGTCCTCAGTGCACGCAGGCATTCCGTGCGCCGGGCGCCGCGGCCGTGGACCATGATCGCCCAGGTTTCGGCTCCGGGCGTCCGTACCAGCCAGGCCGGTGCGGTGCCGTTCTCCACCGGAATGTCCACTTCCTCCTCCGGCAGCCCGACGGCGGCCGGCGAGGGATAGATCGAACCGCTCCACCAGCCGCGCCTTGCCTTGGCCAGGTCGCCGCTGTACACCTCCTCCACGTCCCGCTGCACGGTCCCCTCGCGCGGCACATAGGAGCGGATGGCGCCGATCCGGGCGTGACCGTTGCCGTCGTCGAAGTACAGGCTGTACGTGCCGTCCACGGTGGTGTCTGCGTTGGCGGGGAGGATAATCTGCCGGCCGAGCCCGCCCTCGGTGACCGCCAGGATCTCCAGGTTCGCGTCCCGAGTCCGCGCCGGGGTCACCACCTGCCGGGCGAAGTAAATGCCCAGTCCCGATGCCGCGGCCACAACGGCAGTGGATGCTGCAGCGCCTATGCCGGCGCCGAACGCGGTCCAGCGGACCCAGGGTGCGGCGGAGCGGGCAGCGGAACCGGAAGAAACTTCGGTAGGAACGGAAATAGCCATAACACCATTCTTACCGACGCAGGCGCACGGCCCGGGCACCGGCCCTCCGCGCCGCGCCGATCGGCACCGTGACGGCGGACATATTAGGCTGGGATGCATGACTTCGACAATTGTGGTGCTGACGGAAGAATCGCTGGGCAGCGGCGATGTGGAGAACCTGCGGGCCCTGATGGGTGAGGAACCCACCCGCTTCGACATCCTGGTGCCGGCGGACACCGGCCGGAACCTGCTGGTGGACGTGCTGGACAACCTGAGCCTGCTGGACTTCTCCGCGGCGTTCAAGGACCTGACGGGCGGGCGGCAGACCAAGGCCGAAGGCGTGAAGGAAGCCGTCACCGAGCTGGCCGAGTCCCTGGAAGCACTGCAGGCAGTGGGCCTGGAAGCCACCGGCAGCGTGACGGGCGAGGATCCCGTGGCCGCCGTCGTCGAGACCGCCAAGCGGACCGGAGCGAGCCAGGTGGTGGTCATCACCACCCCGCACGCCATCGAGGACACCTTCCGCACCGACTGGGCCAATGAGGCACAGGACCGGCTCGGCGTGCCGGTGCTGCACCTGTACAGCGGCTCGGGATTTATTGGCGACTCTTAAGCGTTGAGGCGGATATGACTACCGAAGAGAACGCCGGAACCATCCCTGTCCAGAAATCCGATGAGCAGTGGCGCGAGGAACTGACACCGCAGGAGTTCGCTGTGCTCCGCCAGGCCGGGACCGAACGCCCCTACACGGGCGAATACTGGGACACCAAGACCGCCGGCGTGTACCAGTGCCGGGCCTGCGGCAGCGAGCTGTTCACCAGCAACGAGAAGTTCGACTCGCACTGCGGCTGGCCGTCCTTCTTCGCGCCGCTGGCCGAGGGCAAGGTGCGCTACCTGCATGACCGCAGTATGGGCATGGACCGCATTGAGGTCCGCTGCGCCAACTGCGATTCGCACATGGGACACCTGTTCGAGGGCGAAGGTTTCGACACCCCCACCGATCAGCGGTTCTGCATCAACTCCATTTCCGTAAAGCTGGTCCCCGGCGAGGCCGCCGGCACCGCCGCTGCGGAATAGCGGGTTCCCCTTGGAGTACGGGGTTTTCCCGGGCGAGGCCGTGGAAGGACCGGATGTTCCGGACGAGGTGATTGACAGCTACCGCGGGCTCAGCGCGGACATTGCCTCCGGCGTCGGCGTGGTCTCCACCCGGCTCCGCGGGCGTGACTACGCGGCCACGGTCAGCGGGTTCCTCTCCGTCTCCTACGATCCGCCCACCCTCCTGGTGAGCCTGTACGCCGAGGCACGCATTGCCGAGGCAGTGACCGACGCCGGCAGCTGGGCGCTGAGCCTGCTGCCGGCGAGGCTGCGCGGCACCGCCAATTGGCTGGCGAGCCCGGGCTCGCCCCTGGAGGGACTGCTGAACCAGGTGGACTACGGCAGGGGTCCCGAAACCGGTGCCGCCATCATTGACGGCGCCATCGCCTGGTTCGAGGTCCGCACCACCTCCGTTACGACGGCGGCTACTCACGAACTGATCGTGGGAGAGGTAGTGTCGATGGGGCGTCGGGCCTCCGCCGACGACGAGTCTGACCCCCTGATCCACTTTGCCTCGGCGTACGCCAGGCTCGCCCGCTGAGTAGATGCGGCAGGAAGGCACCATGATCGAGATTCTGACGCCGGACGAAATAGCGCGCGCCCGGGTAACCGGAGCGCTGGTGGCCGAGATCCTGCAGACCATGAAGCAGCGCAGCACCGCCGGGACGAACCTGCTGGAGATTGACCGCTGGACGGCGGAGATGATCCAGGAGGCCGGAGCGCAGTCCTGCTACGTGGACTACGCGCCGTCCTTCGGGCGAGGGCCGTTCGGCCACTACATCTGCACCTCCGTGAACGACGCCGTGCTGCACGGCCTGCCGCACGACTATGCGCTGGCGGACGGCGACCTGGTCAGCCTGGATCTGGCCGTCAGCAAAAACGGCATCGCTGCGGACTCGGCCATCAGCTTCGTTGTCGGCACACCGGACCCGCAGAGTGCGGCCATGATCCGGGCTACCGAGCAGGCGCTCAAGGCCGGCATCGCTGCCGCCGGGCCGGGTGCCCGGATCGGCGACATTTCCCATGCCATCGGCACGAGCCTGAGTGCTGCCGGGTACCCGGTCAACACCGACTTCGGCGGTCACGGCATCGGCTCCACCATGCACCAGGACCCGCACATCCCCAACACCGGCCGGGCCGGCCGCGGCTACAAACTGCGCCCCGGACTGCTGCTCGCCCTTGAACCGTGGATCATGGCCGACACCGCTGAACTGGCCATGGATCCCGACGGCTGGACCCTGCGGAGCGCCACCGGCAGCCGGACGGCGCACAGCGAGCACACCATTGCCATTACCGACGACGGCGCCGAAATCCTGACACTTCCCCGCTCCTAGTTCCCTGCATGGCTGCATCTTCCCTGCCTCGCTGAGGCTGACTTGGGCGGGGAGCTCGGCCGAGCAGGCACGGTTGGGACCGCGAACCATTGTGTCCCCTCCGGGCCAAACGTAACCTCGAGGAACGGGGAAAACCGTTCCGAGCCTTCACCGGCCCAGGCCCCTGCGACCCGGGGCCGGGTCCTAAAACGAGGCCCGCCCACTCCTGCGTCAAGGAGGTACCGCATGGCACGCAACAGCCTGCTGGACCGCTTCCGGCCCGTCGGGGCACCCGGGGCCGCCGGTCCTGCCGGAGTTCCGGCCCAGGATGACGAGGGTCCGGCCGCCGAACTGATTCCCGTCTTCGAAGCCCTGGACCCGCAGATTGACGCCGCGCAGGCCGTGGCCGAGGACGCCGCCGGGCTGGCCCGGGAGACCGTCGCCGCAGCTCGCCGTCAGGCAGCCGCTCTCATAGAACAGGCACGCATGGACAGCGCCGGCGTCCGGGCCGAGGCCGCCGCACAGGTTTCCGCCGAGATGTCCCGGCAGGATGAGGCTCTGCTCACCGAAGCAGGCAATGAAGCTGCCGAACTCCGGCAGCGGGGTGAATCCCGGGTCCCCGAACTGGCCTCGGCCATCGTGGCGGACCTGGTCCAGGACCTCCTCGGCCGCGGAACGGACAGCACCTGATGCAGGCTGACTGGGTGGCGGCCACCGTCCGCGGACGGTCCATGGCACAGCGCCGGCTCGGTGCCGGAACCTGCCGTGACCTGGCCACGCGGCCGGACCTTCCCGCCGTGATCGATGCCCTTTCCGGATCCGTCTACGGTGAGGAGCTAGCCTCCGCACGCACGCTGCAGGACGCGCAGCTGGCCACCCGCCGCGCCGTGCTCTGGCAGCTGCGTGTGCTGGCCGGCTGGCTGCCGGCCAGCGGCACGCCGGTGATCCGGGCGGCCGCCGCACGGTTCGAGGCGGACAACATCGTTTCCCTTTCCACCGCCCTGCAGGCGGACACAACGGGCAGCGGGGAACAGGGCGCGGCGTCCGCGGCACCGTTTGATCCGGGCGGACTGGCCACAGCCTGGCCCCGGCTAAGCACCGCCGACTCCCCCGATACTCTGCAGGCCATGCTGTCCGCGTCGCCCTGGGGCAATCCCGGCCCGGCGGACAGCCTCGCACAAACGCTGCCGGACATGCTGACGGCGGTCTGGCTGCGCAGGCTGGCCTCTGCCGCCCCGCAGGCACGCCCGTGGGCCGTGGCCGGAGCCGTTCTGCTGGTGGCCCGGCTGCTGTTGGTGGATACCGCCCGCCCGACCGACCGCCTGATCTCCCTGCTCCGGCCGCTGATCGGCACCGGCTGGACGGAGGCAGGCTCACTGCCGGAACTGGCCCTGGCACTCAGCCCGGCCGCCGGGCAGGCCCTCGCCGGGACAGAGGATCCGGCGGAACTCTGGCGGGCCGAAGCGCAGCTGGCCGCCCGGGTGGAAACCGACGCGTTTTCCCTGCTGCGCGCCGGGCTCCCGGGTCCCGGCGTGGTCCTTGGTGCCGCCGCAGTATTGGCCGCTGATGCCTGGCGGTTGCGCGCCGCCTTGGCTGCAGCGTCCGCCGGTGGCGGCGGAAGCGAGGTGCTCGATGCCGTGGCGTGAGAACCTGAGCCCGTTGCGGATGGAGCGCATCGCCCTGGTCTGCCCCCTTGAGGCCCGCGAACCCATGCTGGCCGAAGTGGCGGACAGCGCCGCCGTCGAACTGGACCTGCCCTACGAGTCCGGCGAGGGGCCGGAGGAGATTCAGCGCGCGGCCGACGCCGCCGTCGTTCACGGCCCGGTGGCTGCCCTCGTCGGCTGGACGCCGACGGCCGAGCTCCCCGCCCTGCGGAAGGCGCTTGAACCCCACGGCGCATCCGTGGTGCCGCTGCGCCGGCCCCGGGGGGTCCAGCCGCCCACCAAGCTGACCGGCGACGACCCGTCCCGGCAGGTGCCGCGGCTCTCCCGGCTGCTGGTGGATACCTACACCACCGTCCCGTACTCGGACCTGGATCCGGCGCGGATTGCCGGCGTCGCGTACGTGGTCATGTTCGGGATGATGTTCGGTGACGCAGGGCAGGGTGCCCTCCTGCTGATCGCCGGGCTGCTGATCCGTTTCCTGAAGGTACCGTGGCTGGAACGCTACCGCAGGACCTGGCTGTTCATCACCGGGGCGGGACTCTCCGCCGTGGTCTTTGGGTTCCTGTACGGGGAATTCTTCGGCCCCACCGGGGTGCTGCCCGTGCTGTGGCTCGAACCGCTGGAGGAACCAATAACCCTGATCATCGCCGCACTGGCGTTCGGCGCGGTGCTGCTGGCGGGTTCCTACGTGCTGGGCACCATTAACCGGGTCCGGGAGGGCGGCTGGGGGTATGCGCTCTACGCCCGGTCCGGCCTGGCCGGATCCCTGCTGTTTGTAGCCGTCGGTCTGGCGGCATGGGGGCTGCTCACCGGGAACACCATTGTGCTGGTGTTTGCCGGCGCGGCGGCCCTGGTGGCGCTGGTGTTCATCTTCATCGGATTGTTCGTGGAAGCGGGCGGCGGACCCACCGGAGGCCTGCAGGCCTCTGTGGAGCTGATGGATACGGTGGTGCAGCTCGGGTCAAACCTGGTGTCCTTCACCCGTCTGGCCGCCTTCGGGCTGACGCACGCGGCACTGATGATGGTGGTCTGGCAGGCCACCACGGCCATCTGGGAACCGAACTGGCGGATCATCCCCGCCATCCTGATGTTCGTTATAGGCAACATCCTCACCTTCGCCCTCGAGGGACTGGTTGCCGGGATCCAGGCCCTGAGGCTGGAGTACTACGAACTCTTCTCCCGCATCTTCCTCGATGAAGGGCGCCGGTTCCGCCCGTGGACGCCCACGGTTGGCCCCACTGGCGATAACCACAACCGGGCCGCTGCGGCCGTTTCCCCGCCCACCCCTGCTGAAAGGCACCTGCCGTGAATCCCTGGTTTGCCAGCATTCCGCTGGTCCTGATCCTGACCGTCCTGCTGACCGTAGGTGCCGTGATGCTGATGCGGCGGCGGCGCCGAACCGGCGTGCGGGCACTGCTCGGCCTCAACGCCGTCCTGATGGGCGGAGCGCTGGCACTGCTGGTGGCCGCCTTCAACGCGGTGCCTGCCACGGCGGGCGACGGCGGTGCTGCCGCCGCTTCCGTAGCCATGGCCACCGACGGCAGTGACAGCAGCAGCGCCGCCCTGCTGGGGGCGGCCATCGCCGTCGCCGGGTCCTCAATCGGCGCGGCGATCGCGGTGGCCTATACCGGGTCGGCGGCACTGGCCGCCATGAGTGAACGGCCGGAAATCTTTGGCCGCGCCATGGTGGTGGTGGGCCTGGCCGAGGGCATTGCCATCTACGGGCTGATCATTTCCATCATCCTCATCGGCCAGGCATGAGCAGTCGCGAAGGGACCGTGGCCGCGGTGGGCAGCCCGGCTCTGCTGCAGGGCTTTCGACTGGCCGGGGCCACGCTCTACCCGGCGGCCGGTGACGCCGACGTGCGTGCGGTCTGGGCCGGGCTGCCAGATTCCGTCTGCGTGGTGCTGCTGACACCTGCTGCCGCTGCGGCCCTCGCCGTCGAAATGGCCGATCCCCTGGCACCCCTGACGGCGGTGCTGCCCTTATGACGCGGCTGCCCCGCGGTGCTGAGAACACCCTCGGTCCGGTGCGCGAGGCCCTGCACCGCCAGGCCGAGGAGGGTGCCACCCGGACCGTCACGGAGGCTCGGAAGCAGGCGGAGCAGATTCTCGCCGCTGCGCGCAGCGAAGCCGGGAATATCCTCGCCACCGCCGAGCGTGAAGGTGCCGATGCGGCCCGCGCAGACGCCGTGGCCTCCTCTGCGCGGGCCCGCCGCCAGGCACGGCGGACTGTCCTGGCCGAGCAGGAGCACCTTCACTCGCTGCTGACCGCAGAGGTTATGCAGCGGGCACGCGGGATCCGCCATGACCCGCGGTATCCGCAGATCCTGCGCCGGCTCACCGCCCAGGCAGACCGGCTGCTCGGGCCAATGGCCTCGGTCACCGAAAGCCATCTGGGCGGCGTGGTCGGTACGGCGGGATCGCGTCGGCTGAATCTCTCACTGCCCGCCCTGGCCGAACAGGCTTTGGAAGACCATGCCCGGGAGGTGCAGACATTATGGGAAGACGCGTAAGGACTCCGGGAACAAACCCGGGGAGTCCGAGCAGGGCTGCCCGGCAGGGGGAACCGTCGGGCGGCGGGGAAACCGGGACGGTGACACGGGTCAGCGGCCCGCTCGTGGAAATCAGCGGCCTGCCGGGGCTGTCCATGCTGGAAGTGGTCAACGTGGGTCCGGACGGCATTGCCGCCCAGGCTGTGTCCATCAACGGGGATTCCGCCACTGTGCAGGCCTACGAATACACGGGCGGCGTCAAAGCCGGCGACCCCGTGCGGAGGACGGGCCACCAGCTCGCCGGGCTGCTGGGACCGGGGTTGCTGGGCACGGTGTTTGACGGGCTGCTGCGCCAGCTCTCCTCGGCACCGCTCTGGCTGACGCAGCAGCGGCAGAGTTCGGCTGAGGACCCCGTCGTGCTGGAAACCGATTGGGGCTTCTCCCCCGTGGTTTCCGTCGGTGATACCGTCCGGGCCGGGCAGATCCTGGGAACCGTCCCGGAGGCCGGAACCCTCGAATTCCGGGTGATGGTCCCTCCGGCAATCTCCGGGGAAGTCACCTGGCTGGCCGAAGGCAAGGTCCGTCCCCTGGACCCGGTGGCCGTGGTGGGCGGGGTGGAGGTTCCCCTGGCCCAGCGCTGGCCGGTGCACCAACCCCGCCCTTTCGGCGAGCGCATCACCGATCTTGCCCCGCTGCAGACCGGACAGCGGGTGCTGGACCTGCTCTTCCCGGTTCCACGAGGCGCAGCAGCCGCAGTACCCGGCGGTTTCGGCACCGGCAAGACGCTGACCCTGCAGCAGATTGCCAAATGGTCGGACGCAGACGTCATTGTCTACGTGGGCTGCGGCGAGCGCGGCAATGAGATGGCTGACGTCCTTGACGGACTCTCCGGCCTGGATGACCCGCGCACCGGCGGCAAGCTGATTGACCGTACGGTGATCATTGCCAACACCTCCAACATGCCGATGATGGCCCGTGAGGCCTCCATTGCCTCCGGCGTCACCGTGGCCGAGTTTTTCCGCGACATGGGTTACGACGCCGTGGTGATTGCCGATTCCACCTCCCGCTGGGCAGAGGCACTGCGCGAGTTCGCCAACCGCAACGGTGACCTCCCCGCGGAGGAAGGCTATCCGGCCTCCCTGGCCAGCGAACTGGCAGCCTTCTACGAGCGTGCCGCCCGGGTGCGTACCCTCGGCGGTGCGACGGCGTCGGTCACCGTCATCGGGGCGGTCTCCCCTCCCGGCGGGGATATGAGTGAACCGGTCACTACCGGCACCCAGCGCTTTGTCCGCACCCTCTGGCTGCTGGACCGGGACCTGGCCTATTCCCGGCACTATCCTGCGGTCAGCTGGCGCGGCTCCTTCTCCCGGGACGCCGAGTCGCTGGGGCGCTGGTACTCCGCCCACGGAGACCCGCAATGGACCCAGCGCCGTGCCCGGGCGTCGCTGCTGCTGGCCGAGGCGGACCGGCTCACCGCGCTGGCGGAGATCATCGGCGCCTCCTCGCTGCCCGGGCATGAGCAGATGGTCCTGCTGGGCGGACGGCTGCTGCGCGACGGCGTCCTACTGCAGAACGCGCTAAGCCCCAATGACGGGTACAGCTCCGCGGACAAGGGTGCCGCCCTGCTGCAGACGGTCCTTGACGTCGTGGAGGCGTGCCAGGCCATGGTGGGCCGGGGCGTGCCGCCTGCCGACGTCGAACGCTATGACTTCTCCCCCATCCTCCGCCTGCGCGAGGACACCGGTCCCACCGACGCGGAGGGCGTCACCCGGCGTGCCCGGGAGTTCCTCGAGCAGCTCCGGGGGGATCTTGATCAGCCAACCCCAGTGCAACCAGCGGCGGGAGCAGCCCATGGCTAACAACACCGGTTCCACGGCCCGGGTGGGTCACAGCGATGTGCGGGAGCTTCGCGGCCCGTTGCTGGTGATGGGAGATACCGACGGCGTGGGCTGGGATGAGTTCGCCACGGTCTCGGTGGCCGGCGGGGCGGAGCGGCACGGCCTGGTGCTGGAGGTTGACGGGGATGAAACCACCCTGCAGGTCCTCGAAGGCACCGAGGGCATGGCGCTGGGAGGAGTGGAGGTCCGGTTCCAGGGCCGGCCGCTGTCCGTACCGGTGGGCCCGGACTGGCTGGGCCGGGTGTGCAACGGCCGCGGGGAACCGCTCGACGGCGGCCCGCCTGTCACCTCGGAAGAGACCGCACCGGTGGGTGGCTGGCCGCTGAACCCCGTCTACCGGGAACCGCCCCAGGATCCGGTCATCACCGGCATCTCCGTGGTGGATGCCCTGACCACCCTGGTGCGCGGCCAGAAGCTGCCCATCTTCTCCATCCCCGGCCTGCCGCACCTGACCCTGGCCACGCAGATTGCAGCCCAGGCCGCCACCTCGTCGGGGCGCGCATTCCGGGTGGTGTTCGCCGCCATGGGAATGACGCACGCGGACATTGCCTACATCCGCGACCGGCTGGAGGAACGCTCCGCCGCCGGCGAGCTGGTGCTGCTGCTGAATGCTGCGGACGATCCGGTGATTGAACGCATCCTCACCCCGCGGATCGCGCTGACGGTCGCGGAGTCCCTGGCCTATGACCACGGCTCGGATGTGCTGGTGGTGATGTCGGATATGACGAGCTATGCCGAGGCGGTCCGGGAAGTTTCCGCGGCACGGCGCGAGATCCCGGCCCGCCGCGGCTACCCCGGCTACCTCTACAGTGACCTGGCCACCCTCTACGAACGCTGCGGCCGGGTCCGGGGCCGTGAAGGATCGGTCACCATTGTGCCGGTGCTGACCATGCCCGCCGGGGACATCACCCATCCGGTGCCGGACCTTACCGGCTACATCACCGAAGGGCAGGTAGTGCTCGACGGCGACATTGACGCCCGCGGGGTCTACCCGCCTGTGGATGTCCTGTCCTCCCTGTCCCGGCTGATGCGCAGCGGTGCCGGGAAGGGACGCACCCGCGAGGACCACCTCGACGTCGCTGCCCAGATCCTCTCCGCAATGTCCCGTGCGCGCTCCGCCTCCGAACTGGCCGAACTGGTGGGAGCCGCTGCGCTGAGTGAGACGGACAAGGCCTACATTGAATTCCGGACCGTGGTGGAACGCGAGCTGCTCAACCAGGGCCGTGATGAGCTGCGGACATTGCAGCAGACCCTGGACCTGGCGTGGCAGGCACTGTCACTGCTGCCGCGGCGGGAGCTGACCATGCTTTCGGCGGAGTTCCTCGACCGGTACCTGCCGGGACCCGCGGGCGGAGCGCAGCTGTGACGGGACCGGTGCGGTGAGCGGGTTCCGGTCCGGAGGCAGCCGGGCCGAGCGGGCCGAGGTGCAGCGGCGGCTCGCGACCGCGCGGCGCGGGGCCGAGCTGCTGGACCGCAAACAGCGCATCCTGCAGCGCTCCATCGAGGGGATGGCGGAGCGGGCGGACGCCGCGCGGCTGGCGTGGGAGGCGGCAGCCCGTGAGGCATCCGTGTGGCTGCGGCGTACCACTGCCCTGGACGGCGCGGACCGTCTGCTGGCCGCGGCGCCGCTGCAGGACGCGCTGGTGGCCGTGCGGTGGGGCGGGGCCATGGGCATCTCCTACCCCGAGGAAGCGTCCTGCAGCGTCCCGTCCGTACCGCCGGCCGGCGGTTCTTCGGCCCTGGCCTACGCGGCGGCAGCGCACCGTACCGCACTCGAAGCGGTGGTCTCGGCGGCGGCGGCCGAGCGGGCGCTCCTGCTGGTCTCCGAGGAACTGGCCGCAACCCGGACCCGGCAGCGGGCCGTGGAGAATCGGTGGATTCCGTTGCTCGAGGAGCAGCTGAAGGCCATCGAGCAGCGCATCGCCGAGCAGGAACTGGAGGAAAGCCTGCGGCTGCGCTGGGCTGCCGGGCTGATGTGAGCTGCTGCCTAGCTAGTGAGACCCGGTAAACGTTAGGGCGGCGTCGGAATCGAGTCTGCAAAATTTACCGTTTTTCGGCCCGGAATCCGGTAAATAATGCGGAATGGATCCCGGACCGCCCGTCGCCGGACGGGGCAGGCCGGTTACTGTGGGGCATCGATACATTTCCTGACCCCGCCGATGCTGCCCGGAGCGATCCTGCCCGAGAGCACGTCGTCCGACGGCACGTTGTCCGGCGACGAGGTACCCGGCGGCAAGTTGACCGGCGGCACGTTGTCCGGCGACGAGGTACCCGGCGGCAAGTTGACCGGCGGCGCCCTGTCCGGAGGCGGGTTGTCCGCCGCCGTGCCGCGCTGGCCTGCGCCGCCGTCGTTGTTCTTGCTTTGGGCCTGTTTGCCCGCGGGCTGCCGGGAATTCCGGGCGACGCGTCCGGCGGCATCCTGTACGCAGCACTGATCTATCTGCTGATGGCCCTTGTCCTGCCCGGGGCGCGGGCCTGGCGGCTGGCAGGCGCCGCCGTCGTGGTCTGCGTGCTGGTCGAGCTCTTCCAACTCACTCCGTACCCCACCCGTTGGGGTGCGCAGTGGCCGCCGCTGCGCCTGGTGCTGGGCACCACGTTCAATCCCTGGGACCTGCCGGCCTATCTGGCAGGTGCGGCGGGCGCGGGCCTGGGTGACAGGCTGGTTCCGCGCAGACTCGGCGGACTCCGCAGGGCTGGCTGAGCACGTTGGACGGCCCGGGAACGGTCCCGGGACAGCAGGACGGGCCTCCGCCGAAGCGAAGGCCCGTCCTGCCGGGTGTGCAGTGGGTGCAGCGTGAAAGGAGCGGTTAGAGCCGGAAGTCCTCATCCAGGCGTTCAATGATGGTGACGTTGGCCTGTCCGCCGCCCTCGCACATGGTCTGCAGCCCGTAGCGGCCGCCGGTGCGCTCGAGTTCGTGCAGCAGGGTGGTCATGATCCGCGCCCCGGTGGCCCCGATCGGGTGGCCGAGGGAAATGCCGCCGCCGTTGACGTTGACCTTGGCCATGTCCACGCCAAGCTCGCGCTGCCAGGCCAGCACCACGGAGGCGAAGGCCTCGTTGATCTCGAACAGATCGATGTCCTCCACGCTCATGCCGGTGCGCTTCAGGGCATGCCGGGTGGCCTCGATCGGGGCGCTGAGCATCATGATCGGATCATCGCCGCGGGCGGAGATGGAATGGATCCGGGCACGCGGCTTCAGGCCGTGCCGGCGCACCGCGTCCTCGGAGGCTATGAGCAGGACGGCGGCGGCGTCGGAAATCTGCGACGACGTGGCGGCAGTCAGGGAGCCGCCTTCGGCCAGCGGGGCGAGGGTGGCGATCTTGGCCCGGTCCGGATCCCGGGGACCCTCGTCGGCGGTGACCCCGTTCATGGGCAGGATTTCCCGGTCAAAGCGTCCCGCTGCCTGCGCGGCGATGGCCCGCACATGGGACTCGACGGCGAAGTCCTCCATCTCTTCACGGCTGATCCCCCACTGCTTCACCATCATCTCCGCACCGATGAACTGTGAAACCTGCTGGTTGCCGTAGCGCTTTTCCCAGCCGACCGAGCCCGCGAACGGGTCCGGGAAACCCAGCTCCCTGGCAGCGGTGTTCGCGTAGCCGATGGGCACGGAGGACATGCTCTGCACACCGCCGGCGATCACCAGGTCACTGGTGCCGCTCATGACGGCTTGCGCCGCATAGGAGACCGCCTGCTGGCCGGAGCCGCACTGGCGTTCCACGGTGGTTCCGGGAACCCGCTCGGATAGGCCGGCCGCGAGCCAGGCGGTGCGGGCAATGTCCATGGACTGCGGTCCAACCTGGTCAATGGCGCCGAGGATCACCTCATCGTATTCCTCGGAATCGATCCCGCTGCGGCGGACCGTTTCGGCGATGACATGCGCGGCAAGGTCGGCGGGGTGGATGCCGCTCAGTCCCCCCTTTCGTTTGCCGACAGGTGTGCGGACCGCGTCGATGATGAACGCTTCAGCCATGATGGAGGGCCTTTCGTCGTTGTAAGGCAGATGGTTGCCAAGTGTGTGCCGTGCACCACATTAGGGGATACCGCTGGTTCGGTCATCCGACCGCCGGTATGCGCGAAACGTGCCGGATGGCCGGACAAAACCGGGTGCCGGCACAGGGAGTCCCGGGGGCAGGCAGCGAACGGCTAGAATGGAAAGGCTGCCATCACTGGCAGCCCGAGCCGCGAATCCTGCGGCACCAACCCACCACACGTGAAAGCAGCGGAGTGTCCCAACAGGTTTCCACCACCGTCAGCGCCACCGCCACCAAAGAGATCGTTCGGGAGTCCGCCCGGCGGCGCACCTTCGCCGTGATCTCCCACCCCGACGCCGGTAAGTCCACGCTCACCGAAGCGCTGGCCCTGCACGCCCGGGTGATCGGCACGGCCGGTGCCACCAACGGCAAGGAAAACCGCCGCGAGACGGTTTCCGACTGGATGCAGATGGAAAAGGACCGCGGCATCTCCATCAGCTCCACGGCCCTGCAGTTCGCCTACCGCGACACCGTGATCAACCTGCTGGACACCCCCGGCCACGCCGACTTCTCCGAGGACACCTACCGCGTCCTCGCCGCCGTGGACTGTGCCGTGATGCTGGTGGATGCCGCCAAGGGCCTGGAAACCCAGACCATGAAGCTGTTCGAAGTGTGCCGGGCCCGGAACCTGCCCATCATCACCGTGATCAACAAGTGGGACCGCCCGGGCCTGGACCCGCTGGCGCTGATGGACGAGATCACCGAACGCACCGGGCTGGCACCCATGCCGCTGACCTGGGCCGTCGGCATTGCCGGCGATTTCCGCGGCGTCTGGGACCTGAAGAAGGATGAATACGTCCACTTCGAACGGCAGAACTCCGGTGCCTCCCTGGCCAAGGAGGAACACTTCACCCCGGAACAGGCCCTGGAGCGCGAAGGCAGCGTCTGGACCGACTCCCTGGACGAGGCCGAGCTGGTCATCGACGGCCGCGAGTTCGACCGTGACGCTTTCCTCAACGCCAAGGCCACCCCCATCCTCTTCTCCTCCGCCGCACTGAACTTCGGCGTCAAGCAGATCCTGGACACCCTGGTCGATCTGGCGCCGTCGGCGTCCGCCCGCGAGGACAAGGACGGCGGCCTGCGTCCGGTCGATGCACCGTTCTCCGGTTTCGTCTTCAAGGTCCAGGCCGGCATGAACCGCGCCCACCGCGACCATGTGGCCTTCATCCGTGTCTGCTCCGGCATCTTCGAACGCGGCATGGTGGTCACGCACTCCAACACCGGCAAGACCTTCGCCACCAAGTACGCCCAGCACCTGTTCGGCCGCGAACGCGAAGTAATCGACCAGGCCTACCCGGGCGACGTCGTCGGGCTGGTCAACGCCTCGGCGCTGCGGGTGGGCGACAGCCTGTACGTGGAGGAACCGGTGGAGTACCCGCCCATCCCGTTCTTCTCCCCCGAGCACTTCCGCGTGGCCCGGTCCCAGGACCCCAGCCGCTACAAGCAGTTCCGCCGCGGCATCGACCAGCTCGAGCACGAGGGCATCATCCAGGTGCTCCGCTCGGACCGGCGCGGCGATCAGGCGCCCGTGCTGGCCGCCGTGGGTCCCATGCAGTTCGAGGTGGTGGAGGACCGCATGACGCAGGACTTCAACGCCCCCATGCGCTACGAGCAGCTCTCCTACTCGCTGGCCCGGCTGACCACGCCGGACGCGGCGGAGATCCTCGCCAACGTGCACGGCGCCGAGGTGCTGGTGCGGACCGACGGTGCGTACGTCGCGGTGTTCAACGACGTGTGGGCGCTGCGCCGGGTGGAAAAGAACCACCCGGAGGTTTCGCTGACCGTCATCGGCACCGAGTCGCCGAACAGCCGCGGCTACTAGCGGATCCCAGATGAAGCGGCACTGAAGCTCCGGCGTGACGGACGCCACATGAGCATAAGAAGTGCTTACGTCCGGGCTGTTCTTCGGTAAGCGTTAGGAATACGTGAGTATGCTGGCGGCTAATTAGTCCAGCTGCCGTCCCGTCCGCGACGTGACGGCTCCTTCCCGGAAGGCCACAGCCATGTCCTCCCCCGCTTTCTCCGCGCTCAACCGGCCCGACATCGCCGCTGTGCCGGCGGGCACTGCCCCCGCCGGGACCGAAGCATGGCTGACCCTGAAACAGGCCGCCACCGATCTGCAGCCGCTGCAGAACAAGAACGGTTCCGTGGATGCCCCGCACCATGACCGGGCCGTGGAACTCATCGGCACCATCTGTGCAGCGGTCACGGCCCTGGCCCCGGCCTTCCCGCACGACGGCGACTACCTCCGACTCGTCGTCGCCGACTTCGAGCGCTGGGTTGCCGCCGGCTTGGAGACCGAGCCCGACTTCCTGGACTCACTCATGGCTTTCCAGCCGCAGCGCGAGCGTGTCGATGGCCTGACGCATCTGGTGGTGTTCCCGATGTACACGCAGAACGGCAGCTCCGACCGGCTGGTGGAGGCTGTGCTGATTGAGGTCATCTGGCCCGAGTTCGTGGCGGAACTCGAGGCCGGCGAGTACTCCAACGGGCTGTTCGTCCCGATCCGTTTCCTGGACTTCACCCCCGGCTACGACACCAATTCCGCCGTTCTCTTCCCGGAAACCGTCGCCGTGCGGGAAACCCCGGCATTCACCTGGGGCGCCATCTTCGCCGACCGTGAAGCCGCCCGCTTCCGGCGCGTCCTCGCCGCCGCAGCGGACATCACCTCGCTGCAGCTGCCCGCCGAAGCCGCGGAACTGCTCGAGGACCAGCAGCTCACCGAGGAAACCTTCATTATGTGGGACCTCATCCACGACCGCACCCATATGCGCGGCGACCTGCCCTTTGACCCGTTCATGATCAAGCAGCGCATGCCCTACTTCCTCTACTCGCTGGAGGAACTGCGCTGCGACCTGACCGCGTTCCGCGAAGCCGTCAAAATCCAGCGCGACGAGGACGCTCCCGCGGAAACCCGCCGGCACGCCCGCCTGGTCCAGTACGCAGTGATCTTTGACCGCATCTTCCGCTTCGCCATCACCGGCAGCCGGGTGCGCAACTATGACGGCCTCGGCGGCCAGCTGCTGTTCGCCTGGATGCACCAGAACCACGTCCTGCACTGGACCGACGGCAAACTGAGCATCGACTGGGAGGAGACCGCCGACGTCGTTGTCCGGCTCGGCGCCCAGATCGAGGAACTGTACTGGCGCTCCATCGACCGGCCCAAGACGGCGCACTGGCTGGCGGCCTACGATCTGGTGTCGGCAACCCTGACGCCGCACCCGGCCTCGGTCTGGGCCCGGGGACCGCAGGCGCTGCCGCTGGACGGACCGCCGCGCGCACTCACCGACCAGGTCCTGGATGACGAGTTCCCGCTGTCCATGTTCTACGAAGCACTGTCCAAGAAGATGGCCCCGGTCATCGAGTCCACCGCCGGGATCACCGGAGCCACGGACGCGGCAGCCGGCGAACACGCAGCATGAGCACCCCTCCCGGCACCGGCGCCAGCCGGGACGCCGCTGCCCTCACGGGTTTGACCGTCCTCGTGGCCGGTGCCGGGAGCGCCTCGGGCACGGCCGTGTGCGAAGCCCTCGACGCCGCCGGCGCCCGGGTGGTGGCCGTTGGCCGTGACGCCGCTCGGCTGGAACACACGCTGTCCCGGCTCAGGAACGCCGACCTGCGTACGTGTAACCTCGACGACGCCGGGGAGGTCGCGGCTCTCGCCGCCGACCTGCAGGAACCCTACGGCGGCGTCGACGGGCTGATCCACCTGGTGGGCGGCTGGCGCGCCGGTGCCGGGATCACCTCGCAGTCCGAGGAGGACTGGGAGTTCCTGGAAACGAACATCCTGCGCACCCTGCGCAACGTCAGCCGCAGTTTTTATGACCAGCTACAGGCATCACCGGCCGGGCGCCTGGCGATCGTGTCCGCCACCGCTGTGGACTCCCCCACCGCCGGCGGCGCGGCCTATGCCGCCGCCAAGGCAGCCGCCGATGCCTGGGTTCGTGCCGTTGCTGCCGGCTTCCGTCGGGCCCAGTCCGCGCGCAAGGAAAACCCCGGGCCCCAGCACTCCGCCGCCGTGGTGTTTGTGGTGAAGTCGCTGGTGGATGACGAGCAGCGCCGGGCGTCCCCGGACCGGACCTTCAAAGGGGCCACCGACGTGGCAGATCTGGCTCGCGCCGTCGTCCGCCTCTTCGAACAGGACGCCGGCGACATCAACGGGCAGCGGATCCCCCTCACCGGTTAGGAAAAGTGACCGGCGCAACACCCAATGTAAGAGATACTAGGAACCGTGACTGACATTCTCCCCCTGCACGACACCACCATCCGGGCCTTCGCCTCCGACAACTACTCCGGTGTCCATCCGGAAATCCTGGCCGCACTGACCGCCGCCAACCAGGGCCACCAGGTGGCCTACGGCGAAGACGTGTACACCGCCAAGCTCCGCGAGGTAATGACGGACCAGTTCGGCAGCCGCATCCGCGCATTCCCTGTCTTCAACGGCACCGGCGCGAACGTGACCGCACTGCAGTCGCTTTTGCCCCGCTGGGGTGCGGTGATCTGCCCGACGACGGCGCACATCAACGTGGATGAGAACGGCGCCCCCGAACGCATCGGCGGGATGAAGCTGCTCGGCATCCCCACCGAGGACGGCAAGCTGACCCCGGAACTGATCGACCGCGAGGCCTGGGGCTGGGGCGACGAGCACCGCGCCCAGCCGCTGGCCGTGTCCATCACCCAGTCCACCGAACTCGGCACCCTCTACAGCGTGGAGGAAATCGCCGCCATTGCCGAGCACATCCACGCCCGCGGCATGAAGCTCCATATGGACGGCGCCCGGCTGGGCAACGCCGCCGCCAGCCTTGGCGTCTCCTTCAAGGAAATGACCGCCGATGCCGGCGTGGACATCCTGTCCCTGGGCGGCACCAAGAACGGCATGATGTACGGCGAATGCATCATCACCTTCGACCCGGAGGCCTCACCGGGCCTGGACTACCTGCGCAAGATGAACATGCAGCTGGCCTCGAAGATGCGCTTCATCTCCGCCCAGTTCGTCACCCTGTACGGCACGGACCTGTGGCACCGCTCGGCGTCGCACGCCAACGCCATGGCGCAGCGCCTGCGTGCCGCCGTGGAGAAGATCGACGGCGTGGAGATCACCCAGCCCACGCAGTCCAACGCCGTCTTCGCCAAGCTGCCCGCCGGCGTGGCGGACCGTCTGCGCAGCGACTTCCGGTTCTACGACTGGGACCAGTCCACCGGCGAGGTGCGCTGGATGTGCACCTTCGATACTTCCGAGGACGATATCGATGCCTTCGCCGAAGCCATCGCCCGCGAAGTGGCCGCCGATCCGGCACCGCTGGGCACACACTAAACGCTGCTCACCTGCCGTCCGTCCGTGTCCGCACAACGGGCGGCAGGTAACAAAACGGCCACAGCGGCGAGCCTGCGTCGGCGGCAATGTTCCGCAGGCCATAGTCTGCGGAGGTGAGTGCAATAGGTGACCTTTCCCAGGTGCCCCCGGATTTCCTGACAGCCCTCGGCGCGCTGCGCCGGGCCACCTGCCGGGCGGAACTGAAACTCGAGGAAATCCCCGCCCCCACGCGCCTGGCTCCGTACGCCGTATCGCTCGGCGCCGAGGTCCTGGCACCCGGACCGGCCGGGCCCACCAGCCTGCACGGCCCGGCCGCCCTGCAGATCCCCGAACAGCTGGAACTGGCCACGGGCCGGTTCATCCTGCTGCACGATCCGGCAGGTTCCCCGGTCTGGAACGGCACCTTCCGCATTGTGACCTACATCCGCGCCGAATTGGAACCGGATATGGGCAATGACCAGCTGCTGGGCTCGGTGGCCTGGACCTGGCTGGTGGAGGCACTGGAGGAGCACGGTGCCCCCTATTCGCTGGCCGGCGGAACGGCCACCAGGGTCCTTTCGGAAAGCTACGGCACCCTCGAGGGCCGGGACGACTCCATCGATATTGAGCTGCGCGCTTCCTGGACGCCGGCAGATGCCGACGTGCAATCCCATCTGGAAGCGTGGTCGGACATGGTCTGCACCTTCGCCGGCCTGCCCCCGCTGCCCGACGGCGTCACCCCCCTTCCGGGCCGCCGGCGCAGCTGAGGCCGCCGCCCTGTCCGCTGCTCCCGGCTTCGTCGGTAGAATGGAATCCTTATGACCGCGCATATATCCGGCAAGACCGAAAACCCGTCCAGCTCCGCACCAGCCGAGACCGGGGAACCGCCGGAACTGCTTCCGGTCCTTGAAACCCCGCGGGACGGCGTCCCGCTGGTCATTGATTCTCCCCGCGGGCTGGAACGTGCCGCGGCAGCCCTGGCCGCCGGTACCGGCCCCGCAGCTGTCGACGCTGAACGCGCCTCGGGTTTCCGCTACGGCCAGCGCGCCTTCCTGGTCCAGATCCGACGTGAAGGCGCCGGCACCTGGCTCATCGACCCCGAGGCATTCGGTGACCTGCGGATCATCAACGAGGCATTGCGCGGTGTCGAATGGATCCTGCACGCCGCCACCCAGGACCTGCCCTGCCTTTCCGCCCTGGGTATGTGGCCGGACAAGCTCTTTGACACTGAACTCGCTGCCCGGCTGGCCGGGCTGCCCCGCGTGGGTCTGGCGGCAGTGATTGAAAACCTGCTGGGCTTCTCCCTGGCGAAGGAACACTCCGCAGCCGACTGGTCCACCCGGCCGCTGCCGGAGCCGTGGCTGCGTTACGCGGCGCTCGACGTCGAAGTCCTCGCGGAGCTGCGGATCGAACTGATCCGGGTGCTGGACGAGGCAGGGAAGCTCGAACTGGCGGAGGAGGAGTTCGAAGCGATCCGCACCGCTCCGCCCGCGCCGCCCCGGGTCGACCCCTGGCGCCGCACTTCCGGCATGCACCAGCTCCGGGACCGCCGCCAGCTGGCCGCTGTGCGTGAACTGTGGACCGAACGCGAGCACCTGGCGGAACTGCGCGACACCGCGCCCGGCCGGCTGATTCCGGATTCGGCGATCGTGGCCGCTGCCCGGGCCATGCCCACCACGGTTCCGCAGCTGCTGAAAACACCCGGGTTCCACGGCCGTGCGGCGCAGAAGGAGGCTCCGCGCTGGCTGCGGTGTATTTCAGCTGCCCGTTCCACCACGGACCTTCCGCCGCTGCACATCCCCACTCACGCCCCGCCTCCCCCGCGTGTCTGGGCCAAAAACGATCCGGCTGCCGCTGCCCGGCTGCAGACCGCCAAGCCCCGGCTGACTGCGCTGGCAGAGAAGCTGGACCTGCCGCTGGAAAACCTCCTCACTCCGGATCACCTGCGCCGGCTGGCCTGGCGCCCGCCGGCCGAGATCAACCTGGATACCGTGAGTGCCGCGCTGCGTGAGCTGGGCGCGCGGGAATGGCAGATCCGCGAAACCGCCGCAGTGCTCACCGTGGCCTTCCTGGACCCCGATCCCCTGGTGGAAAAGCCGGCGGAGGAGAAGCCGGCTGCAGACACGCGGGGAGCGGCACGGCGACGGTAGTCCGCTGCCCTACCTGTTGACACTGCGGGCTGGCGCCCGGCACCTGGACGCCATCCGAACCGAACTGCATCCGGTCGATCCGGCCGAAGGCGGAGAATGAGCACTATCCACAGGCCGTACCAGGGGATGGCGGTTCGAGGGTGCATGGTTTAGTGTCACCTTGCTGCAGACGCGCGGCACTTCACCCAGGAGGCAGGTCATGAGCGACACCGCGGCAACTCTCTACCGGACTCGCATTGCCTGCCGCCCTGAGCGGGTGTGGGAGGAGCTGACGGCCACGGACATCCCCCGCCGGTGGATGTGGAACTCGGTTCTCTCCGGGGCCATGTCCGAAGGAAGTACCTACGCAATGGGCTACGACGGCGAGGTCCTGATCACCGGGACAGTCCTCACCGTCGAGGAACCGGTCCGTCTGGCCCTCACTTTCAACCCGCAGTGGAACGGTACAGTGGCAGCGGAATCCCCCGGCGTCCTCGAATACACCTTGGAACAGGCCGGTGACGGCTGCGAGCTCACGGTCCGAATCACCGGACTCTACGGGGCATCGGCAATCTCGGTCGACCACGACACCCCGGGGATTTACGCCGGGCTAAAGGCCATGTTGGAATCATTCCCGGTGGCGTGAGCGGGGTGCGGGTTTTCGCCGCACCTAGTCACCGGTGGAGCCATCCAGTAACTCGCGCAGGATGTCCAGGTGTCCGCAGTGCCGGCCGGTCTCCTCGATCATGTGCACCAGCACCCAGCGGACCGTCTGTGTGCCTTCGCCGCCGCGGCAGCGCTCGTCCAGCTGGTAGTTCTCCAACACGGCACGCGACTCCGCACAGGCTGCTTGGTAATCCGCGATGATGTCCGCCAGGCTGTCCTGGTCGCTGACCCGGAACTCGCCGTCGGGATCGTCATCGGACCATCTGGTCCTCACATCCGGTTGCCCGTCGATCCGACCGAGGAACCAGAAACGCTCCACGTCCGCAAGATGGCGGACCAGCCCGGAGACGGTCGTGATCGATGGCAGCAGCCGCTTCGCCCCCTGCGCATCGGTGAGCCCGGACGCCTTCATCACCACAGTGTCCCGAAAGTAGTCCAGAAATCCGGTCAGGGTCTCGAGTTCCCCGGCAGTCTCGGGCGGTTCGACCCGGTTATCGGTTTGCATGCCCTCAATCTAACCCCCGGACACCCTGCAGAGCGGGATACGCGCCCGGGCCGCGTTCAGCCCGCATTTACAGGGGCCGGTGGAACGGCTAGCGTAGGGGGTCGCTGTGGTTTAAGACGTGGACCATTGCTTCCTTTGTGAGGAATCCATATGACCCATGCCCCGATCACCCATGTTGATCTTTTTCCCGACTTCGCCTCCATGAACACGAGCAGCCTCGAAGCTCTGTGTGACCAGGCGTTCAACCAGCTCGAAGACGGGCCGCTCATCGAGGGCCTCTACGGCTTCTATGTCTCGCTCTTGGCGGAACTTGAGGAGCGCAGCCTGCGCCCCGCAACCATCACCCCCGCCGTCGCCCCAGTCGAACCGGCTGCCGGTTACCCGGCTCCGGAGTCGCTGCCGGCCTGATGGGACTGCCGGCCTGACCCGGCCGTTTCGCGTGCCCCACACCTAAACAAAACCGTCCCGACCCCACAGCATGATGCTGCGGAGCCGGGACGGCTTGTTTTTCCGGGTGTCCCCCGGTGTCGCCCCGTTGATCTCCCCAGGGGCGGCCCGGAGATTTACCGGCGAATCTGGGAGTTGCCCTTGTTCCGGCCGGCGATAGCTTCGGCCGTACCTATAAGCAGCACGGCGGCAACTACCGCAATGATGAAGCCGAGGACATTGAGTTCGAATATGTCTCCCGTGCCCAGCAGATTGGCAATCACGCCGCCGATGACGGAACCCGCCAGGCCGAGCAGCAGGGTCGCCACGATGCCCAGGTTCTGCTTGCCGGGCTTGATCAGCCGCGCCAGCGCTCCAATGATTAGCCCTGCGATGATGAATCCGATCATGGTCCTGATCCCTTCGTAACGGTGCAAACAACGGACGCCCGAGCGGTTTATCCGCTTCCGGAGAGCTGTTCTGCCATCAATCCTAGACCGGAAGCCGGCAGTTCCCTAAGCCTGCTGTCTATTTCAGGCGCCGCAGGGCATCTCTCACAGCCGTTTCGGCGGATTGCCGTTGGTCGTCCGGGGACCCGGCAGCAATGCGAAGCTGCAACGCCCGCCGGAACTCGCTCAGCGCCCAGACCGGATGCCCTGCGTCCAGGAGCACCTTGCCGCGGTGCTGGTGCAGGAACGCCCGGGTGCCCTGCCCGGCATCCGCGGATGCCGAAGCAAGCCCTCCCAGGAGCCGGTCCACGGTCGCGAGCAGACTCAGGGCGTCGCCGTGCTGCCCTTTCCACTGCAGCACTTGGGCCAGGCGGATGGACGGGAGGATTCCCGCCGGCACCAGGGCACTCCCGGCTCGGGTATGCGGAGATAAGGACGCAGGGGAAGCGGCTTCGAGTGCTGCCCGGGCTGCCGCTTCAGCTTCGGGAAGCCGTCCCATGATCCGCAACCAGGCGATCCGGGCAGCAGCTACAGCTTCATCCCCGCTGGTCGCTGCCAGCCATTCCTCGGCGGCGGCTGGATCCACCGGGACTTCCCGAAGGGTTCGCGAATCAATCCGGTATTCAGGTTCCGGCAGGGCAGCACCTTCCGCAGCCTTTCCCGCTGCCTCTCCCCCGGTCTGTCGCCCGGTCTCGTCCCCTGTCAGTCCCCCCGCCTGTGTCATGGACGGCAGTCTAGCTGTCTACCGCCGCCGCTTTACAGCCACGCGAATCAAAGGGGAAGAGGTCTGCCGAAAACCGGTGCGACTTTGGTGCCAATTCATTTTCAGCCTGTTTTCCGGCCCTGCCAGGACACGGCCCTCCAGTAGCGTGATTCCACCTCACTCACGCACCAAGCATTTCTAAGGGGATCCATTGAGTTCAATGAACAACGTTGCGCGGAAGGCTGCCGTGCTGGCTTTCAGCAGCACCCTTCTGCTCTCACCGGTGGTGGCCGTAGCCGCCGTCGCCGCTCCGTCTCCCCAGCCCCCGGCCGCCGGCAGCAACGGCGCTTCCGGCGCTCCCGGGGCGAACGGAAGCTCCGCGAAAACCGACGACCGGCCCGACGCCGCCGCGGATGAACGCCGGGCGCGGAACCAGCAGGCGGTGGAAAAGGTGGTGCGCGGCGAAGCGCCCGTCCAGAACCGCGGCGGTTCCAAATCCGTCCAGGTGGCTCCGGGCCAGTGGGCGGAGTACGGCCTGGAGGACAGCGATCAGATCCTGTCCTTCCTGATTGAGTTCGGGGACCAGGTGGACCCCCGCTTCCCGGCATCGGCGCCGGGGCCGGCATACAACCAGATTCCCGCCCCCAATCGCAGCGTGGACAACTCCACCTATTGGCTCCCGGAGTTCGACCGGGAACATTACATGGACATGTTTTTCAATCCGCAGGGCGAATCCCTGAAAACCCTGTATGAAGAGATGTCCAGCGGCCGGTACACGGTCGACGGCGACGTCAGCGACTGGGTGACGGTGCCCTATAATTCGGCCAGTTACGGTGAAACCGAATCCCAGACGGATATGACCCGTTTCGTCCAGGATGCGGCCGATGCCTGGTATGACAGCCAGATTGCCGCCGGCAAGAGTGCCGCGGATATTGACGCCTATCTGGCCGGTTTCGACCAGTGGGACCGTTACGACTACAACCAGAACGGCAACTTCGACGAGCCGGACGGCTACATCGACCACTTCCAGGCAATCCATGCCGGCGAGGGTGAGGAAGCAGGCGCGGCGTCGTCGGCCATCTGGTCACACCGCTGGTCCGTCGGCCAGGCCGGGCGCGGCGTCGAGGGCCCGGCCAGCAACCCGTTCGGCGGTATCCGGATCGGTGATTCCAAGGTCTGGATCCGGGATTACACCACTGAACCGGAGAACGGCGGACTCGGTGTCTTTGCCCACGAATACGGTCACGACCTTGGCCTGCCGGATCTGTACGACACGGCCGGCGGGGACAACGGAACCGGATTCTGGACCCTGATGAGCTCCGGCTCCTGGCTGGGCCGGGGCGAGGACTCCATCGGCACCACCCCCAACCACATGGGCGCCTGGGAAAAGCTGCAGATGGGGTGGCTGGACTATGACGTAGCCACGGCCGGAGAAAAATCCACGCACATGCTCGGCCCGTCCTACCACGCCACCAAGAAGCAGCAGGCTGTAGTGGTAACCCTGCCCAAGGACGCCAACGGCAACGGCAGGTACTACATTGCCGAGAACCGGCAATATGCCGGTTACGACACCACGCTCCAGACCGGCCCGTACAACTTCGGCTGGGCCGTCAGTGCACCGGACAAGGTGGAGCACTTCCCGTACCAGAACGGGCTGCTGGTGACGTACTGGAACGCAGGGCAGCGCAATAACAACACCAGCCAGCATCCCGGTGCAGGCCTGGTGCTTCCGGTGGATGCCCGGCCCCAGGCCCTGCGGTGGACCGACGGCACCCTGGCACGGAACCGGATCCAGAGCTTTGATGCGACGTTCAGCAAGGAAGCCACCGATCCGATCAGCCTGCACCGCGAAACGGCGGCCGGGATGACCACGCTCAACGTGCCCTCCAAGCCCGGTATCGCGGTCTTCAATGACAGCAATCCGAATGCGTACTATGACCCGGCGAACCCGCAGGGCAGCGTAGTAGTGGCAGGCACCGGCACCACCATTGAAGTGATCCAGAGCAACCCGAAGGGCATGATGACCGTCAAGGTCAAGTAAGCCTTCCAACCATGGAACGGCGGGTGCCGGAGCACGATGCTTCCGGACCCGCCGTTCTGCTGCGCAGGCACTCCTACGAAGGCATGGCCCCGCGGTGCCACAGTTCTTCGCCGTCCTCGTCCAGCTGACCGGTGCCGGCCAGCCCCAGTTTCAGCGCGACACCGGCGGAGGCCGGGTTCTCCGGATGGATGGAGGCCGCTGCCGCTCCCGATGTGCGCGGCAGCAGCCAGGCAAGCACGGCCCCGGCCGCTTCCGTGGCAATGCCGCGGCCCTGGAAGGCTTCGCCCACCACCCACGCCACGTCCGCCGTCGGGCTCGGTTCGCCAACGGCCACGGTGGCCTGCACAAAGCCGACGGCGGCGCCCTGCTCCCGGATGATCCAGTTCAGCCAGGCCTCCCTGCCGTCCGGTGACACGCCGACCGATTGGACGGCGTACCGGGCACCCAGTTCCTCAACGGTGGGCGCCGTACCCCCGATGTGCCGATAAATGGCAGTGCCTGCCAGCACCGCAACCATTTCCTCGGCATGATGCACGGACAACGGTTCCAGCCTCAGGCGCACCGTAGTGATCACTTCGGCCCGCAGCACCCCGTTCACAGCGGCCCCTGCAGGATCCGCTGGAGAAGAACGTGGTCCTGCCATTGTCCGGCGATCCTCAGGTACCGCGGCGCCAGGCCGATGCGTTCAAAGCCGAGCCGTTCCAGGATCCGCAGCGACGGAACGTTGTGCGGTAGGGCCGCAGCCTGGATGCGGTGCAGGTCCAGCTGCTCCCGGGCGGTTTCCACGACGGCGGCAACGGCCGCGGTGCCGATCCCCCGCCCGGCGTAGTCTCCATCTATCCAGTACCCCAGATTCGCGGACAGGAACGGGCCACGGACAATTCCAGTCAGTGTGACGGCACCGATGATCCGTTCCCCGTCCACCAGGACCAAGGGCACCTCGCTGCCCGCCCGGTACAGCTCAAGCTTCGCGTCAATAACGGCCTGCTGTCCGGCTGAGGTATAGAAGTCCTCCTCCCGCAACGGCTCCCACGGCGCCAGATGCGACCGGTTAAGCCGGTAGGCCGCGGTAAGCGCACCGGCATCGGACGGGTCCATCATCCGCAGCCGGACTCCGTGGAGCAGCGTTGCAACGGGAAGGGGCTCGGTAAGCATGCCCCAGCCTAACCCGGTGACGGCGCCGGGCCGGCCACCCCGTCGGCTACCAGTAGCTGCGCATGAGCTCCGTGGCCCACTGTGGCTGGACTACCGCACCACGGGGGCCGAACTCGGCCATAAAGGGTTTGATGTCGAGCACCGGCGTGCCGTCCACCGCATCCAGACCGGTGACCTTCAGGGACATCCCGTCCACCGAGGAGATCTGCACAATGGTGGTCCCGATCCGGTTGGGCCGGTTCTTGCCGCGCTGGCTAAAAATACCTACCAGGGGCCAGTCCGCGTTGCCCCGCGGCCGGCGGGCGCCGCGCTCCACCTTGTTCTCCGGGACCTGGTCAAAGACAAAAAGGACCTCCGCGTGACTGAACTCCGCCAGCCCCCACAGCGCTTCCTCCGTAAACAGGGCCGGATCCAGCGAGATGACGGCGCTCTCACTGTCCCAGTCGTCGTCCCGCACCTCGCTCCGGCTGGATGACACCTTCCCTATGGCCTCCATATGGAACGTCATTGGTCTTCCTTCCTGTCCGCGGATAGTCAGGCAGCATTCTGGCACCCGGTGCGGCCCACCGCGGAATTGGTGACGCGGCGGGACCTGCTTCCCGGTCCGGCAGTGTGCAAAGCTTGGTGGATGATGCGCACGGAACGGATCCCGGCCTGGCTGCGCCGCACCGGCATTGAGGTGGCCGGCTGGAGCCTGGTTGTCCTGGGGGCGGCAGCATTGGTGCTTCCCGGACCGGGCCTGCTGATGATTGTCGCCGGACTGGCGGTGTTGTCGCTGCGGTACGCGTGGGCCCACCGCTGGCTGCATCCGGTCCGGGTTCGTGCCTTTCGGGCCGCAGCGCAGGGCGTGCAAACCTGGCCGCGCATTGCGGGCTCCGTATGCGCCGCTCTGGCCGTGATGGCAACGGGTGTGGTGTGGGGGCTGTGGCGGCAGGCGCCGCAGTGGTGGCGGCTGCGGGATTCCTGGTGGCTGCCCGGCGGCTGGGTTACGGGCGGAACCCTGATTGCCTCGGGGTGTATCGGCTTGGCACTCATCGTGTACAGCTACCTTCGCTTCCGCCGGAACGCCGGTCCCGGTGTACCGGGACAGACGCCGCCTCCCAGGACCGCAGGCCCCTCCGTTCCCCCTGCGGAGTAACTGCAGCCACACCCGTCCGGCTTACCGGAAACGCTCGAGGGACCGCGCGCCGAGGATCGGTACGGCAGCCGCTGCCGCCAGAAGGACCCACAAGCAGCACACGGGCGGTGTTCCGGCAGTTGCCCCTAGCAGGCCGGCCGAGAGGGCAGCAACCGGCATGACGCCGAGTGTCAGCGTCCGCTGCGCCGCACCAGCGGTGGCCAGACGGTCAGGCGGGACGGACCCGGGCAGGACCTCCGATCCGGCCACTCCGGCTACTGCCACCAGGAAGGCCCACAAGAGGAATTCCGCACCCAGCCACACCAATTCCGGGCCGGGAAGCCAGGTGCAGGCCACTACCAGCAGGATGACCGGGACGGATAGCACTGCCGCGCCCGCCCGGGTGACCCGCAAACCCCACCTGCTACTGATGGACGGTGCCGCCGCTGCCCCCAGGACCGCCCCTGCCGCACCGAAAGCCCCAAGCACGGCATAGGCAGCAGGTGCCAGAGAGAGATCCCGCAGTGCATAGACCGGGAGGATGGTGTTACCGACCATGGCCGCGGCGTTGGTCAGGCAGGCACTGAGGGTAAGCGACCACAGGGCGGGTGACTTCCGGAGGAGGGCAAAACCTTCCCTTCCTTGGCGCGGCCGGGCCCCCGGCCGAAGGGCGCCTGTGCCTGTGCCGCCCAGCCCGCTTCGGTGGGAAACGACGCCGCTCCGCACGCTGCGCGGAAGACCAAGCTGGAACAGCCGGGAGGCGGCGTAGGCGATTGCCGCTGCCGCGAGCAGCAGAGGCATGCCGAGCAGCGCCAGGAACGCACCTGCCGCGGCGGCGGCTCCTGCCGATGCCGTTTGTCCGGTGATCGCCAGGCGTGAGTAGGCATGTTTGAGGCCCCGCCTGCCGGCGACGGTGGGTATGAGTAGCGTCTGGGCGGTGGTGAAAACGACGTCGGCCACCCCGATAAGGAGCGCCGCCCCGGCGAGCACCGGGGGTGAGAGCCATCCGCCGAGGGCAGCCCCTGCGAGGGCAGCCCCTGCGAGGGCGAGGAGCGCCAGGCACCGCAGCAGCGACGCAGTGCCCATGGCGCGGTGCGGCTTCCCCTTCCGGTCCACCGCAGCACCCACATGCACGCCCAGAAGCACAAACGCTGCAACCCCTACCGCATTGAGCATCCCGACGAACCCTGCGCCCAGACCCAGCACCGACACCGCAAGGATGGGAAGCACCGTGCGGCTGATGGCGTCCCCGAATCCCTCCGACGCGGCGGTGCAGAGCAGGAAACCCAACCCGCGTCCTCCAGTGGTCCGCGTGCCTGGGGTGGCCGTGCTGCTCTCGGTTCCGGCCGGCCGAGCCTCAATGTCCTCTGCCGCCATCTGACCATCCCCCGTATCGTCCGGGCACCTCCCGAGACTGCGGACATCCTGTCAGGTAATACCTGACAGCACAAGAGATGGGCGACCGGTCACCGGGATGGATAGGATGGCCGCATGCTTCCCGAGCTGCCCGCAGTGGACCGCACCGACACCCCGAGCCATCCCTTTATGTGCTCCTTCTGCCTGCGCGGCCGGGAGGAAACCGGGGTCCTGGCGGCAGCACCCACTGCCGCTGTCTGCCGCGACTGTGCCGCCAAAGCGCTGCGAATGTTGGAGGCCCACCGCTCCTCGGCGTCGGACCCGCTGCCCGGAACCCCCTGGGACGCGCTGAACGATGAAGAGCTGCTCACACGTTTGCCCCGGGTCGCCGAAGCCCGGGACCAGGTGGAGCAGCACCTTCAGCGCTGGGTGGCGGTCGCCCGGGAACGGAACATCAGCTGGGCAACCATCGGCACCGCCCTGGGTATGTCCCGGCAGTCCGCCTGGGAACGCTTCCGGCGCGGGCCGGAAGCCTAACCGAGCGTCTTGAGCGCCGCCGCAAGGTACGGCGCGGTCCGGCTTGCCTCGCAGCCGGCAACGTCCGCCGCGGTGCCGGCGCAGATGATCCGGCCGCCTTCCTCCCCGCCGGAGGGGCCCATGTCGATGACCCAGTCGGCTGAGGCCACCACATTCATGGAGTGTTCCACCACCACCACGGTGTTGCCTGCTTCCACGAGCCGGTTGAGCTGGCCCAGCAGCAGCTGCACGTCCTGCGGATGCAGGCCGGTGGTGGGTTCATCCAGCAGGTAGAGCGTGTGCCCGCGCCGGGCGCGCTGCAGCTCGGTGGCGAGCTTGATGCGCTGCGCCTCGCCGCCGGAGAGCTCCGTGGCGGGCTGGCCCAGCCGCAGATAGCCCAGTCCGACGTCGAGCAGGGTCCGCAGGCTGCGGGCAGCTGCGGGGATGTCGGCGAGGAACTCGGCGGCGGTTTCCACCCGCATGGCCAGCACATCGGCGATGGACTTTCCGCGGTAGGTGACCTGCAGGGTTTCCTCGTTATAGCGGGCGCCGTGGCAGACCGGGCACGGCCCGTAGGTGCCGGGCAGGAAGAGCAGTTCGACGGCGAGGAAGCCTTCACCCTGACAGGTCTCGCAGCGTCCGCCGGCCACGTTGAAGGAGAACCGCCCGGCGGTGTACCCCCGGGCACGGGCCTCCTCGGTTGAGGCGTACAACTTCCGGACGGCGTCGAAAAGGCCCGTATAAGTGGCGAGGTTGGAGCGCGGCGTGCGACCGATGGGCCGCTGGTCCACGCGGACCAGCCGGTCCAGGTGCTCCAGGCCGGCGATGCCGCGGACCTTGGCACCCGGATCGTCATCCTCCGCTGCGTCATCGTCCGCCGGCTTCGGCGCGGCACCGTTGACCTTGCCGCCCACGGTTTCAGCCAGCACCTGGCTGACCAGGGTGGACTTGCCGGAGCCGGAGACACCGGTCACCGCCGTCAGCACACCCAGGGGGATTTCCGCATCCAGTTCGCGCAGGTTGTGCCGCGTGATGCCCTTCAGGCTCAGCCACTGTTCCGGCACCCGGCGGGCCGGCGGCACGTCGCGGGCGTCCCCGAACAGGAACGGGCGGGTGGCACTGTCCTTGACCTCGGCCAATCCCTCCACGGGTCCGCTGTAGAGCACGGTTCCGCCGCCGTCGCCGGCCTCCGGGCCGACGTCGACAATCCACTCCGCGCTGCGCACCACGTCCATGTTGTGCTCGACGACGAACACCGAGTTGCCGGCGTCCTTCAGCTCCTGCAGGACCGTCAGCAGCGGTTCCGCGTCCGCCGGGTGCAGACCCGCAGACGGCTCATCCAGGACATAGATAACGCCAAACAGCCCCGACCGCAGCTGGGTGGCAATCCGCAGGCGCTGCATCTCTCCCGGTGACAGGGTGGGGGTGGCACGGGACAGGCTGAGGTAGCCCAGTCCCAGGCCGAGCAGCACTTCCAGCCGTCCCAGCAGGTCCCGGGTAATGGTCACGGCCACTTCGGTGTCCTCATTGGAGGCAGCCGCACGGGAGGCCGTGCCGACCGACTTGAGCTCCGCCGTCGGCCGGATGATTTCCGCCAGCTCCGCCAGTGTGGCGCCATTCAGCTCGGCAATGTTCCGGCCGGCGAAGGTGACTGCGAGCGCCTCGGGACGCAGGCCCGCGCCCCCGCAGACCGGGCACGGTCCGGAGACCATGTATTCGAGGACGCGGTTGCGCATCTGTTCGCTGCCCGAATCGGCCAGCGTGTGCATCACGTAGCTCTTGGCGCTCCAGAAGCGGCCCTTGTACGGTTTGGCCACGCGGTCTCGCTGCGGCGTGATCATCACCACCGGCTGTTCCTCGGTGAACAGGATCCAGTCGCGGTCCTTCTTCGGCAGCTTCTTCCAGGGCACGTCGACGTCGTAGCCCAGCTGGATGAGGATGTCGCGCAGGTTCTTTCCCTGCCAGGCCCCGGGCCAGGCGGCAATGGCACCCTCGCGGATGGTCAGGCCGGCATCCGGGACGAGGGAATCCTCGGTCACCGTGTGGGCAATACCCAGCCCTGAGCATTCCCGGCAGGCCCCGGCGGCGGTGTTCGGGGAGAAAGCATCCGAGTCGAGGCTGCCCGGCTCCGCGTCGGCCGGGTACGTGCCGCCACGGGAAAAGAGCATTCGCATGGAGTTCGAGAGCGTCGTCAGCGTACCCACGGTGGAACGGGAACTGGGGGCTCCGCGGCGCTGCTGCAGGGCAACGGCCGGCGGCAGCCCGGTGATTTCCTCAACCTTGGGGTTGTGCCCCTGGGACAGGAGCCGCCGCGCATACGGGGCCACTGATTCGAAGTAACGCCGCTGGGCTTCGGCGTAAATGGTGCCGAAGGCGAGGGAGGATTTCCCGGAGCCCGACACTCCCGTAAAGGCGACGATGGCATCGCGCGGAATGTCGACGTCGACGTTGCGCAGGTTGTTTTCCTGCGCTCCGCGAACATGAACCATGCCGTTGCGGCGGACATCGGCACGGCTGTCTGGCGCGGCTTTGGTCTCAATACTCATCCTACTTACTTTAGCGAGGCAGGTGCCGGAGCTTCGAATCGAGACCGGCATCACGGGCGGGAAACCGGACCGCCGACGACGCTCCGAATTCACCCCCATCGGGTGAACTCTCGCTTTTGCGCCAATCAGGTTGCGCAGCACGATGCGCCGTCCCGGTCAGCGGTTCGACAATGAAGCCAGCGTCGGGGCCGGCACGCCCGGCAGGCGAATCGGCGCGCAGATGGTGTTACACAGCCGGGCAATCCCTAAGGAGACAAACCATGAGTTTCTGGGAACTGATGTGGACCATAGTGGTTTCCTTCCTGTTCGTCGCCTACTTGATGCTGCTGTTCCAAATCCTTGGTGACCTGTTCCGTGACAGCTCGATGGGCGGCTTCGCCAAGGCGCTGTGGATCGTTTTCCTGTTTGTGGCACCCTTCCTCAGCGCATTGATCTACGTGATCGCCCGCGGCGAGGGCATGACACGGCGGAACCGGGAGCGTGAGGAGAGGATGGCGGAGGAAACGGAGAAATACGTCCGGCGGGTGGCGGGACGCCCTACCCCCGAGGAGCAAATCCAGTCCGCCCGCACACTGCTGGCAGAGGGAGAGATTAGCGAATCCGAATATGAGCGCCTCAAGTCCATGGCCCTCGCCTAAAGCGTCCGGGTTAAACCCGGCCGGGCGGACCTAGACTCAAAAGGTGGAACGCTACGTGCAGGCCGGCACCGGGCCGCCCGGGGTGTCTCCCCCGGCCCCGTTGCCGGCGCTAATCGTTCGGCCCCGGCTGATGGCCGCCCTGGATGCCGCCCCCGGCTCGGTGCTCCTGACGGCACCCGCCGGTTTCGGTAAGACAACCCTGCTTCGCCAATGGACGCAGGGATCCGCTTGCCCATCCATCTGGGTCAACGGGGCGGACCCCCGCCACCATGGGGCCGTCTGGCCAGCCGTGTTGGCCGGACTCCGTGAGTCTTCGGTTATTTCCCCCGCCGCCCTTGATGCGCTGGAGGAAACCGAAGGTTCTGCCGGTGCGGCTCTTTCCCGGCTCTGTTCCCATCTCGGGGACCGGCAGGTGCGCCTGGTCTTCGATGACATTGACGTCTTCAGCGCGGGCGAACGCGACTACTGGCTTCCGGAGCTGCTGAACCGGGGTGCATATCCGGTCCAGTCGCTCGCGACAACCCGGAACGCTGCCGCCGTGGACGCCGGACCCGCCCGCCTCTCCGGCAGATTGCTGGACCTGTTTGCCGCCGATCTGGCGTTCACCGGCAGCGAGACGGAAGAACTGGCCAGCCTGCTGGCTCCGCAGGTGGGAGAGCACTCGGTGGGCCGGGTGCACCAGCACCACGGCGGATGGCCCGCGTGCACCGTACTGGCACTGCGTTCCCTCCACCAGTCTGCCGGCGGGCCCCTTCCGCCGGACGGTATGCGGCCGCTGACGGAGTATCTCGAGCGGGATGTCCTGCCCACCCTCAACGGAGCCGAGGCCGGCCTGCTCGCCAGCACGGGTGTCTGCCATGAAGTCAGCGCCGCCCAGGCAGAGGAGCTCTCCGGCCGGCCGGATGCCGGTTGGGTGCTCACGCAGCTCACGGAGCGCGGGCTGGTGGAGCCGGCCGGACCGGGAACATTCCGTTCCCGGTCCGTGCTGCGGGACTACTTCCTGGACGCCCTGATCCGGACCGTACCTGGCGAACTGCACCGGCTGCACGGGGTGGCAGCTGACTGGCACACCCGCGCCGGTGATCCCGCGGCAGCCCTGCGGCACGCCGCCGCCACCGAAGACGACGGGCTGGTGGCTGCAATCCTCTGCAGTCACGGGGTCCGGCTGGTCGCCTCGGGGCGGGCAGCTCCCGTCCTTCGTGCCCTCGCTCCGATGGCGGAGACAGCAGTGCTCACCAACACGAAACTCAGCCTTGTAGCCGCGCTTGCGCACCTGGAGACCCTGGAACCGATAAGCGCTGCACGGTTCGCCGACGCCGCGGAAAACAACTGGAGCGGCGCCGCCGAAAAGGACGTCCGGGACCTGAGGGCCCTGGTGCATGCCGGTCTCGCCTGGTTCAGCCCGTCCTGGCGCGCCCCTTCGGCCGGCACCGCAGCCTTCCGTAGGGCTGACCCGCCGACGGGCTCGCCGCTTCCGGATATCCGGATTGAGGCCATGCTGCTGGAGGCCGCGGCTGCGCAGGCGGTGGGGAACTTTTCAGCCGCCGAGGGCTGGGCGGCTGATGCGCTCGCGGATGCCGCCGAGGTACGCAACAACCGTGCGGCCGAAAAAATACTGACCACACTGGCCTTCGGGGCGGCTGTCCGGGGACAGCTTCGTGACGCTGGCCGGTTCCTGACCCAGGCAGGCAATCCCCCGGCCGCAACGCCGGAATCGAACGGACCGGAGCGCCCGGCAGCACACCTGGTGCAGGCGCTGCGGGCCCTGCTGCGGATGGAACCGGCGTCGGCACGGGAACTCAGCGCGGCGGCACGCGCCAACCTGGGCCAGCTCGAATCAGTTCCGCACGGGATCGGAGCCACGATGCGTGCCGCTGCCGCCGTCCTGGAGGGCTGTGCACTGCTGGATCTGGGCGGCGGATACCGTGCCCTGAACGAACTGCGGCGGGCACGCGACCTTCTGGCGCCGGAAGATCCCTTTGATGCGGTGCTGGCCGCCTGGATCGCAGTGACGGAACATACCGCCGCCCTGGCACTGGGGCACAGCAGGCGTGCGCGGGAAGTGACGGACTGGACCAGGGAACGCCTTCCGCGGTCCGGGGAGTTGTGCCTGCTGCGTGCCTCCGGCGCCGCGGCCATCAGCCGGTTCACCACCGCCGCCGAACGCCTACAGCCGCTCTACAACGGCTCCTGCCGTCCCCTCCTCGGCTGGACAGCGATCCAAGTGTCCGTCCTGGAATGCTCCATGGCCGTCCGCACCGGCCGGCGGGCCCTGGCCGTGGAGCACCTGGGCCGGGCCCTGCACCAAAGCGAGGAGCTTGATGTGCTGCGCCCGCTGGCCAACGGACCAGCCGAGGTCACCGACCTGCTTGCTGAACGCGCCGGCGCCTGCGGGGCCGAGGAAGAAACAGCTGAACGGGTGCTCGCCCTGCGCCCCGCCGTCAGGCGTCCCTATCCCCTGACGCCGCGGCAGCAGGAGATCCTCTCGCTGCTGCCGTCCCACCTTTCCCTGCCTCAGGTTGCCGCCGAACTGCAGGTATCCGTCAACACGGTCAAAACCCACGTGAAGATCATCTACGCCAAGCTCGGGGTTTCCTCCAGACACGACGCCGTTTCGGCCGCCTACCGCTGCGGACAGCTGCCCTGAACCCGCGGGGTCGGGAACTCAAGCGGTCGGGAACTCACCGGCCGGGAACTCAGGCGGCCGGGCGCTCAGCGGCCGAGCACTCACCCCATGCGGGTGATCACGGATCCGCGAGCGCGGCCTAGTGTGGTTCCGTTGATGCAAGTCCACGCGAAGGTCAGGTGAGCATCGTGAAGAACCTTCTAACCACCATCGGAATCCACATCCTGGCGGCCTGTGCGGGGCTCCTCCTGAGTCTGTGGTGGGTCTCAGGTTTTTCGCTCCAGGTGCCCGGTTTCATTGTCGCCGTCCTGGTGGTGGTGCTGGCCCAGGCCGCGCTGCTGCCGCTGGTCTCTAGAGCTGCAAGCCGGTACGCCCCCACTTTCGCCGGCGGAACCGGATTGATCGCTGCGCTCCTGGCCCTGTTGATAGCAGGCTTGTTCCCCGGCGGCGTGAGCGTGGCAGGCTTTGGCGACTGGGTCCTCGCCGCACTCATTCTCTGGGTATGCAGCGCCGCAGGTGCGCTGGTGAGCCAGCGCTTGGTTCTCCGGCGGGCGGAACACCGCGCCGTCGGCCACCCGGGTGCTGCGGGGGCATAGGCGTCCCGGTCGGGAGCTTCCGGCCCGGGAGCCCGCGGGCATCAGCCGGCAGCCTCCCGAAGCCGGCCGCCGTAGCGGGCAAGCAGCCTGTCCCCGGCCCTCCGGGCGGCTTCCGAGACGGTATCCAGTGTGAGGAAACCGTGGACCAGCCCGGGATGGGAAACGTAGTCCACCGGTGTGCCTGCCGCGTGAAGCCGCTCGGCCAGTCGAGCGCCCTCGGGCTGTAAGGGATCGTGTTCAGCGGTAGCCAACAGGGTGGTGACCGGCATCGACGCCGGGCTCCCCTGACCGGCAAGCCCGTGTACGGGACTGAACTCAGCCAGCTTTTCGGGCGAGGCATCCGGAAGCCATAACCGCACAAACCAGTCCAGGTTCCGCACCGACAAACCCCACCCCTCCCCTTTCTCCTTCGCCGCCGGCAGCCCCGGAGTCAGGTCGGTGTTGGGATAGGCCAGAAACAGCAGATCGGGCCGGGATGCCGCAACCCCTGCCGCCAGCCGGCGGGCAGCCTGATAGGCAATGAGTCCGCCGGCGCTGTCTCCGGCCAGTCCCGTTACAGGAAGGATCGGCCCCAGCACCTCCGGACCTCCGGCCGCCCACCGGACAGCCCGGACCAGGTCCTCCACCGCCGCGGGCGCGGGATGCTCGGGCGCCAACCGGTAATCCACCGCCAGGACCGCCGTGCCCGCCAGACGCGCCATCCGGCGGCACAACCGGTCATGGGAGTCCAGTCCGCCGAAGACGAAACACCCGCCGTGAGCGAAGACCGTCAGCGGCAGCGCTCCGGGCCCGGGCCGGTACAGCCGTGCCCGGAGCGGGACATGGTCCGTAACACTTCCGGCGTCCGGGAGAGCGGGAATGAAAATGTCGCGCACCGCGGCCAAATCCGGCCCGGCTTCCCTGCGCCGCGGCGCACGTAACCGGCGTATCTCCGCAAGGGACGGCGGTGCATCGGGCGCACGGCGCACTTCGGTCAGCCAGTCCGCCAGGGCTGGGTCGGCAACGGCATCCATCGGACCAAGGTAGCAGTGGAAATCCGGCTGCGGATTCCGGCGGTATGTGGGTAGGGTCGGTGGCGGGACCTGCATGATCCACGTCATAGCCGGTTCCGCCCGCTCGGCCCGCCGGGGTCCCTTGCGGCCTATGTTACTCGCGAGTAACATCGAGTCGGACGTTGTTCCGTTTCATATCTCAAAGAGGAGTAAGTACGTGAGCCCACAAAGCCGATCACGGCAGATCAGGGACGTAGTTTTCGTAGACGGAGTACGGACTCCGTTCGGCAAGGCCGGCGAAAAGGGCATCTACGCCGGAATGCGTGCAGACGACCTGGTGGTCAAGTGCATCCGTGAACTGATGCGCCGCAACCCCTCCCTCCCCGCGGAACGGATCGACGAAGTGGCCATTGCCGCCACCACCCAGTCCGGTGACCAGGGCATGACCATCGGCCGTACCGCCGCACTGCTGGCCGGCCTGCCGCGCACGGTGCCCGGCTTCGCCATCGACCGCATGTGCGCCGGCGCCATGACCGCCGTGACCACCACCGCCTCCGGCATCGGCTTCGGCGCCTACGACGTCGTCATCGCCGGCGGCGTGGAGCACATGGGCAACCACCCGATGGGCAAGGACGCCGATCCGAACCCGCGCTTTATGACCGAGCGCCTGGTGGATCCGGCCGCCCTGAACATGGGCAACACCGCCGAGAACCTGCACGACCGCTTCCCGAACATCACCAAGGAACGCACCGACGCGTACGCCGCCGCCAGCCAGGAGAAGCTCGCCAGGGCCTACGCCAACAACGAGATCCAGCCTGATCTGGTACCCGTTGCCACCAAGAAACCCGGCACCGGCTGGACCCTGAACACCGTGGACGAGCCGCCGCGGCCCGGTACCACGGTCGAGGACCTGGCCGCACTGCGCACCCCGTTCCGCGCCCACGGCCGCGTCACCGCCGGTAACGCCGCCGGCCTGAACGACGGCGCCACCACCGCCCTGCTCGCCTCGGCCGAAGCCGCCGAGGAACTCGGCCTGGGTGTGAAGATGCGCCTGGTCGGCTTCGCCTTTGCCGGCGTTGAGCCCGAGGTCATGGGCTACGGCCCGGTCCCCGCCACCGAAAAGGTGCTGAAACAGACCGGCCTGTCCATCGAGGACATCGGCCTGTTCGAAATCAACGAGGCCTTCGCCATCCAGGTGCTGTCCTTCCTGGACCACTTCGGCATTGCCGACGACGATCCCCGCGTGAACCGCTACGGCGGCGCCATCGCCGTCGGCCACCCGCTGGCCTCCTCGGGCGTGCGCCTGATGAACCAGCTGGCCCGCCAGTTCGAGGAAGATCCGAGCGTCCGCTACGGCATGACCACCATGTGCATCGGCCTGGGCATGGGCGCCACCGTGATCTGGGAAAACCCGAACCACCCCGACTACAACACCGATTCCACGGAGGCCACCAAGTAATGTCAGCTCCTGATTACCAGCGCCTCGCGGGCCTCTTCCCCAACGAGGTTGTCACCCACTCCTACGTCTCGGACATCCAGCTGCCCGGCAATGCCGGCACCTTCGCACTGATCACCCTGGACAACGACGTCGACCACAGCCGTCCCACCACGCTTGGCCCGAACACCCTGCTCGAGCTCGGTGAAAAGCTGGACGCGCTTAAGGCACGTGCCGAAGCCGGGGAAATTGTCGGCGTCGGCGTCACCGGCAAGCCGTTCTACCTGGTGGCCGGTGCCGACCTGTCCGCGGTCAAGGGCATCTCCGACATCGAAGCCGGCTACGCCATGGCCCGCCTGGGCCACGACGTGTACGCCAAGCTGGGCAGCCTGGGTGTTCCCAGCTTCGCCTTCATCAACGGCGTCGCCCTGGGCGGCGGCCTGGAAATTGCACTGCAGTCCGATTACCGCACGGTGTCCACCGGTGCCGGTGCGATCTCCCTGCCCGAGGCCTTCATCGGCCTGGTTCCGGGCTGGGGCGGCGTTTACCTGCTGCCGCGCCTCATCGGGCCCGAGAACGCCGTCAAGGTGATGATCGAAAACCCGCTGAGCAACAACCGCACCCTGAACGGGCCGGCTGCCTACAAGCTGGGCATCGCCGACGCCCTCTTCGAGCCGGCCGATTTCCTGGAGCAGTCCCTCACCTGGGCCGCCCGCGTCATCACCGGCGAGGAGCAGGTGCAGCGCCCCAACGCCGTCGAGCCGGCTGCCGTGGGCGAAGCCTGGGACGCAGCCGTAGCCCGCGGCCGCGCGTTTGTGGAGGCAAAGACCTCCAACGCCGCACCGGCACCGGCCAAGGTCCTGGACCTGCTGGAGCACGGCAAAACCTGGACCCGCGAGGAATCCCGCGAAGCCGAATGCGACGCCCTGGCCGAACTGATGCAGTCCCCGCAGTTCACCTCCACCGTGTACGCGTTCCTGGACCTGGTCCAGAAGCGCGGCAAGCGTCCCGCCGGCGCGCCAGACAAGAAGCTTGCCCGTCCGGTCACCAAGGTCGGCGTGGTCGGTGCCGGCCTCATGGCCAGCCAGCTCGCCCTGCTGTTCGCCCGCCAGCTGAAGGTACCCGTGGTCATGACGGACATCGACCAGGAGCGCGTGGACAAGGGCGTGGGCTACGTGCACGCCGAGGTGGATAAGATGCTCGCCAAGAAGCGCATCTCCCCCGACGCCGCCAACCGCACCAAGGCACTGGTCACCGGGTCGGTCTCCAAGGAAGCCTTCTCGGACGCCGACTTCGTCATCGAAGCCGTCTTCGAAGAGATGTCAGTCAAGAAGCAGGTCTTCGCCGAGGTGGAGGCCGTCGTCTCCCCCGAGTGCATCCTGGCCACGAACACCTCTTCCCTCTCCGTGACGGAGATGGCAGCGGACCTTCAGCACCCCGAGCGCGTGGTGGGCTTCCACTTCTTCAACCCGGTGGCGGTGATGCCGCTGCTGGAGATTGTCCGGGCTCCCAAGACCGACGACGCCGTCCTGGCCACCGCGTTTGTCCTCGCCAAGCAGCTCAAGAAGACCGCCGTGCTGGTCAAGGATGCCGCCGCCTTCGTGGTGAACCGCATCCTGGGCCGCATGTTCGGCGAAATTACCCGCGTCTTCGACGAAGGCACCGACGCCGCCACGGCGGACAACGCGCTGCGCCCCATGGGCCTGCCGATGTCTCCGTTCACGCTGCTTGCCCTCGTGGGCCTGCCGGTGGGACAGCACGTCCAGGAATCCCTGCACAGTGCGTTCGGTGAGCGCTTCTGGCTCTCGAAGAACTCGCAGAAGATCATTGACGCCGGCATCAAGTCCCTGTGGCAGAAGGACGAGGACGGCAACGCCTACATCCCCGAGGAAACCCTGGCGATGCTGGACTTCGGCACCACCCCCTCCACCTCGGAGGAAGTCCTGCGCCGCACGCAGGACGCCCTGGCCGAGGAAATCGGGCTCATGCTCGACGAAGGCGTGGTGGCAGGTCCCGAGGACATCGACCTGTGCATGATCCTCGGCGCCGGCTGGCCGATGCACCTGGGCGGCATCACGCCGTACCTGGACCGTGTCGGTGCATCCGAGCGGGTCAACGGCAAGAAGTTCCATGAGGCGGCCGTGGCTGCATAGCCAGTCTGTCTGCTTCGCCCGGCGCCGGGCGGACCGGAACGGCGGCAACGAAAATCCTGGCTCGCAGAGCTCGCAAGGATTATTAAAGCCGCCAAACCCGGTCCGTCCGGCGCTTTCGCGTTTCCGGACGGGCGCTCCTTTCGGCCAGGTCTGGAAAGTCCTCCGCAGCCGCGCTAGCCTCCCTGCATGAGCGAGGACCCGACGCGGTCTCAGAAGCACGCCAGGCGAACGGTTGCGGTGATACTGAGTACGTTCGTGGCTGTCTGGCTGGTTTTCCTGTTGCCGTTCCATGAGCCGTGGAACTGGCTGATGGCGGGCACTGCCCTCGCACTTACCGCAGCGTCCGTGCGGATGTTGGCACGCTTCACCCTTCGAGGGTGATACATCATGAGGAGACAGCATGTCCTTCCAGGCGTACCTCGATGCCCTTGAGGAGAAAACAGGCTCGACGCCACGCCAACTTCTGGATATCGCTGCAGCCAAAGGCTTCAGCGGTGAAAACATCAAGGCTTCGGAAGTCCTCGAATGGCTCAAGACCGACTACGGCGTCGGCCGCGGACACGGGATGGCACTCGTCCACGTCATTAAGAACGGCCCCGGCGTTGACCGGAAACACGTTGGAACAACGGGAACCCACCGCGACGATTCCGACACTCTCTGGCTGGACGGCAGGGCAACCAGGCCCGCCTGAGGCTCCCGTTCCCCGGCGACGTCTAGGTGTAACTCTTACGGACGTTGTGAACGCGTTCGATAGGTGAGAGGCCCCCGATCCCGGTATGGGCTCGGTGATGATTGTAGTGATGAAGCCAGGCATC